>NZ_JBEXWP010000009.1:0-279538 GCF_040629895.1 Streptomyces sp. NPDC005866
AAACGCCCGGTTACATTCCGAACCCGGAAGCTAAGCCTTACAGCGCCGATGGTACTGCAGGGGGGACCCTGTGGGAGAGTAGGACACCGCCGAACGATTATTGAAAGGGTTGGACCCGGAACTTCCGTTCCGGGTCCAACCCTTTTTTGATATGCGTAACTCAAAGTTCATGTTGCGCGCTGAGCATCCAAGCATGGGTACTGCTGCAATGCTCAGGGCCGCCGGTGTCGGAGTCGGTGACGAGGTCATCGTGTCGGCCTTCGGGAACGTGGAAGTCGCCGAGGCCGTGACACTCGCCGGTGCGCTTCCGGTGTTCGCCGACATAGATCCGGTGACCTACTGCCTCGACGTCCCGGCGGTGGAATCGGCGGTAACTGCCCGGTCCGCGGCCGTGGTTGTGGTCCATCGCTTTGGCCGGTGGGCCGACATCCGGCGGTTGCGGGAGCTCGGGCAGCGGCACGGGCTGCTGGTGCTGGAGCAGGGTGAGTCCGAGGCGCCGTACGACGAGATCGCGCAGCGGCGGCAGCGGGCGGCCTACCTCGATGCGAAGCTGCGCGGGGTGCGGACGCCGGACGGTGGTGACGGGCATACCTACCAGCAGTACGTCGTGCGGGTGCCGGGGAACGGCCGGCCCGACCGGGACGCCTTCGCACGGGCCCTGCGGGGCAAGGGGGTTGACTGCCGGGTGCCGGTGAAGACGCCCGTGCACCGGCTGCCGGAGTTCCGGCGCTGCGTCTCGCTGCCGGAAAGCGAGCTGGCCGCCGAGGAGACGCTGGCGCTGCCCGTGGACGCCTCGTTGACGAAGCGGGAGATGCAGCGGATCGTCTCGGCCTGCAACGCCCTCGGCGGACTGCTGCAGCCCGCCTTCTGAACGAGTTTGGGAACACGGGTCCGTTCAGGGTATGATCTCTTCCGTTGCCGCGGGGGAAACCTCAAAAAGGCAACAGGCCCCTATAGCTCAGTCGGTAGAGCGTCTCCATGGTAAGGAGAAGGTCAACGGTTCGATTCCGTTTGGGGGCTCCAGCGAAAAGTCCCGCCCGAAAGGGCGGGACTTTTTTGTGTCCTCTTCCGTCCCCCCGCCCTCAGTCCTGCTGAAGGCCGGGGACCCGCATCGCCAGAATCGCCATGTCGTCCGACGGAGCGTCCGACGCGAAGCGTTCCACCGCGCGCATGATGCGTGCGGCGACCGCGCCGGCCGTCAGGCCCGTGCAGGTCGTCAGGACGTCCGCGAGGCCGTCGTCGCCGAGCATGCGCGTGCCCTCCCGGCGTTCCGTCACGCCGTCCGTGACGCACAGGAGGACGTCACCAGGGTCGAGGTTGACCGTCTGCTCGTAAAGTTCCAGGTCCTCGATGACGCCGAGGAGCGGCTGCGGTTCGGCGGCGGCCTCCACCGTGCCGTCCTGGCGCAGGCGCAGCGGGAGCGGGTGGCCGGCGCAGACCACCTTCATCTCCGCGCTGCCGTCCTCCTGCGGACGCATCTCGCCGTACAGGAGGGTCAGGAAGCGGCTGCGGGAGCCCTCGTCCAGGATGGCCGAGTTGAGGCGCTCCAGGACCGCGGGGCCGCTGAGGCCTTCACGGGCCAGGAGGCGCAGTGCGTGCCGGGCGAGGCCCGTCACGGCGGCCGCGTTGGGACCCGTACCGCAGACGTCGCCGATGGCGAAGCCGTACGCGCCGTCGGAGATGGGGAAGACGTCGTAGAAGTCGCCGCCGACCTCGTTGCCCTCGCCGGCCGCGCGGTAGATGACCTCGACCTCGACGCCCTCGATGTGCGGGGTCCCCGGGGGCAGGAGGCTGCGCTGGAGAGCCTGGCTGATGGCCGTGCGCTCCGAGTACAGGCGGGCGTTGTCCAGGGCCAGAGCGGCCCGGCGGGACAGGTCCTCGGCGAGTTCCAGGATTTCCTGGCGGAAGTGGTCGTCGGCGGGCTTGCCCAGGGTGAGCATGCCGATGACGCGGTTGCGGGCGACCAGGGGGAGGACCACCGTCTCGCCGCCCACGGCCGAGGCCGTGGCGAGCGTCGGGCCGATGCCGGAGGAGAGCTGGCGGGTGGGGCCGCCGGTCAGGCCGAGGCTGCGCATGGAGGTGCGCAGGGCGGCCTGGTGGGCGTGTTCGCCGGGGACCGTCCAGACGCGGGCGCCCGGGGTGGGCACCGGGTCCGGCGAGGGTACCTTGGCGAGCAACGACTTGATGCCGTCGATGAGTTCCTCGTCCTCGTGCAGGACGTACGACAGGTACGGCTCGGAGGCCTGGTCGGCGATCGTGTAGACCGCGCACCAGGTGGCGAGGGTCGGGACCGTCATCTGTGCCATCAGGGCGAGGGTCTGGTCGCGGTCCAGGGTGCCGGCGAGCAGGTCGGAGGCCTCGACGAGGAAGCTGAGCGAGCCGCGGCGCAGCCGCTCCAGCTCGCCCAGGCGGGCCGACTCGACGGCCAGGGCGATGCGGTCGGCGGCGAACTGGAGGCGCAGCGCCTCCTCGTTGGAGTATCTGCCGGGGGCCTCCGCCGCGACGCCCAGGGAGCCCGTAAGACGGCCCTCGACCTTCAGCGGGACCGTGACGACCGAGCGCATGCCGGTGCCGCCCAGGAGGGGGACCGCGCCCGGAACGGCCGTCAGATCGTCGTGGACGGCCGGCATACGGGCCGAGCTGTAGCGGCCGGGGCCGGCTTCGACGGGCACGCGCGCGAAGCGCTGACGGGCGGAGGGCAGACCGGTGGAGGCACGGACCTCCAACTCGGTCTCGTCGTCGGTCGCGAGGAGCAGGAACGCGGAGTCGCCGTCGAGCATGTCGCGGGCGCGCTCGACCGTGCGCTGGAGGAGGCCGTCGAGGTCGTCCGGGGCCGGCGAGCCGATGAACACCTCGAAGGGGTCGCTGCTCTGGCCGTCGGGGGCGACGCCGGCGTCGGAGGCGGGATGGCGCAACGGGGTCTGGAGGACGGCGCGTTCGTGGTCGCGTACCAGCAGGCAGACGGTGGAGGGCTCACCGCCCGTGTCGCGGACCCTCAGGTGCGAGGCATAGACGGCAGTGACGCGGCCGTCGGCGCCGCGGATGCCGTAACTGCCCTCCCAGCGGGAGAGCTGGAGCGCCTCCGCGACGCCGGTGCCGGTGCCCGGGGTGTGCGGCCAGGCGGCGAGGTCGGTCAGCGGCCTGCCGGTGACCTCGGCGGCGGTGTGTCCGAAGAGTTCCTCTGCGTCCTCGTTCCAGGCCGTGACGGAGCCCTTGCGGTCGATCTGGACGACCGCGACCCGGACCCGGCCGTCGGCCAGGGGCAGCAGGTCGGCGGGGAGGGCCGGTCCGGCCGCGCGGGTGCCCACCGGGCGCTCGGGGAGGTCGAGCTGGAACCAGACATTCTTGTGCGTGGGCGTGTACTCGACACCCCAGCGAGCGGCGAGGGCCGCGCAGAGCTGGAGTCCGCGGCCGCCCTCGCGGTCGGGGCTGCCCATGTTGACGGCGGAGCCCTGGAGCGGGACCTCGCGTTCCGGGTAGCGGTCGCCGACCTCGATGCGCACCCCGTCGTCGGCGCGCAGGCACAGGACGTCGGCGTGGGTGCCCGCGTGCACGACCGCGTTGGTCACCAGTTCGCTGGTGAGGACCACGGCGTCGTCGATGACATCCGCGAAGCCCCAGCCCTGGAGCGTGTCCCGGACGAAGGCCCGGGCGGTCGCGACCGATCGCCCGACGGGCTCGAAGCTGGCGGCCGCGCGCGCGGTGATCACAGAACTCCTCGACCGGTTCTCGACATACGGGCTTCCCTGGCCGGCCGGCTCCTGCCGCTGATGCGGCATCCGCCCGCCCGTGGGCCGTGGCTCCGGGTTGTGTCCCCCGGGGATCACTCCGGTGGTCATGGTCTGCGGCCGCCCCTCCGAATGCCCGCTCGTGCTCGTGCCACCGCCCAGGCCGGACGAACCGGTGAGGCTGGACAGCCGGATGCAAGGTTACTTACCTTCGCCGTCCGAGCGGATGCCGGTCGCGGTGTTTACGCCCCCAAGGTGTGCGGACGATGTGCGAAGCTGCCGAACTGTTATGGCCTGGTTCTGCCGGGGTGAAACACTGGGCAAGCTTCCGATGAAGGTCCGGGCAGGCTGAATGCGTTCCGAGTACGGCGGGCAGCAGCCCCTGGTGTGGCCGGATCCGATCCGGCAGAACGACGCAGCAGTAACAGGTACGCCGAAGTAAGCGGTACGCCGACTATGGCGGTATCCGAGCACAGTGGTACGAGCACAGTGGTAACGGTCGACCCCTGCGGGAGGGACACAGTGGAGTCTGGCGCAGCGGCGCGGGGCACTAAGGCGCGTGCGAAAGGCGGACCGTCCCTGAGCAGGCAGCGGGGCGGTGACGGGACCACGGCGGTGGACACGGCTGCCCTGAACCGGCTGTTGGTGGCTCTCGTGGCGATGCGCGACGGGAACTTCCGGAAGCGGCTCACGGTGACCGGCGACGGCGTGATGTCGGAGATCGCGGCGGTCTTCAACGAGGTGGCCGACCGCAATCTCCACCTCACGGGTGAGCTGTCCCGGGTACGGCGTGTGGTCGGACGTGAGGGAAAACTCACGGAACGGCTGGAGACGGGCGCCTGCGAAGGCTCCTGGGCGGCCGCCGTGGACAACTCCAACGCCCTCGTCGACGACCTCGTACGGCCGGTCTCCGAGGTGAGCCGGGTCCTGACTGCGGTGGCCGAGGGCGACCTGTCGCCACGTATGGATCTGCGGTCGCCGTCGCCGTCGCCGGACGGGGCGGGACATCCGCTGCGGGGCGAGTTCCTGAAGGTCGGCAGGACCGTCAACAACCTGGTCGACCAGCTGTCGACGTTCACCGACGAGGTCACTCGCGTGGCCAGCGAGGTGGGTACCGAGGGCAAGCTGGGCGGGCAGGCCCGAGTGCGCGGTATGTCCGGTTCATGGCGGGACCTCACGGACTCGGTCAACACGATGGCGTACCGGCTGACGGCCCAGGTGCGGGACATCGCGCTGGTGACGACCGCGGTCGCCAAGGGTGATCTGTCCCGGAAGGTCACGGTTCAGGTCGCCGGCGAGATGCTTGAGCTGAAGGAAACCGTCAACACGATGGTGGACCAGCTGTCGGCCTTCTCCTCCGAGGTGACCCGGGTCGCCCGTGAGGTGGGTACGGACGGCATCCTGGGCGGCCAGGCTCATGTGCCCGGGGTCGCGGGTACGTGGAAGGAGCTCACCGACTCCGTCAACACCATGGCCGGCAATCTGACGGCCCAGGTGCGCGGGATCTCCGAGGTGACCACCGCGGTCGCCAACGGTGACCTGTCGCGCAAGGTGACCGTTCCGGCGCGCGGTGAGGTCGCCCAGCTCGCCGAGACGATCAACCAGATGACCGAGACGCTGCGGATCTTCGCGGACGAGGTCACGCGTGTGGCCAACGAGGTCGGTGCCGAGGGGCGGCTCGGCGGCCAGGCGAACGTGCCGGGCGCGGCGGGCACCTGGAAGGACCTGACGGACTCCGTCAACACGGTCTTCCGGAACCTCACCACCCAGGTACGGGACATCGCCGCGGTGACGACGGCGGTGGCCAACGGTGACCTGTCGCAGAAGGTCACCGTGGACGTGGCCGGCGAGATGCTGGAGCTGAAGAACACCGTCAACGGTATGGTTGACCAGCTGTCGTCGTTCGGTGCCGAGGTCACCCGCGTGGCCCGGGAGATCGGTGTCGAGGGTGAACTGGGCGGCCAGGCGCAGGTGGCCGGAGCCGCCGGTACCTGGAAGGACCTGACCGACTCCGTCAACACCGCGTTCCGCAACCTCACCGGCCAGGTGCGCAACATCGCCCAGGTGACGACGGCGGTGGCCAACGGTGACCTCTCCCAGAAGGTCACGGTCGACGTCTCCGGCGAGATGCTCCAGCTGAAGAACACCGTGAACACGATGGTGGACCAGCTGTCCAGCTTCGCCGACCAGGTCACGCGGATGGCCAGGGACGTGGGCACGGAGGGCCGGCTGGGCGGTCAGGCCCGCGTGGACGGCGTCTCGGGTACCTGGAAGGAACTCACGGACTCCGTCAACTTCATGGCCGGCAACCTCACCTCGCAGGTACGGCAGATCGCCCAGGTGACGACGGCGGTGGCGCGAGGAGACCTGTCCCAGAAGATCGACGTCGACGCCCGCGGCGAGATCCTTGAGCTGAAGAGCACGATCAACACGATGGTTGATCAACTCTCCGCCTTCGCCGACCAGGTCACCAAGGTGGCCCGTGAGGTGGGTACGGAGGGCCGCCTCGGCGGTCAGGCGCAGGTACCCGGTGTGGCCGGTGTGTGGCGCGACCTGACGGACTCGGTGAACGGCATGGCCGGCAACCTCACCGCCCAGGTGCGCAACATCGCCCAGGTGGCGACCGCGGTCGCCCGGGGTGACCTCTCCCAGAAGATCACCGTGGACGCGCGCGGGGAGATCCAGGAGCTGAAGAACACCCTGAACACGATGGTCGACCAGCTGTCGTCGTTCGCCCAGGAGGTCACGCGCGTCGCGCGCGAGGTGGGCACCGAGGGCATCCTCGGCGGCCAGGCCGAGGTGCAGGGAGTCGCGGGCACCTGGAAGGACCTCACCCAGTCCGTGAACTTCATGGCGAACAACCTGACCATCCAGGTGCGCAACATCGCCGAGGTCACGACGGCCGTTGCCAAGGGCGACCTGTCGAAGAAGATCACTGTTGACGCGAAGGGCGAGATCCTTGAGCTCGTCACGACGGTCAACACCATGGTTGATCAGCTGTCCAGCTTCGCCGAACAGGTGACCCGGGTGGCCCGCGAGGTGGGTACCGAGGGCATCCTGGGCGGGCAGGCGCACGTTCCGGGTGTCACGGGCATCTGGAAGGACCTCAGCAACAACGTGAACCTGATGGCCAACAACCTGACCATGCAGGTGCGGAACATCTCCCAGGTGTCGGCGGCGGTCGCCAACGGCGACCTGACCCGGCAGGTCACCATCGAGGCGCGCGGTGAGGTCGCCCAGCTCGCCGACACCATCAACACGATGGTCAAGACGCTGAGTTCGTTCGCCGACCAGGTCACCAAGGTGGCCCGTGAGGTGGGCACGGACGGCATCCTGGGCGGCCAGGCGCACGTACCGGGTGTGGCGGGTACGTGGAAGGACCTCACCGAGTCGGTGAACGGTATGGCGTCCAACCTGACCGGTCAGGTGCGCAACATCGCGATGGTCACCACGGCCATTGCCAAGGGTGACCTGAC
Organism: Streptomyces sp. NPDC005866; assembly: GCF_040629895.1. Taxonomy (NCBI): domain Bacteria; kingdom Bacillati; phylum Actinomycetota; class Actinomycetes; order Kitasatosporales; family Streptomycetaceae; genus Streptomyces; species Streptomyces sp. NPDC005866. The sequence continues at coordinate 7,205 of NZ_JBEXWP010000009.1, forward strand.
CAAGAAGATCGACATTGACGCCCGCGGCGAGATCCTTGAGCTGAAGACGACGATCAACACGATGGTCGACCAGCTGTCCAGCTTCGCCGAGGAGGTCACCCGGGTCGCCCGTGAGGTGGGCACCGAGGGGCAGTTGGGCGGTCAGGCACGCGTGCGTGACGTCGACGGCACCTGGCGGGACCTCACCGAGTCCGTGAACGAGATGGCCGGGAACCTGACCCGGCAGGTGCGTGCCATCGCGCGCGTGGCGACCGCGGTGACCCGCGGCGACCTGAACCTGAAGATCGACGTGGACGCCTCCGGCGAGATCCAGGAACTCCAGGACTACATCAACAAGATGATCGCCAACCTGCGCGACACCACGGTCGCCAACCAGGAGCAGGACTGGCTCAAGGGCAACCTGGCGCGTATCTCCGCGCTGATGCAGGGCCGCCGCGACCTGGCGGACGTGGCGTCGCTGATCATGAGCGAGCTGACGCCGGTGGTCACCGCGCAGCACGGCGCGTTCTTCCTGACGATGCCCCTGGTCGACGGCAAGGATCTGAGCGCCGAGACCGAGGACGCCTACGAGCTGCGCATGCAGGGGTCGTACGGCTACTCGATGGGCTCCATGCCGACGTCGTTCCGGCCCGGTGAGGCGCTGATCGGGACGGCCGCCAAGGAGAAGCGCACGATCCTGGTGGAGAAGGCGCCCAACGGCTATCTGAAGATCTCCTCCGGGCTCGGCGAGGCCCCGCCGGCGCAGGTGATCGCGCTTCCGGTGCTGTTCGAGGGCAATGTTCTGGGCGTGATCGAGCTGGCGTCCTTCACGCCGTTCACGCAGATCCAGAAGGACTTCCTCAACCAGATCGCCGAGATGATCGCGACCAGCGTCAACACCATCTCGGTCAACACCAAGACCGAGGTGCTGCTGAAGCAGTCGCAGGAGCTGACCGAGCAACTGCGGGAGCGGTCGGCGGAGTTGGAGAACCGGCAGAAGGCCCTCCAGGCGTCCAACGCGGAGCTGGAGGAGAAGGCCGAGCTGCTGGCCCGGCAGAACCGCGACATCGAGGTGAAGAACACCGAGATCGAGGAAGCCAGGCAGGTCCTGGAGGAGCGTGCCGAGCAACTCGCCGTCTCCATGCGCTACAAGAGCGAGTTCCTCGCCAACATGTCCCACGAGCTGCGCACCCCGCTCAACTCGCTGCTGATCCTGGCCAAGCTGCTCGCCGACAACCCCGAGGGCAACCTCTCCCCGAAGCAGGTGGAGTTCGCCGAGACCATCCACGGCGCCGGCTCCGACCTGCTCCAGCTGATCAACGACATCCTCGACCTGTCGAAGGTCGAGGCGGGCAAGATGGACGTCTCCCCGACGCGCATCGCACTGGTCCAGCTCGTGGACTACGTGGAGGCGACCTTCCGGCCGCTGACTGCGGAGAAGGGCCTCGACCTGTCGGTGCGGGTCTCTCCGGAGCTGCCCGCCACCCTGCACACGGACGAACAGCGGCTTCTGCAGGTGCTGCGGAACCTGCTGTCCAACGCGGTGAAGTTCACCGACTCCGGGTCGGTGGAGCTGGTGATCCGGCCGGCCGTCGGCGATGTGCCGGTGGGGATCAGGGAGCAGCTCCTGGAGGCCGGCTCGCTCAGCGATCCGGACGCGCCGCTGATCGCGTTCTCGGTGACCGATACCGGTATCGGCATCGCGGCCAGCAAGATGCGGGTCATCTTCGAGGCGTTCAAGCAGGCCGACGGCACGACCAGCCGCAAGTACGGCGGTACGGGCCTCGGTCTTTCGATCTCGCGGGAGATCGCGCAGCTGCTCGGCGGTGAGATCCACGCACAGAGCGAGCCGGGCCGCGGCTCGACGTTCACCCTGTATCTGCCGCTGCACCCCAGCGAACTGCCGCCGCAGGGCTACCAGCAGTCCGTGCCCGCCCTGGAGGCCGGGGACCTGGTCGCCTCCCAGAACCACGCCTCGGGGCTGTCCGGCACGGAGGTCGAGACGCCGGCCGAGGTGAGGTCGTACCAGGAGACCCAGAACGGTGCCGCCGCGCTCTTCCGGCGCCGGCGCCGGATCACTCCCCAGATGGCCGAGTCGTGGCCGGTGCTCGCCGAGCAGGAGGCCACGACCCCGGCGCCGCGCCGGGGCGTGCGGTTCGGCGGGGAGAAGGTGCTGATCGTCGACGACGACATCCGCAACGTCTTCGCGCTCACCAGCGTCCTGGAGCAGCACGGCCTGTCGGTGCTGTACGCCGAGAACGGCCGCGAGGGCATCGAGGTCCTGGAACAGCACGAAGATGTCACGGTCGTACTGATGGACATCATGATGCCCGAGATGGACGGCTATGCGACGACCACGGCGATCCGTCGGATGCCGCAGTTCGCCGGGCTGCCGATCGTCGCGCTGACCGCCAAGGCGATGAAGGGTGACCGGGAGAAGGCGATCGAGTCCGGCGCCTCCGACTACGTCACCAAGCCGGTCGACCCCGATCATCTTCTGGCGGTGATGGAGAAGTGGATGCGCGAGGAGTGACCGCAACGACCGGGCGTGATGTGAACGTTGCGGGAACCTTCCGTGTGCACGGGAAGTTGCTGACTCAGGGTGGTGGAACCCGTGTAGAAGTGCGGGATGGGGGGAACCTTCTGGTCCCCGGCTGCGTTTCTGCTACGTGCACAGTGACATCGCAGTGACAGGGTGTGGCGACAGGCGGGGTGCGGCTACCATGACCGGCACAAGGACGGGCGGCGAAAGGGAGTCGTCCCCTGGGGCGGCGCCCGGTGTACCGCCGGGGCGAGGAGGGCGGGCCATGGTGCAGAAGGCCAAGATCCTCCTGGTCGATGACCGGCCGGAGAATCTGCTGGCGCTGGAGGCCATTCTCTCTGCGCTCGATCAGACACTGGTGCGGGCATCGTCCGGGGAGGAAGCGCTCAAAGCACTGCTCACGGACGACTTCGCGGTCATTCTGCTGGACGTCCAGATGCCGGGCATGGACGGTTTCGAAACCGCGGCCCACATCAAGCGGCGGGAGCGGACCCGGGACATCCCGATCATCTTCCTCACCGCGATCAACCACGGCCCGCACCACACCTTCCGGGGCTACGCGGCGGGCGCGGTGGACTACATTTCCAAGCCCTTCGACCCGTGGGTGCTGCGCGCCAAGGTCTCGGTGTTCGTCGAGCTGTACATGAAGAACTGCCAGCTCCGTGAGCAGGCGGCGCTGCTTCGGCTCCAACTGGAGGGCGGCGGCAAGAACGCGGTCGCCGGCAAGGAGTCCGCGGGGCTGCTCGCCGAACTGTCCGCGCGGCTCGCGGCCGTCGAGGAGCAGGCCGAGGCGCTGTCCAAGCAGCTGGACGACGAGTCAGCGGACGCGGCGGCGGTGGCCACGGCGGCCCATCTGGAGCGCAAACTCACCGGCCTGCGCCGGGCGCTGGACGCCCTCGAACCGGGCACCGGCGGCGGCACTCCACCGCTTCCGTCGCAGAACTGACCGCGAAGGCGGCCACAGTTGCCCATGAGTGCGCGTCAGTTCCGTGTCCCGGTAAGGGCGACACGAACGGGTGAAGCAGTGGGCACGCGTGTCCCCTGTCGCATCCCCCGGTAACCTCACACCCATGGCCTCACGTCCCTCGGCAGCCAAGAAGCAGCCCCCGAAGAAGGCCGCTCCCTCGAAGGCTCCGGCGAAAAGGGCCGCCGCGAAGAAAGCCCCGGCCAAGAAGGCGCCCGCCAAGAGGACCGCGGCGAAGAAGTCCGCGCCGGCGCCCAGGCCGGCGCCCAGCCCCACCGGGGGCGTCTACCGCCTGGTGCGCGCCCTCTGGCTCGGCCTCGCGCACGCCGTCGGCGCCGTCTTCCGCGGCATAGGACAGGGAGCCAGGAACCTGGACCCGGCCCACCGCAAGGACGGCATCGCCCTGCTTCTGCTCGGCATCGCCCTGATCGTCGCCGCCGGCACCTGGGCCGACCTGCGTGGCCCGGTCGGCGACCTGGTGGAGATCCTGGTCACCGGCGCCTTCGGCCGCCTCGACCTGCTGGTGCCGATACTGCTCGCGGCGATCGCCGTACGGTTCATGCGCCACCCGGAGCAGCCGGAGGCCAACGGCCGGATCGTGATCGGCCTGTCCGCGCTCATCATCGGCGTGCTCGGCCAGGTCCACATCGCCTGCGGCTCACCCGCCCGCAGCGACGGCATGCAGGGCATAAGGGACGCCGGCGGCCTCATCGGCTGGGCGGCGGCGACCCCGCTGACGTACACCATGACCGACGTCCTCGCCGTACCGCTGCTCGCGTTGCTCACGATCTTCGGGTTGCTCGTCGTGACCGCGACCCCGGTGAACGCGATCCCGCAGCGGCTGCGCGTGCTCGGCATCCACCTCGGGCTGCTGCACGACCCCGAACCCGACGAGTACACCGACAACAACGGGGACGACGAGCGCTACGACGAGCAGTGGCGCGAGGCGCTGCCCGCGCGCTCCCGCAGGCGCTCCAGCGCCCCCCGGGACTACGACCCTGAGGGCGCCGAGCAGGACGCCCTCGCCAAGCGCCGTGGCCGCCCGCGGCGCTCCGCCGTGCCGCAGCCGGACATGGGCCGTCCGATGGACGCCGTGGACGTCGCCGCGGCCGCTGCCGCCGCGCTCGACGGCGCGGTCATGCACGGCATGCCGCCCTCGCCGCTCGTCGCCGACCTCACCCAGGGCGTCAGCGTCGGCGACCGCGAGGACACCGCGCCCACGCCCGTGCCGGCCCCGAGTCCGAGTCCGGTCCCGGCCGCGCGGCCCAAGCAGGAGAAGCTCAAGGTCGAACCGGTCGTCGCCGACCTGACCAAGCCGGCCCCCGAAAAGCCCCGCGACCTGCCCCCGCGCGCCGAGCAGCTCCAGCTCTCCGGAGACATCACCTACGCGCTGCCCTCCCTCGACCTGCTCACCCGGGGCGGGCCGGGCAAGGCGCGCAGCGAGGCCAACGACCGGGTCGTCGCCTCGCTCACCACCGTGTTCTCCGAGTTCAAGGTGGACGCGCGTGTCACCGGCTTCACCCGCGGTCCGACCGTCACCCGGTACGAGGTCGAGCTCGGGCCCGCCGTGAAGGTCGAGCGGATCACCGCGCTCACCAAGAACATCGCGTACGCCGTCGCCAGCCCCGACGTGCGGATCATCAGCCCGATCCCCGGCAAGTCCGCCGTCGGCATCGAGATCCCCAACACCGACCGGGAGATGGTCAACCTCGGTGACGTGCTGCGGCTCGCCGAGTCCGCAGAGGACGACGACCCGATGCTGGTCGCCTTCGGCAAGGACGTCGAGGGCGGCTACGTCATGCACTCGCTGGCGAAGATGCCGCACGTGCTCGTCGCGGGCGCCACCGGCTCCGGCAAGTCGTCCTGCATCAACTGCCTGATCACCTCGGTCATGATGCGAGCCACCCCGGAGGACGTACGGATGGTCCTGGTCGACCCCAAGCGGGTCGAGCTGACCGCCTACGAGGGCATCCCGCACCTGATCACGCCGATCATCACCAACCCGAAGCGGGCCGCCGAGGCGCTGCAGTGGGTCGTACGCGAGATGGACCTGCGCTACGACGACCTGGCCGCGTTCGGCTACCGGCACATCGACGACTTCAACGAGGCGGTGCGGACCGGCAAGCTGAAGACGCCCGAGGGCAGTGAGCGGGAACTGCAGCCCTACCCGTATCTGCTGGTGATCGTCGACGAGCTCGCCGACCTGATGATGGTCGCCCCCCGCGACGTCGAGGACGCGATCGTGCGGATCACGCAGCTCGCGCGGGCGGCCGGTATCCACCTGGTGCTCGCCACCCAGCGGCCTTCGGTCGACGTGGTCACCGGTCTGATCAAGGCGAACGTGCCCTCCCGGCTCGCCTTCGCCACCTCCTCGCTGGCCGACAGCCGCGTCATCCTCGACCAGCCCGGCGCCGAGAAGCTCATCGGCAAGGGTGACGGCCTCTTCCTGCCAATGGGGGCCAACAAGCCCACCCGTATGCAGGGCGCGTTCGTGACCGAAGCCGAGATCGCGGTGATCGTCCAGCACTGCAAGGACCAGATGGCGCCGGTCTTCCGGGACGACGTCACCGTGGGCAGCAAGCAGAAGAAGGAGATCGACGAGGACATCGGCGACGACCTCGACCTGCTGTGCCAGGCGGCGGAACTGGTCGTCTCCACTCAGTTCGGCTCCACCTCCATGCTCCAGCGCAAGCTACGGGTGGGCTTCGCCAAGGCCGGCCGGCTCATGGACCTCATGGAGTCGCGCGGCGTCGTCGGGCCGAGCGAGGGGTCCAAGGCGCGCGACGTTCTGGTGAAACCCGATGAGCTGGACGGAGTGCTCGCTGTGATCCGCGGGGGCTGAAGGGGTACATCTGCCTCAGGGCTGCGGGCGCCTGGAGACCGTGGGGAGTCACTGTCGTGATCCACCCGTTAGAGATCGTCGGGCAACCGTTTCCCTTTGACGAACGTCAAGTTGAGCGAGAGGAAAGGTGGGTACCCCACCCTGGGGCGCACGCCTGACCCGCCATCGAGATGCCCGGCCATACCGATGGCGTACAAAGTCCCACCGCCCGGTTGCCCCACCCTTTCGTACCCCCCCTAGACTGAACTTCCAGCACAGGTGGCTACACGCTCGAAAGGCGCCCCCGTGTCCATCGGCAGCAACTCCCCTGAAGACGAGCGTCCGTTCCCAGACGTGCCCGAGGAAAACCGCCCCTCCGTAGGCCGAGCCCTCAAGCAGGCCCGCATCGCCGCCGGGCTGACCGTCGACGACATCAGCGGGAGCACGCGGGTCCGCATCGCCATCGTGCACGCCATCGAAGCCGACGACTTCGCCCCCTGCGGCGGCGACGTCTACGCCCGCGGGCACATCCGGACCCTGGCCAAGGCCGTCGGCCTCGACCCCGAGCCGCTGCTGGCGCAGTTCGCGGCCGAGCACGGTGGTGGGCGGCCCGCGCCGACGCCCGCCGCTCCGCTGTTCGAGGCGGAACGTATCCGCCCCGAGCGCCGAGGACCCAACTGGACGGCGGCCATGGTCGCCGCGATCGTCGTCGTGATCGGTTTCGTCGGCTTCACCGCCTTCAAGGGCGGCAACGGCGACGACGCCAAGCAGTCGGTCGCCGGGGGAGCCACCCCGACGACCAAGAAGTCGGCCTCGCCGACCCCCAAGGAAAGCAAGCCCGACAACACCCCCCAGCCCTCCGACAGCGCGATTGCCGCCGCCCCCCAGGACAAGGTCACCGTCCAGGTCGGCGCGGTAGGCGGACGCAGCTGGATCTCGGCCAAGGACCACAACGGCCGGATGCTGTTCGACGGGCTTCTGAAGAAGGGCGACTCCAAGACCTTCCAGGACAGTTCCAAGATCAACCTGATCCTCGGTGACGCCGGAGCCATCCAGCTCTACGTCAACGGCAAGAAGATCGAGGACCAGTTCCGGCCCGGAGCCGTGGAGCGCCTGACCTACACCAAGGGCGACCCGGCAGTCGGATAACCGTTCGGAGCGGGCACGTACACAAGGGGTTGGCCATGATCGGCCAGCCCCTTCGACGTGGGCTGTCGGTGAGACGAAGTAGTCTTGAGCCCATGCCTGAACGCCGTACCGTCGCACTAGTCACTCTCGGCTGCGCCCGTAACGAGGTGGACTCGGAGGAGCTCGCAGGCCGTTTGGAGACGGACGGCTGGCAGCTCGTCGAGGACGCCGGGGACGCCGATGTCGCCGTGGTCAACACCTGTGGTTTCGTAGAGGCCGCCAAGAAGGACTCCGTCGACGCCCTCCTTGAGGCCAACGACCTCAAGGGCCACGGCAGAACCCAGGCCGTCGTGGCGGTGGGCTGCATGGCCGAGCGGTACGGCAAGGAACTCGCCGAGGCGCTGCCCGAAGCGGACGGCGTACTCGGCTTCGACGACTACGCCGACATCTCCGACCGGCTGCAGACCATCCTCAACGGCGGCATCCACGCCTCGCACACCCCGCGCGACCGGCGCAAGCTGCTGCCCATCAGCCCGGCCGAGCGACAGGAGTCGGCCGTGTCGGTGGCCCTGCCGGGGCACGGTCCTGCCGACCTCCCGGAGGGCGTCGCGCCCGCCTCCGGCCCACGTGCGCCCCTGCGCCGTCGGCTGGACGGCTCCCCGGTCGCCTCGGTCAAGCTCGCCTCCGGCTGCGACCGGCGCTGCTCCTTCTGCGCCATCCCCTCCTTCCGCGGCTCCTTCATCTCACGCCGCCCGAGCGATGTGCTGAACGAGACCCGGTGGCTGGCCGAACAGGGCGTTAAGGAGATCATGCTGGTCTCCGAGAACAACACCTCCTACGGCAAGGACCTGGGCGACATCCGCCTCCTGGAGTCCCTGCTGCCGGAGCTGGCCGAGGTCGACGGCATCGAGCGGGTGCGCGTCAGCTACCTCCAGCCGGCCGAGATGCGCCCCGGCCTGATCGACGTACTGACCTCCACGCCGAAGGTCGTCCCGTACTTCGACCTGTCCTTCCAGCACTCAGCCCCGGGCGTGCTGCGGGCCATGCGCCGCTTCGGCGACACCGACCGCTTCCTGGAACTGCTCGACACCATCCGGGGCAAGGCCCCGCAGGCCGGCGTCCGCTCCAACTTCATCGTCGGCTTCCCCGGCGAGTCCCAGTCCGACCTGGCCGAGCTGGAGCGCTTCCTGAACGGCGCGCGGCTCGACGCGATCGGCGTCTTCGGGTACTCGGACGAGGAGGGCACCGAGGCGGCGACGTACGACAACAAGCTCGACGAGGACGTCGTCGCCGAGCGGCTCGCGCGGGTTTCCCGGCTCGCCGAGGAACTCGTCTCGCAGCGGGCCGAGGAGCGCCTCGGTGAGACCGTGCACGTCCTCGTGGAGTCCGTCGACGGCGAGGACGGCGCCTACGGCCGTGCGGCCCACCAGGCGCCGGAGACGGACGGGCAGGTGCTGCTCACCAGCGGCGAAGGGCTGCGGGCCGGTCGTATCGTCGAGGCGAAGGTGGTCGGTACCGAGGGTGTCGACCTGGTGGCCGAGCCGCTGCAGGGCTCGCCCGCGTGGAGTGAGGAGGCCGGCAGATGACCGGAGTCCCGGCGTCCGCCGCGGGCGGCTCCTCCGGCGCACAGGGCGCCCCGGGCTCCGCCGCCACCACCTCCGGTGCCGGTGCCGCTCAGGACGTCTCCGGTCCGCAGCACGCTGGTACTGAGAGCGTCGGCGCCGGGGGCTGCGGTGCCGGGAGTTTCGATGCCGGGAGTTCCGGCTCCCGTGACGCTGAGAGGCCCGTGCGCGGCGGGAAGATCGCCGCTGCCGCCGTCAACCAGGCCAGCGTGTGGAACGTCGCCAACCTGCTGACCATGCTCCGGCTGCTCCTGGTCCCCGGCTTCGTCGCTCTGATGCTGGCCGGCGGCGGATACGACCCGGCCTGGCGCTCGCTCGCCTGGGCCGCCTTCGCCGTCGCCATGATCACCGACCTGTTCGACGGGCATCTGGCGCGCACCTACGACCTGGTCACCGACTTCGGGAAGATCGCCGACCCCATCGCCGACAAGGCGATCATGGGGGCGGCGCTGATCTGTCTGTCCTCGCTCGGCGATCTGCCCTGGTGGGTGACGGTCGTGATCCTCGGCCGGGAACTCGGGATCACCCTGCTGCGTTTCCTGGTCATCCGCTACGGCGTTATCCCGGCCAGTCGCGGCGGCAAGCTCAAGACCCTCACCCAGGGCGTGGCCGTGGGGATGTACGTGCTGGCACTGACGGGATGGCTGGCGACGCTGAGGTTCTGGGTGATGGCCGCGGCCGTCGTTCTCACCGTGGTGACGGGCCTCGACTATGTGAGACAGGCCATTGTGCTGCGGCGGCAGGGAATCGCCGAGCGCGCAGCAGCGTTGGAGGAAACGGAAGCGTGAGTTCTACCGCCGTCGAACTGGTGCGACTACTGACGGTGAGGGGTCAGACCCTGGCTGTCGCCGAGTCGCTGACCGGCGGCCTGGTGGCGGCGGAGATCACAGCCGTCCCGGGGGCGTCCAAGGCGTTCCGGGGTTCGGTCACCGCCTACGCCACCGAACTCAAGCACGACCTGCTGGGCGTCGACGCCACCCTGCTGGCTCAGCGTGGCGCGGTGGATCCGCAGGTCGCGGCCCAGATGGCGGCCGGAGTGCGGAAGGCACTGGGCGCCGACTGGGGTCTCGCGACCACCGGAGTCGCCGGCCCGGAACCCCAGGACGGCCGGCCGGTCGGCACGGTTTTCGTGGCCGTCGACGGCCCCCTCGATGCCGGTTCAGGTTCTGCCGCGGGCGGAAAAGTGGAGGCCCTGCGGTTGAACGGCGACCGTGCGGAAATTCGTAGAGAGAGTGTACGGAGCGTACTCGCACTGCTTCTGAGGGCGCTTGCGAGCGAACAGACCGGGAATGAGCGGACACAGGATACGGAACAGAACGGGGGGTTTTGATGTTTGCAGCCCTGAGTGAACACGACATCGCTCCCCGCACGGCCGCGGCGCGAGGCGGTACGGTGGGGCGTGAAGGATGCGGCTACGCGGTCCGAGGAGGGAGCCACCGATGATTCTGCTCCGTCGCCTGCTGGGTGACGTGCTGCGTCGGCAGCGCCAGCGCCAGGGCCGTACTCTGCGCGAAGTCTCCTCGTCCGCCCGAGTCTCACTCGGCTATCTCTCCGAGGTGGAGCGGGGGCAGAAGGAGGCTTCCTCCGAGCTGCTCTCCGCCATCTGCGACGCGCTGGACGTACGGATGTCCGAGCTCATGCGGGAAGTGAGCGACGAACTTGCCCTCGCTGAGCTGGCCCAGTCCGCTCAGGCCACCGAGTCCGTGCCCACGACGGTTCGCCCGAGGTTGGGTACCGTCTCGGTGACCGGTGTGCCACCGGAACGGGTGACCATCAAGGCGCCCGCCGAGGCAGTGGACGTGGTCGCCGCGTGACGCCTGTGCGGGCGTAGAACGACGCGGCGCCGACCCGGCGTCGAAGAATGTGTGCGAAGCCCCGGCCGGGCTTCTCCAGGCAGACCTGGGGAGGCGCGGCCGGGGCCTTCTTGTGCCCGCCGGCGGTGTGCGTCCATTTGCCGGTATCCAGTGGTGCGGTCATGGTGGGAGGGACCGACAGGGGGCCGAGGCGACCGGGAGAGACGCATGTACGTCGTGAAGAGCCCACTGTCCGACGCGGACCTGAAGACCGTGGCCGAGGCGCTGCAGGGCGCCCTCGTCGATCTGGTGGACCTGGCGCTGATCGCCAAGCAGATCCACTGGAACGTGGTCGGCCCCCGCTTCCGGACCGTCCATCTGCAACTCGACGAGGTCGTCAGCACGGCCCGGACCTACTCCGACACGGTCGCCGAGCGGGCCTCGGCGCTGGGCGTCTCACCGGACGGACGTGCGGTCACGGTGGCCGCCGGCAGCGGCATCGACCCAGCCCCCGGGGGCTGGGTCAAGGACTCGGACGCGGTGGGTGCCCTGGTGAACGCGCTGGGCGCGGTGATCACCCGGATGCGGGAGCGGGTCACGGCCACCGCGGAGCCGGATCCGGTCACCCAGGACATCTTCATCGGGATCACGGCGGAACTGGAGAAGCATCACTGGATGTTCCAGGCGGAGCACGCGTAGCAGTGGCCGATGCCGGCCGACGGCCGTTGCATCGGTGAGCCCTCGGTGCGCCTCCCCGGTGGACCGGGCGGCGTTCTAGCGTCCGGCTGGAGGTGGCGGCCATGGTGGGGCGGATAGTGCGCCGGGGGGTTGCCCTGGGAGTCGCGGCGGTGTGGTGGTGGGCCGTACTGCGGATCGTCTTCGCCGGTGGTGCCGGGGCGCTGGAGGGGACCGTGGCCGCCGGGGGATGGGGACTGAGCCTGCTGCCGGTGAACTGTGTGCCGAGGGGCCGGGCGGCAGGGGCCCTGGGCCCCGGGCGGTGGCGGGCCGCCTGGCGGTCGCAGGGTGCCACCGGGACACCGGGTGCTACCAGGGCATCGCCACCCCTCCGTTCGGACGCAGGATCTGGCCCGTCGTGAACGAGGAGGCGTCGGACGCCAGACAGAGCACGGCGTGTGCGACGTCCGCCGCCTCGCCGACCCGGCCCAGAGGCGACCTCCGGGCCATCCACGCCTTCGTCTGCCGCTGCTCCTCGCCGTCGTCGCGGCCGGTCATGGGAGTCCGGGTCCAGCCCGGGGCGACCGCGTTGACGCGGATGCCCTGCCGGCTGACCTCGCCCGCGAGCGTCTTGGTCAGCTGGACCACGGCCGCCTTGGCGGCGCCGTAGCAGAGCAGGCCGGGGCCGCCGGTGTCGATCGCGCCGGACGCCATGGTGATGATGCTGCCCCCGGTCTGCCGGGCGATCATCAGCCGCGCCGCCTCCTCGCAGGGGTGCCGAACGCCCTTGAAGTTGACGTCCAGTACCCGGTCGAGGTCCTCGTCCCTGGTCTCCAGGACCGGGCTGCGGTGCCAGATCCCCGCGATCGCCGCCATGACGTCCAGCCGCTCGCGGGAACCGGACGGCCCGCCCGAGGTGCGCCCGGTCGGTGTCGAGGATGTGGTGCGGGCGTGCCGCCGCCGTCCTTGATCAGCGCGGCCGTCTCGTGCGGGCCTTCCGCGTTCCGGTCGGCACAGTGCACGGTCGCGCCCGCTTCGGCGAGCAGCACGGCGGAGGCCCGGCCGATACCGCTGGCGGCCCCGGTGACGAATGCGGTGCGTCCGGTGAGGTCGTACGCCTTGAGGGGACATGAAGGGACGGACGAGCGCTCCTGACGAGTCGTCAATTGGCCGTGCGGGGGCGGGTTCTCGGGGGGCGTGGGGAGCCCGGGGCGGGCGCGGGGCCGGTCTGGCAGGCGGGGCACCAGTAGGTGGGGCGCTCGCGGGAGCCGTCGCCCTGTTCGGCCACCCGGATCTGGGTGTGGCAGCGCAGACAGGGGCGGGGTGCGCGGCCGTAGACGAACAGGTCCTGGTTGCGCAGGCCGGTGGTCTGGCGGACCAGGCGGTCGCGGTTCGCCTCCAGGAGCCGCTTCGCGAGGCCGGGGAGCTTCGCGGCGCGGTCGGCGGGCAGCGCGCCGACCGGGAGCCAGGGAGTCGCGCCGAGCAGGAAGCAGAGCTCGCTCTTGTAGATGTTGCCGATGCCGGCGAGGTTGCGCTGGTCGAGCAGGGCCTCGCCGAGCGGGCGGGCGGGGTCGGAGAGGAGGTTGGCGAGAGCGCGGTCGGGGTTCCAGTCAGGGCCGAGCAGGTCTGGGCCGAGGTGGCCGACGACGCGTTCCTCCTCGCCGGTGCGCAGAAACTCCAGGACCTGGAGGCGGTAGCCGACGGCCGTGCGGTCGGCGGCGCCGAGAATGACCCTGATCTGGTGGGCGGGGCCGCCCTTCCAGCGTTCGCCGCTCCCGTAGACCTTCCACGCACCCTCCATCCGTAGATGCGTGTGCAGGGTCAGGCCGCCCTCGAAGCGGGTGAGCAGATGCTTGCCGCGCGGGGCGGTGCCGAGGACGGTACGGCCGGTGAGGTCGACGGTGGCGTACTTGGGCACCCGGAAGTCGCTGCGGGTCAGCACCTTGCCCGCGAGCGCGTCGTGCAGGCGCCTTGCGGCCTGCCAGACCGTGTCACCTTCGGGCATGGGTCAAGGGTGACACGGGGGCGTGGCGCGGGATCGGCGAGAGCGCGTGCGGCGCACCGGGGGAGCGGTGTTCATGGCGGTTCACGCTCGTATGCGCAGGCCGCGTGGGGTGGCGATGAAGCCCGCTCCTTCCAGGAGGGTGCCCAGGGGCGAGGTCAGGGCCGCAGCGCCGTTGACACGCTCCACCGTCACCGTGCCGAGGGTGCCGGCGCGGGCGGTGGCCGCGAGGGCCTCGGCGGCCGTACGCAGGCGGGGGTCGTCGCCCACGTCCGTGTCCGGTGCGGAGGGCCAGGCCAGCAGGGTCTTGCCGCCGCGCTCCATGTAGAGGGTCAGCTCGCCGTCGACCAGGACGACCAGCGAGCCCGCCTTGCGGCCCGGCTTGTGCCCGGCGCCGGTCGGCGGTTCGGGCCAGGGGAGAGCGGCGCCGTAGGCGTTGGCGGGGTCCGCGGCGGCGAGGACCACGGCTCTGGGGTCGGGGGCGGCGGGGGTGCGGGTGTGGTGGTTGCCGTAGGTGTAGGGGTTGGCGGGGCTGCCGCCTCGGGGGCCGCCGTAGCCGGGGGCGGCGAAGGGGTCGATGGGGGCGAGGTCCTTGGGGGAGACATAGTCGCCGGGGGCGGTGCTGATCTCGGGGGGCCAGGTGAAGTCGCCGTCCAGGCCGGGGAAGTCGGCCTCGTCGATGGGGCCGAGGGGGGCTCCGGTGCTGAAGGCGGCGGGAGTGGCTGGGCCGACGTTTCCGAAGCCGCTGCCCGGCAGTGCCTCGCCTCGCTCGCGGGCGTTGGACACCGCGCGCAGCCGGTCGACCGCGCCGTCCATCGCGAACTGGGCGGCGCCGAGGCCCTCGACGACGTAACCCCGGCGGGCCTGACCGCTCTCCTCGAACGCCGACAGGATGCGGTACACCGCCGAGAAGCCGCCCTCGACGCCCTCCGCCGCGACCGCTCCCCGGGTGACCACACCATGACGGTCGAGCAGGGTGCGGGCCAGCGCATGGGCGCGCACGGTGGCGTCCGGCTCGCGCTGCGGGAGCAGGGACCAGCGGCCGGCGACGGTCGGCGGGCCGGTACGGGAGGCGGTGCGGGCGGCGGCCGTCAGGGAGCCGTAACGGCCGCGCGGGACGGTGCGCTTGGCGCGGTGGGCCGTGGCACCCGCGGTACGGCCCGAACCCAGCAGCGAGCGCATCGGCGCCAGCGTGTCGTTGGTGAGCCGGCCGGACCAGGCCAGGTCCCAGATGGCGTCGGCCAGTTGGGGGTCGGTGGCGTCGGGGTGGGTGGTGGCGCGGACCTGGTCGGCGATCTGGCGGAAGAACAGGCCGTATCCGCCGGAGAGGATGTCCAGGACGGACTGGTGGAGGGCCGTCAGCTCCAGGGGGTGCGGCGGTGGCAGGAGCAGCGGGGCCGCGTCCGCCATATACAGGGAGACCCAGCCGTCCTTGCCCGGCAGGGCGCCCGCGCCGGCCCACACGATCTCTCCGGCTGCGGTGAGTTCGTCGAGCATCGAGGGCGTGTAGTTGGCCACCCGGGACGGCAGGACCAGCTTCTCCAGGGCCGACGCCGGTACGGACGCGCCCTGCAACTGCTCGACGGCACGCACCAGTCCGTCGAGGCCGCGCAGCCCGTGCCCCTTGCCGATGTGCTGCCACTGCGGCAGGAACTGTGCGAGCGCGGCCGGTGCCACCGGCTCCAGTTCGTGCCGGAGCGCGGCCAGGGAACGGCGGCGCAGCCTGCGCAGCACGGCCGAGTCGCACCACTCCTGGCCGATGCCCGCCGGATGGAACTCGCCCTGCACCACCCGGCCGCTCGCCGCGAGCCGCTGCAACGCGCCCTCCGTGACCGCCACCCCGAGCCCGAAGCGGGCCGCCGCCGTGGTCGACGTGAACGGGCCGTGCGTGCGGGCGTACCGGGCGAGGAGGTCGCCGAGCGGGTCCTTCACCGGCTCCGTGAACGCCTCGGGGACACCGACCGGCAGGGCCGTACCGAGGGCGTCGCGCAGCCGGCCCGCGTCCTCGATCGCCGCCCAGTGGTCGGCGCCGGCGATCCGGACCTTGATCGCCCGCCGGGCACCGGCCAGTTCGTTGGCCCACTGCGGCTCGGCGCCCCGCTCGGTCAACTCGGCGTCCGTGAGCGGCCCGAGCAGCCGCAGTACGTCGGCGACGCCTTCGGGGTCCTTGATCCGGCGGTCTTCGGTGAGCCACTGGAGCTCACGCTCCAGCTCGGTCAGCACGTCCGCGTCGAGGAGCTCGCGCAGCTCCGCCTGGCCCAGCAGCTCGGCCAGCAGCCGGGAGTCCAGGGAGAGCGCGGCCGCGCGGCGCTCGGCGAGCGGGGAGTCGCCCTCGTACAGGAACTGGGCGACATAGCCGAACAGGAGGGACCGGGCGAAGGGGGACGGCTCCGGGGTGGTGACCTCGACCAGGCGGACCTTCCGGGACTCCAGGTCACCCATCAGCTCGACCAGGCCCGGGACGTCGAAGACGTCCTGGAGGCACTCGCGGACGGCCTCCAGGACGATCGGGAAGGACCCGAACTCGCTCGCCACCTGGAGCAGCTGGGCGGCGCGCTGACGCTGCTGCCACAACGGGGTGCGCTTGCCGGGGCTGCGGCGGGGCAGCAGCAGTGCGCGGGCCGCGCATTCGCGGAAGCGGGCAGCGAACAGGGCCGAGCCGCCCACCTGGTCGGTGACGATCTGGTCGACCTCGCCCTTGTCGAAGGCGACGTCCGCCGCGCCGACGGGTGCCTGGTCGGCCTCGTACTCCGTACCGGCCGTCATGGGGGCCTGGTCGAGCAGGTCCAGGCCCATCAGGTCGGCGTCGGGCAGCCGCAGCACGATGCCGTCGTCGGCGTGCATGACCTGGGCGTCCATGCCGTAGCGCTCGGACAGGCGGGCGCCGAGGGCGAGCGCCCAGGGGGCGTGGACCTGGGCACCGAAGGGCGAGTGGACGACGACCCGCCAGTCGCCCAGTTCGTCGCGGAAGCGCTCCACGACGATCGTCCGGTCGTCGGGGACATGGCCGCAGGCCTCGCGCTGTTCGTCGAGGTACGACAGCACGTTGTCCGCCGCCCAGGCGTCCAGGCCCGCCGCGAGCAGGCGCAGCCGGGCGTCGTGCTTGGCGAGCGAGCCGACCTCGCGCAGGAACGCGCCCACCGCACGGCCCAGTTCTAGCGGGCGGCCCAGCTGGTCGCCCTTCCAGAAGGGCAGGCGGCCCGGCACTCCGGGGGCGGGGGAGACCAGGACGCGGTCGCGGGTGATGTCCTCGATGCGCCAGGAGCTGGTGCCCAGGGTGAAGACATCACCCACCCGGGACTCGTACACCATCTCCTCGTCCAGCTCGCCGACCCGGCCGCCGCCCTTCTTGGGGTCGGCGCCTGCGAGGAAGACCCCGAAGAGGCCGCGGTCGGGGATCGTGCCGCCGGAGGTGACGGCGAGGCGCTGGGCACCCGGACGGCCCGTGATCGTGCCCGCGACCCGGTCCCAGACCACGCGCGGGCGCAGCTCCGCGAAGGCGTCGGACGGATAGCGGCCCGCGAGCATGTCGAGGACCGCGGTGAACGCCGACTCCGGGAGCGAGGCGAAAGGAGCCGCGCGGCGGACCATGGAGAGCAGGTCGTCGAACTGCCAGGTGTCCAGCGCCGTCATCGCGACCAGCTGCTGCGCCAGCACGTCGAGGGGGTTGGCCGGCACCCTCAGGGACTCGATGGAGCCGGTGCGCATCCGCTCGGTGACCACGGCCGCCTGCACCAGGTCGCCCCGGTACTTGGGGAAGACCACGCCGGTGGAGACCGCGCCGACCTGGTGTCCCGCGCGACCGACGCGCTGCAGCCCGGAGGCCACCGATGGCGGGGACTCGACCTGGACGACCAGGTCCACCGCGCCCATGTCGATACCCAGCTCGAGGCTGGAGGTGGCCACCACGGCGGGCAGCCGGCCGGCCTTCAGATCCTCCTCGACCAGGGCGCGCTGCTCCTTGGAGACCGAGCCGTGGTGCGCGCGGGCGATGACCGGCGGGGCGCCCTGGGCCGCGCCCGAGCCGCCCATCAGCTCGGCGGGGGAGTGGTGTTCGTCGAGCGGCTCGCCGGTCACGCGCTCGTAGGCGATCTCGTTCAGCCGGTTGCACAGCCGCTCCGCCAGCCGGCGCGAGTTGGCGAACACGATCGTCGAGCGGTGGGCCTGGACCAGGTCGGCGATCCGCTCCTCCACATGCGGCCAGATCGAGGGCCGGTCCCCGCCCTCCTTGGCGTCGGTGGCCGGGGAGCCGCCCAGCTCGCCCATGTCCTCCACGGGGACGACGACGGAGAGGTCGAACTCCTTCCCGGACTCGGGCTGGACGATCTCCACCTTGCGGCGCGGCGAGAGATAGCGGGCCACCTCGTCGACCGGGCGGACGGTCGCCGACAGGCCGATGCGGCGGGCCGGCTTCGGCAGCAGTTCGTCCAGCCGCTCCAGGGAGAGCGCGAGATGCGCGCCGCGCTTGGTGCCGGCGACCGCGTGCACCTCGTCCAGGATCACCGTCTCGATGCCCGTCAGCGCGTCACGCGTGGCCGACGTCAGCATCAGGAACAGGGACTCCGGGGTGGTGATCAGGATGTCCGGCGGGCGGGTGGACAGGGCGCGGCGCTCGGCGGCCGGAGTGTCGCCGGAGCGGATGCCGACCCTGATCTCCGGCTCGGGCATGCCGAGGCGCACCGACTCCTGGCGGATGCCGGTCAGCGGACTGCGCAGATTCCGCTCGACGTCGACCGCGAGGGCCTTGAGCGGAGACACGTACAGCACCCGGCAGCGCTTCCTCGGATCGGCCGGGGGCGGGGTCGAGGCCAGCTGGTCCAAGGCGGCGAGGAAGGCGGCCAGCGTCTTGCCGGAGCCGGTCGGGGCGACCACCAGCACGTCCGAGCCCTCGCCGATGGCCTGCCACGCGCCCTCCTGGGCCGCGGTGGGCGCGGAAAACGCCCCCGTGAACCAGCCGCGGGTCGCGGGGGAGAAGCCGTCGAGGGCTCGATGCGCGGATTTCGCCATGGGTCAATCCTGCACCCGGCCACTGACAATTGCGCTGACCTGCGGAAATGGGGATGCGGGCGGGGTCAGGCAGGGGGGACAATGGCCGTATGGCGGGATCCGGGGAGCGGGCACGACACTGGCGGTACGAGGCGCTGCCCGACGTCGATCTGCTGCGCGCCCGGTATATCCGGAAGACGTTCGTCCGGCACACTCACGAGCATTTCGTGATCGCCGGGATAGCGGACGGGGTCGAGGTCTTCCGGCACCGGGGCTCCGACGTGACCGTCGGGGCGGGGGCGCTCGCGCTCGTCAACCCCGACACCGCGCACACCGGCAGGGCCGGGGTCCCCGAGGGCTGGCGGTACGGGGCGGTCTACCCGTCCCCCGAGCTGGTGGCGGCGATCGCCGCGGAGACGACCTCGATCCGTGGCACCCCCGGCTTCGTCAGCCCGATGCTCGACGATCCGTACTCCGTCGCCCTGGTGCACCGGGTGCTGCGCGCCGCCGACGAGGGCAACGCGCTCGCCGCCGACACCCTGCTGCGGGTGGCGGTGACGCGGCTGCTGCGGTTGAACGGCGGCCCGCTGCCGCGGCGGCAGGTCCGCACCGCCGGCGCCCGGCTCGCCGTACGTGCGCGTGCCGTGCTGGAGGAGCGGATGGCCGAGCCGCCGACCCTGGAGCGGCTCGCCACCGACTTCGGCACCAGCCCCTTCGCGCTGCTGCGGGCGTTCCGCGACGCCTACGGCATGCCCCCGCACACCTGGCTGACCGACGCCCGGGTGCGCCGCGCCCGGCTGCTGCTGGACTCGGGCACGGCACCCGCCGAGGCGGCCGTCGCCGTCGGCTTCACCGACCAGCCGCACCTCAACCGGCACTTCGCCAGGATCGTCGGCGTCCCGCCGGGTGCCTACCAGCGCGAGCGCAGTCCCGGCGCGCACTCACGCGAGCGCAGTCCCGGCTCACACCCGCGCGAGCGCAAGAACGTACAAGACGCACAGGACAGCCGTCCGTAGCGTCCCGTGCGTGGCACAGCAGACAGCACTCGCAGACATACGCGGCGAAGGCGAGCCGAAACCCGACTCCGCCGTCGTCCGGGACGCCCTCGGGGTCGGCGTCGCCGTGGGACTCTCCGGGTTCGCCTTCGGGGTGACCTCGGCCGGCAGCGGGCTCGGCCTGCTCCAGACCTGCGTACTCAGCCTCCTGGTGTTCACCGGCGCCTCCCAGTTCGCCCTGGTCGGAGCGCTCGCGGCCGGCGGCAACCCGCTCACCGCGGCCGCCGGAGCCTTCTTCCTGGGGGTGCGCAACGCGTTCTACGGGCTACGTCTGTCGCAGGTGCTGGCCCTCCCGCGCGCGGTGCGGCCGCTGGCCGCCCAGTGGGTGATCGACGAAACCACCGCGGTGACCCTCGCGCAGCCGACGCGGCGCGCCGCGCGGATCGGCTTCACCGTCACCGGGCTAAGCCTGTACGTGCTGTGGAACCTCACCACCCTGCTCGGCGCGCTCGGCGCCAAGGCCGTCGGGGACACCGACGCCTGGGGCCTGGACGCGGCCGGACCCGCCGTCTTCCTGGCGTTGCTCGCCCCCATGCTGAAGACCACGACGGACCGCGCGGTCGCCGCTCTCGCGGTGCTGCTGGGGCTCGGCCTGCTGCCCGTGCTGCCCGCCGGGGTGCCGGTCCTGGCGGCAGCGCTGGCGGCGCCGGCCGCCCTGTACGTCTCCGGCCGCCGGTCCGGCCGTACCCGCGACGACGCTTCCGAGGAGACCCGTTGAACACCTGGATCGCGATCGCCGCGACCGTCCTCGGCTGCTACGCCGTCAAGCTCGCCGGACTGCTGGTGCCCGCGGGCGTCCTGGAGCGGCCGCTGGTGCGGCGGCTGGCCGCCCTGCTGCCGGTGGCCCTTCTCGCCGCCCTCACGGCCCAGCAGACGTTCGCCGACGGGCACACGCTCGTGCTGGACGCCCGGGCCGCGGGGCTCGGGGCGGCGGCCCTGGCGCTGGTGCTGCGCGCGCCCTTCCTGGTCGTCGTCGGCGTGGCCGTGCTGGTGACGGCAGGGGTGCGGGCCATCGGAGGCTGAGCGGGGGCGTCAACGGCTGAGAGCGCGACAGCGGCTGAGGGCGGCTGGCAGATACCTCACCCCGCGAAGTGGCCGTAGGCCTTGAGCGTGCGCAGGGCCTCGATCGTCACTATCGGGCGGCCCTCCAGAGCGGTGGTCGGCGCCCACTGGCGCCAGCGGATCGGCCAGCCGCCGTCGTCCTGCTGCTCGGCGGTGAGGTGGTCCAGCGAGCGGGTCATCTCCTCGTCGGTGAACCACGCGCGCGCGAGCGATTGCGGGGACCTCGCGAAGTCGTGCGGGAAGTGGTGCTCGCCCGGGGCGTAGCCGGGCGCCACCGGGTACGCGTCCAGGTGCTCCGGGTCCAGCGCGGCCAGCCGGTGCTCGCGCACCAGGCGGCCCAGCCGGTCGGCGGCCGCCTCCGCGCGGGCGTGGTCGGGCGCCGCGTCGAGGAAGGCGACGGCGGCCTCGATCTCGTAGGGATGCGACTTCTCCAGGGACTCCACGGCCTCCCAGCAGAAGTCGGTGGCGCGGAACAGCCAGGCGTGCCACACCTCGTTGCGGTGCAGCAGACCCACCACCGGCCCGGTGGCGAGCAGCTCACTGGGCGGGTCATCGGTGATCGGGATGAACGGGGCGGCCGGATAGCCGCGCTGGCTCGGATGGACCGCCGGCAGCGCCCCGTCCGCCGTGGAGACGGACGTCAGATAGCGGCACACGCGCTCCACCCGCTGCCCGCCGCAGCGCCCGATGGCGTCCAGGACACCCAGCGCGTGCCCGGTGTGCAGCGGCTGGCTCACCGGGCCGCGCAGATCGGGCTCCAGCGCGTGGCCGTACCCGCCGTCCTCGTTGCGGTAGGCGTCCAGTGCCCTCTCCACCGGATCTGGACTGCCGCTCAGGAAGTAGTACGCGAAGAGGCGTTGCTCCAGCACGCGCGCGGTGAGCCACATGAACTGTTCGGCGCGCGAGAGCGGGGAGTGCGCCGGGGGCGTAGGGGGGAGTGGGGAAGCTCCGGTTTCGGCCATGCGTCAGACCGTAGGACGGAAAGCGGTCTCGGCAAGCGGTCCCGGGCAGGGCCCACCCTCAGGGGCGGGATACTGGTGTCATGCGGTTGACGGTCTTCTGGCAGCGGATGGCGGAGCACTTCGGTTCCGGGTACGCCGACACCTTCGCACGCGATCATGTGATGACGGAGCTCGGCGGACGCACGGTGCACGAGGCGCTGAACGCCGGCTGGGAGGCCAAGGACGTGTGGCGCGTGGTCTGCACGGTCATGAACGTTCCGGGGGAGAAGCGCTGAGCGTGCACGAAGATCGGATACGGGCCACGCGTTGTCAGTGGCGTGGGCGAGACTTGCACCGTGCCAACCACTGACGACGACGGGCGGACCGCCCAGGACGCATCCCCGGTCGACACGGCGCCGCCCGCCCGACCCCCGGCCGCCGGTGCCGCGGTACCGGGCGCCCGCATGCCGCGCTGGCTGCCGCGCGCGATGGTGCTGGCGCTTGCCCTCATCGCCGCCTTCCAGCTGGGCAGCTGGGCCTTCCACCAGCTCACCGGTCTGCTGATCAACATCCTCATCGCGTTCTTCCTGGCGCTCGCCATCGAGCCCGCGGTGAGCTGGATGGCCGCCCGTGGCATGCGCCGCGGGTTCGCGACCTCCCTGGTCTTCATCGGCCTGGCCATCGCCACTGCCGGATTCGTCACGCTGCTGGGCTCGATGCTGGCCGGCCAGATCATCAAGATCGTCGAGGACTTCCCGAACTACCTGGACTCGGTCATCAACTGGGTCAACCACACCTTCCACACCGACGTGAAGCGGGTCGACGTCCAAAAGGGCCTGCTGCACTCCGACTGGCTGCGCAAGTACGCGCAGAACAGCGCGGCCGGTGTGCTCGATGTCTCCGGGCAGGTGCTCGGCGGCCTCTTCCAGCTGCTGACGATCACGCTGTTCGCCTTCTACTTCGCCGCCGACGGCCCGCGGCTGCGCCGCACCCTGTGCTCCGTCCTGCCGCCCGCCCGCCAGGCCGAGGTGCTGCGCGCCTGGGAGATCGCCGTGGACAAGACGGGCGGCTATCTGTACTCGCGGGGTGTGATGGCGCTGATCTCCGGCGTCGCCCACTACATCCTGCTGGAGGCCCTGGGTGTGCCGTACGCGCCCGTGCTCGGTGTCTGGGTGGGCCTGGTCTCGCAGTTCATCCCCACCATCGGCACCTATCTGGCGGGCGCGCTGCCGATGCTGATCGCGTTCACCGTCAACCCCCTGTACGCGGTGTGGGTGCTGGTGTTCGTCGTGATCTACCAGCAGTTCGAGAACTACATGCTCCAGCCCAAGCTGACCTCGAAGTCCGTCGACATCCACCCGGCGGTCGCCTTCGGCTCGGTCATCGCGGGCACCGCGCTCCTCGGCGCCGTCGGCGCCCTGATCGCGATCCCGGCGGTCGCCACGCTCCAGGCGTTCCTGGGCGCCTATGTGAAGCGGTACGACGTCACGGACGACCCCCGGGTGAACGGGCACCGCCGACGCGGCACGGACGGTCCCGGGCTGCTCACGCGCGCGTGGCGGGCGATATGGCAGCGGCCGGCCGAGGACTCACGGGAGGGCTCGCCCTGACGGCCGCCGCGATCAGTGACGGCCGCCGGGATCAGTCACCTTCACCTCGATCAGTCACCTTCGCCTCGATCAGCGACGGCCACCGCGATCAGTAGGTGAGCACCGACCACACCCCGGCGGCGGCCACGGCGGCCGCGTAGCAGCCCGCCGCCGTGGCCACGACCCGCCACCGGACCTGTTCGCTCCAGGAGGTGCGGGACAGCAGCCAGGTCAGCGCGGGCAGGACCAGCACCGCGTGCAGACTGACTCCGTGCAGCGGCTTGAGCGAGGCCGTCGAGTCGTACGCCGCCTCCTGGTGCCCGGTCCGGACGAGCACCACCCCGCGCGCGATCATCGCGGCTCCCGAGGCCAGCCCGACGAGCAGGACCCCGAAGCCGGAGCGCATGGCGAGCGCCATGCCCACAGGACCGGCCGGCCGCCGCCGGAAGGACACCACGGCGAAGACGGTGAGCAGCACCACCAGGACCCCCCCGCCCACCGCAAGCATCATCGACACCGCTGTGTCGAACGGCGTCTCCATGTCGAGGTGCGAGGGCACCCGGCGCCACGCCTGCAGGGTGATCCCGCCGACCTCCACCACACAGTCGGCGGCGAACCCCAGGAGCAGTACGGTCCGCAGCCGCTCCCCGATCCTCAGATACGAGGTGACCCAGGTGACCGCGATCAGGGTCAGCCCGAAGGAGAGCCCGAACGTGACCGGCTTGCGCCAGGAGACCGGGCCGTACCAGGGGCCGCCGTCCACCGCGAACACCACCAGATGCACCAGGCCGGAAAGGACGAGGAGCATCCCCGTCGCATGACAGAGACGCTCGGCGGGGCGGATCCCGCGCAGGAGGCCCGCCGGTGGATTCCGGTGCGGACTTTCCAGGGAGGGCGCACTTTCCAGGGGGGAGGGCATGCCACCACCCTTCCGGGGGCCGTCCGCGCGGTCGTCGTCCGTCCGAAGACACTCGTCGTACGCCGTGGGAAGTAGGCGGGCCTCAGGAGACTGTGGCGGCCGGCGGGGTCCACCGCCGGGTGCGGGGCACCGCGCCCGAGACGCCGTAGTCCTTCTTGAGGTGTTCGGGGATGGCGTAGTGCATGACGCGGCCACGGGTGAGGGAGGACAGCTCGAAGACGGTGGTGAGATGGCCGAGGCGGTCCAGGGCCCAGGCGCCCAGCGGGGAGCGGTCCTCGATGGTCTCCAGGACGCCCAGGAGGTGCGGTACGGCCCTGACGACGGTGTCCCACGGGGTGCGCGGCACGTCCAGCCAGTCCGCACAGGTGTCGCCGACGAGGTGGCGGATGAGGGCCGAGACGATCGGGTCGAGGAAGGTGCCGGGGACGACCTCCTCGTAGAGCTCGATGAGCTGCCGGGTGAGTCGGCTGCCCTCCTCGGAGGGGCCCATGTACCGGATCATGTACAGGTCGAGGAAGCGGCGTGCCTCGTCGAGGGTCCCGGGGACGGCCTCCTGGTCGACGCCGAGCATGGCGCCCACCACCCGCCACGCGTAGTAGTACGCCTCCGCGCCCTCCGTGGACAGATGGACGCCCAGCCGGTGCAGGCTGTCGAGGACCAGCAGCGAGAAGAACATCTGACCGCCGATCATGTCCTCCTGGCAGATCGGCGTCCCCAGCGCCTCGGTGTCCCAGCGGTTCTCGCGCTTGAGATGGTGCCGGATCGACGCGTGCAGCAGGCGCACCTTCTGGGCGGCGGGGATGAAGCGGCCGCCGGCCTCGAAGGCGTCGGGCTGCATCAGATAGACGGTGAACTGGCCGGTCTCCGCCATGCGCTTCGAGGGGTAGCTGAGCCCGTGTGTGGCCGACAGCAGCTTCGCCACGCGCGGGACGACGTAACAGGCCGGCATGGAGGCGAACGAGAGCGCGGTCGCGATGTGCACGTTGTTGTCGATGAAGAACAGCCGGGCCTTCTCCATCTCGCCCCAGTCCACCCACGACGGCGGGACCCGGGTGGCCTCCAGATACTCCCGCGCGACGTCGGGCAACCCGTCCGGCAGGGGAGCGCCGGTGGTGGAGACATGGCGCATCAGGGTGTTGAACGTGCCCACCTCCCCGCGCTCGAAGAGTGCGGCGACCGTGGCGTCGGCGAGTCCGTCGCCGGCCTGCCGCAGGGCGTCCATCGATGCCTCGGTGTGGGTCACGGCGGGGCTCCTTGTCTTCGCGGGTGTCGTCCGTGCCACCGGGTGGTGTCAGGACCGGCGGACCGCCGCCGAGTGGGCCAGCGTGGTCAGGGCGCCGACGGCAGGGGCCGGCACGTCCAGTCCGTGGAGGGCGTCGAGCGCTTCCGTGACCCGCGCGCCGATCATGTCCTCGACCCGGTCGGGCGCTCCGAGCCGGCACATCACCTCGCGGACCGCGTCCAGGCCCTCCGCGCCCAGATCGCGCCTGCCGAGCAACGCGCCGAGCCGCTCACGGTCGTCGTCATGGGCGAGCCGCCAGGTCTCGGCGAGCAGGGCCGTGGGCCGGTGGCCGCGGACGTCGTCAGTGTTGGCCTTGCCGGTGTGCTCCGGCTCCCCGAACAGGCCGAGCAGGTCGTCGCGCAGCTGGAACGCCTCTCCCAGCGGGAGCCCGTACGAGGAGTACCCCTGCCGCAGCCGCTCGCCGGCTCCGGCCAGGGCGCCGCCGATCAACAAGGGCTGCTCGACGGTGTACTTGGCGGTCTTGTAGCGGATCACCTTCAGCGAGGCCGTGGTGTCCGGACCGGTCCCCGTGCGCAGGATCTCCAGGCACTCGCCCGCGATCAGCTCCCGGGCCAGCAGCGACCACAGGGGGCGGGCCCGGGCGAGATAGGCGGCGGGCAGACCGCAGGTCGCGAACAGCTGCCCGGCCAGCGACATCAGCAGATCACCCACGAGCATCGCCAGCGACCGCGCGGTGCCGTCGGCGCACGGGTGAGCCGATACGGCGGTACGCAGTGCGACGTGTGCCGTGGAGCGCCCGTGCCGCAGCGGGCTGTCGTCGATGAGGTCGTCGTGCACGACGGCGGCGGCGTGCACCAGCTCCATGGCGGCCGCCGCCCGCACCAGCGCGTCGCTGTCCGGCTGCCCCACGGCACGCCACCCCCAGTAACAGAACGCCGCCCGCAGCCGTTTGCCGTCGGCGACCGCTGCCTCCAGTTGCTCGGCCACCGGACCCAGGAGCGGATCGATCGCCGCGAACAGGTCGGCCTCCTGGGCGGCGAACCGGCGCAGTACCTCGTCGACGCGGATCTTGAAGGCGATCGGATCCCACTGGTCAGTCATCGCAGGCGGTCCGCCGCGCGAGGGCGTGCCGGGCGAGGATCTCCAGATGGGCCGGGGGGACGGTCGCGTACCGGTCCAGGGCCAGGCGTCCCCGCGCGGTGAGGTCGTGCTCGGCTTCCGCCGCCAGTGCGCCGGCGTCCGAGCGGCGCAGCAGGCCTCGTACCGTACCGACGGCGGTGCCAAGGGTGCTCACGGCCAGATCGGCCAGCCCTGCCGCCAGCAGCACGGCCTGCTCGTCCAGGCCGCGTCGTCCCGTCTCACGTGTCATGCGCTCTCCCACCCACGGCACACAGGGGCGGCGCCGCTCACCGGCCGCCTCTTCGAGCATCGCGGCACGAGGGGAGTGGACATGCGGAAACTCGCGATCGGATGAACCCTCGCCAGACAGTGCGGATTGCTACGGCGGGCCGGCCCACCCGCGATGACTTCCGCGCCTTCGCGCTCCCGCTCATGCGCCGTGCGCGCCCGCTCGTCATGCTCGGTGCGCTTCCGTCTCGCTCGCCCCGTCGCCGTATGCTGCGCGCCACGTCGCGGGCTCCGTCCCCACGCGCCGCACCGCCCGGATACCGCCCGGAAGCCGTCGGTGTGCGGTGGGTGAGTGCCGTGCGGGGAAGTATGGGAGCACCGTGTGGTGCGCTTGACACAAAAATCGAACATCCATTCTGATGGAGGCTCCGGCGAGGTTCTCGACGGGGACTCCGGTGGCAGTTCGACATGGTTTCGGCGGAGAAGTGCCCGAGTTATCCACAGGCCGGACCGGCGTCGGGGCGCATTGTCAGTGGCAGGCGTTAGCGTCTTTGACGTGAAGCGAACGACTCAAGCAAACCGGGTGGAACCCATGGCAGGAACCGACCGCGAGAAGGCGCTCGACGCCGCGCTCGCACAGATTGAACGGCAATTCGGCAAGGGCGCGGTCATGCGCATGGGCGACCGGACGAAGGAGCCCATCGAGGTCATCTCGACCGGGTCGACCGCGCTCGACGTGGCCCTCGGCGTCGGCGGCCTCCCGCGCGGCCGCGTGGTGGAGATCTACGGACCGGAGTCCTCCGGTAAGACGACCCTGACCCTGCACGCGGTGGCGAACGCGCAGAAGGCCGGCGGTCAGGTCGCGTTCGTGGACGCGGAGCACGCCCTCGACCCCGATTACGCGCAGAAGCTCGGCGTCGACATCGACAACCTGATCCTGTCCCAGCCGGACAACGGCGAGCAGGCCCTGGAGATCGTGGACATGCTGGTCCGCTCCGGCGCGCTCGACCTCATCGTCATCGACTCCGTCGCCGCGCTCGTCCCGCGCGCGGAGATCGAGGGCGAGATGGGCGACAGCCACGTCGGTCTGCAGGCCCGGCTGATGAGCCAGGCGCTGCGGAAGATCACCAGCGCGCTCAACCAGTCCAAGACCACCGCGATCTTCATTAACCAGCTCCGCGAGAAGATCGGCGTGATGTTCGGCTCCCCGGAGACCACGACCGGTGGCCGGGCGCTGAAGTTCTACGCCTCGGTGCGGCTCGACATCCGCCGCATCGAGACGCTGAAGGACGGCACCGACGCGGTTGGCAACCGCACCCGCGTCAAGGTCGTCAAGAACAAGGTCGCGCCCCCCTTCAAGCAGGCCGAGTTCGACATCCTCTACGGCCAGGGCATCAGCCGTGAGGGCGGCCTGATCGACATGGGCGTGGAGAACGGCTTCGTCCGCAAGGCCGGTGCCTGGTACACCTACGAGGGCGACCAGCTCGGCCAGGGCAAGGAGAACGCGCGCAACTTCCTCAAGGACAACCCCGACCTGGCCAACGAGATCGAGAAGAAGATCAAGGAGAAGCTGGGCGTCGGTGTCCGCCCGGAGGAGCCCGCCGCAGAGCCGGGCAAGGACGCGGCGGTCACCACCGCGACCACGGACGACCCGGCGAAGACGGTGCCCGCCCCGGCCGCCGCCAAGGTCACCAAGCCCAAGGCCGCCACCGCCAAGAGCTGACGCCGTGACACGACGAACCGACTGGGCCGATCACGAGTACACGTCCTCCGGTACCCCGTGGGGGAAGGGCACCAGGGACGACTCGGGCTCCGCCGGGGGCGGTGCCGAGGCCCATGGCACGGGCGGCGACAGGTACGGGGGCGACGGCGAGGGGCGCCCGGCGGCGCGCCGACGCCGGGCCGGGGGTACGACACGGGGGAGCGATGGCTCATACGGGCGTGGCGGCTCGTACGAGGACGACGGCCCGCCCGACTCGTACGGCGCCTACGAGAACGGCACGCCCGAGAACGGCACGCCCGAGAACGGCACGCCCGAGAACGGCACGCCCGAGAACGGCACGCCCGAGAACGGCACGCCCGAGAACGGCACGCACGAGAACGGCACGCACGAGAACGGCACGCACGAGAACGGCATGCACGACGGCCCGGACGGGCCCCGCGGGCACGGATCACCCGGCCGTGGCTCGCGGAAGCCCGGGGCGCGCCGTCGGCGTGGCTTCGGGGAGCCGTCCGGTGAGGACGGGGGTTCCTCCTCCTTGTCGAGGGCCGAGCAGGGGGAGCCCCCAGCGGACCCGGCTGAGCGGGCGCGGGCGATCTGTCTGCGCCTGCTCACCGGGACCCCACGCACCCGGAAACAGCTCGCGGACGCCCTGCGCAAGCGGGAGATCCCGGAGGACATCGCCGAGGAGGTGCTGTCGCGGTTCGAGGAGGTCGGGCTGATCAACGACAGCGCGTTCGCGGACGCGTGGGTGGAGTCCCGGCATCACGGCCGGGGGCTGGCCCGGCGCGCGCTCGCCCAGGAACTGCGGACCAAGGGCGTCGACACGGCGCTCATCGACGAGGCCGTCGCCCGGCTCGACTCCGAGCAGGAGGAGGAGACGGCCCGCGAACTCGTCGCCCGCAAGCTCCGCTCCACCCGGGGCCTCGACCGGGACAAGCGCATCCGCCGCCTCGCCGGCATGCTCGCCCGCAAGGGATACCCCGAGGGCATGGCCCTCAGGGTCGTCCGGCGAGCCCTGGAGGAGGAGGGCGAGGACACGGATTTCCTTGAGGGCGGGGACTTCTGACGGACGGGCAGATCTGACGGTTGGCGGCGGTGATGACGGCGTAGGACCGGGATCCGCGTCGTCAGGGTGTGACCGGCAGTCCCGCCGACTTCCATGCCTGGAAGCCGCCGATCAGGTCCGTCGCCCGGTGCAGGCCCAGCTGGTGCAGGGAGGCGGCGGCCAGGCTGGAGGCGTAGCCCTCGTTGCAGATCACGACGACCTGGAGGTCGTGGCCGGTGGCCTCGCGGGTCTTGTGGCTGCCCTGGGGGTCCAGGCGCCACTCCAGCTCGTTGCGCTCGATGACGAGGGCGCCCGGGATCACCCCGTCCTGCTCGCGCAGCGCCGCGTACCGGATGTCAACCAGCAGGGCGTCTCCGGTCCGCGCCGCCTCGTACGCCTCCTGCGCCGCCACGCGCCGGTAGCCGGCACGCACCCGCTCCAACAACTGGTCGATACCCATCGGCTGTTGTCCGGGGCCGCTCACTGCCAGTCCTCCGGGCGCTCGACCTGCTCCAGGCGCAGCACCGGTCCGCTGCGGCTGTAGCGGCGGATCCGCGGCAGCGGCGGGTAGTAGGCGTGGACGGAGATCGCATGGCGCTCGGTGGACTCGTTGAGCACCTCGTGCACGTGGTCGCGGCCGAAGGAGCGGCCCTTTCCGGCGGGCAGCCGGCGCTCGCGGTCGACGTCCTCGGAGAGCTCCAGGGTCTTCCAGCCGTCGGTGGGCAGCCGGGTGGCGAGCGAGTGCTCCCGCAGCTCACCGGCGGCGGTGAGGAAGGCACCGACCGACTCGGCGTGGTCGTGCCAGCCGGTGCCGCTGCCGGGCGGCCAGCCGATCAGCCAGGCCTCGCTGCCGCCGGGGCCGTCGAGCCGTACCCAGGTGCGGCCCTCGGGGTCGAGCGGGAGCGAGGAGATCAGCTCGGTGTCGGCGGCCGCACGCCGGACGAAGTCGAGAAGGTCCGACTGGGTGGGCGCGGCGCCCGGCGCGGAGGCGGACGGTGAGACGGGGGAGGACGGGTTGGAGAGAGAGGCAGACACGTGCACCGTTCCTGATGAAGGTTCGCCGAAGGGGGCGCAGACGGCGCCCCGGAAGAAGGAAGGAGACAAGCGAAATCAGCAGGATGGAAGACACACGCAGCCCGCATAGCGGACCAGGTCGACATGGACCTTCCGCCACAGGCGCACAATGGTGTCCTTCACGTTGCGGAGTACACCATGTCGGTGCAGACCGGTCAACTCACTGTCAGCATGTGGACCGCGCGGTCACCGCCCGCTGGAACCGGCCTGTGCCTCCGCCTCCGTCCTCTCCGTGTCCTTGCCGCCCAGCGTCGCCTCGGCGGCGGCGTACAGATCGGCCGGGCGGACCCCGCTGAGGGCGGTGACCAGATGGCCGTCGGGGCGCACGAGCAGCACGGTGTGCGCCGGCGCGCCCGGGTAGGCCTCGGCGACCAGCAGTTCGGCGGGGTGCGGCAGCGCGGTCACGGCCGCGGCGAGGCGGGGCATGATCCCCGCGGAGACCCAGTGCTTGCGCGCCCACACGCCCGTACCGGGCGCGATGAGTACGACGAGCAGCGCGCCGCGGCCGAGCCGGGAGCGCAGCTGCACGAAGGTGCCGTCCTCCGCGGTGACCCGGACGTCGGTGACCTGCGCCCCCGGCGGGGTGTCGACCGGGATCTCGTGCTCCAGTTGCCGGGGCGCGAGCGGCGAGTCGGCGTACGCCCCCGGCGCACCGAGCGGGCCGTGCCCCAGGTGACCGTCGGTGAGGAGCACATCGTGCCCCCGGGCCGCGCCGGGCACGATCCCGCGCAGCCCGCCACCGCCGCGCAGCACCGGCAGCATCTGGTCGGCGGCGCGCAGGCGGGCGGCGACCACCCCCCGCCGCTCGGTCTGGTAGCTGTCCAGCAGCGCCTCGTGCGGGCCGTGGTGCCAGGCCGGGGCCAGCTTCCAGGCGAGGTTGTCCACGTCCCGCAGACCCTCCTCCAGGCCGTGCGTGCCGAACGCGCCGAGGAGATGCGCCGCGTCCCCTGCGACGAACACCCGGCGCACCCGCCACCGGCGGGCGAGGCGGTGGTGGACCGTGTGCACTCCGGTGTCGAGCAGGTCGTACGGCGGTGCCGTGCCGTCCGACCAGCCCGCGAGGGTCTCGCGGATCCGGTTCACCAGGAGCTCGGGCGTGACCAGGTCCTTGCCGGGCGGCAGCATCCAGTCCAGGCGCCACACGCCGTCCGGGAGGGGGCGGGCGGTCACCTCCCCGGCCGAGGGCCCGGACATCCGCCACGGCGGTGTCCGATGGAGCAACGCCTGACCGGGCCAGGGAAGTTCCGCGCGCAGCGCGGCGACCGCGTGCCGCTCGACCGCCGTACGGCCCGGGAAGCGGATGTCCAGGAGCTTGCGCACCGTCGAGCGGGGGCCGTCGCAGCCCACCAGGTAACTGCCGCGCCACCAGGTGCCCTTGGGGCCACGGGTGTGCGCGGTGACGCCGGAGCGTTCCTGCTCGACGGTGTCCAGACGGCTGTCCGTGGCGACCCTGATCAGCGGCTGGTCGGCGATCGCGGCGCGCAGGGCGTTCGTGAGCGTGTGCTGGGCGATGTGCAGCGGGGAGGGTTCGCCGGCGTCGTCGAAGACGACCTCGCGCATCACCTGCTTGCGGCGCATCGAGCGCCAGCCGGTCCAGCGGGTGCCCAGCTCGTCGAGCGGGGC
The DNA here is from genome assembly GCF_040629895.1 of Streptomyces sp. NPDC005866. Lineage (NCBI taxonomy): Bacteria > Bacillati > Actinomycetota > Actinomycetes > Kitasatosporales > Streptomycetaceae > Streptomyces > Streptomyces sp. NPDC005866. The sequence continues at coordinate 39,338 of NZ_JBEXWP010000009.1, forward strand.
ACCGGACAGCCGGGCCAGCAGGGCGGCGGTGTCCTCACGCAGCACCACCGTGCGCGCCGGCCGCGGCTCGTCCTTGCCAGGGCCCTCGTCCAGGACCACGGTCGGCACCTCCTGACGCGCCAGCGCCAGGGCGAGCGTGAGCCCGACGGGCCCCGCTCCGACGATGATCACCGGGTCCACGGCGCGGCGCCCCCCGCCCGTACGCAAGTCCCGGCGGACACGGATGAACAGGATGTTGGAGCAGGGTGCACGATCACAGAACGTATGCAACCGACTGGGCGCCACCCGGTCAAGCGGCGCACCCGGGGACACGTCAGCATGGCGGGCGCGCGGACGCGGTGACGCAGGGGAAAACGGCGGAGGCAGCGGCCGTACGGCCACTGCCTCCCTGTCTGTTGCATGAGTTGACCCGGTGTCAGGGGTTGGCTCCGCCCGCCCCTGTCGCGAAGGTGCCCGCGATCTCGGCCCCGTTCAGTTCGTTGACGTCCTCGGCGCCGAGGACCGCGCCCGTGCCGCGCTTGCTGCGCCGCAACCGGCGCTCCAGCCAGGAGGCGAACGTGGTGAGGACCAGGTTCAGCAGGATGAAGATGATCGCCACGACGATGAAGCTGGGGATGACGTTGGCGTAGTTGGCGGCCAGTGTGCCGCGGGCGTTGAGCAGATCGGTGAACTGGAGCATCACACCGCCCAGCGCGGTGTCCTTCACGATCACCACCAGCTGGCTGACGATGGCGGGCAGCATCACGGTGACGGCCTGCGGCAGCAGGATGCTCGTCATGGTCTGCCCCTTGCGCAGGCCGACCGCGTACGCCGCCTCCGTCTGCCCCTTCGGCAGGGCCAGGACACCGGCCCGTACGACCTCGGCGAGCACCGAGGCGTTGTAGAGCACCAGGCCGGTGACGACCGCGTACAGCGGCCGTTCGGCGCTGCCGATGCCGGTGGAGCGGACGTAGAACTCCATGGCGAACAGCATCAGCAGCAGGACCGGGATCGCGCGGAAGAACTCCACGACGGCGCCGGCCGGGACGCGTATCCAGGCGTGGTCGGACATCCGGGCTATGCCGAAGACCGCGCCCAGCGGAAGGGCGATGACCATGGCGAGGGCCGCGGCCTTGAGGGTGTTGCCGAGGCCGGGCAGCAGATACGTGGTCCACGCCTCGGAGGTGGTGAACGGCTGCCACAGGGACCACTTGAGCTGGCCCTTGTCGTCCATCTTCTGCCAGACCCACCAGAGCAGGAGAGCGAGGAGCAGGACGAAGACGACGGACAGCAGGACGTTGCGCCGCTTGGCGCGGGGCCCGGGGGCGTCGTACAGAACCGAACTCATCGCTTCACCGCCAGGCGCTTGGCGAGCCAGCCCAGGAACAGGCCGGTCGGGAGGGTCAGGACCACGAAGCCGAAGGCGAAGACGGCTCCGATGGCCACCGTCTGGGCCTCGTTCTCGATCATCGTCTTCATCAGGGCGGCGGCCTCGGCGACGCTGATCGCGGCCGCCACGGTGGTGTTCTTGGTCAGGGCGATCAGGACGTTGGCCAGCGGGCCGATCACCGCGCGGAAGGCCTGCGGCAGCACGATCAGCCGCAGGGTCTGCGAGAAGTTCAGCCCGATCGCGCGGGCCGCCTCGGCCTGGCCGACGGGCACGGTGTTGATGCCGGAGCGGATCGCCTCGCAGACGAAGGCCGCGGTGTAGGCGATGAGACCGAGCACGGCCAGCCTGAAGCCCTGGATCTTGAAGTCATGGGCGCCCAGGGTGACGCCGAAGATGTCGGCGAGGCCGAGCGAGGTGAAGATGACGATGACCGTCAGGGGGATGTTCCGGACGATGTTGACGTAGGCCGTGCCGAACCCGCGCATCAGCGGGACGGGGCTGACCCGCATCGCGGCCAGCAGGGTGCCCCAGACCAGGGAGCCGACGGCGGAGAAGACGCTCAGTTGCACCGTCGTCCAGAACGCCCCTAGGACGTCGTAGCCTTGAAGAAAGTCGAACACGATATCCCGCGCTTCCGGGTGTGTGGCGTAGGTGGAGGGCATGGCGCACCGCCGCCAGGGGAAGCGGTGGCGGCGGCGCGCCCTGGGAACCGTGCGACCTGCCGGGTCCCTGCGTCGGCGGATCCGCGGGCCGCGGAACCGCGCCTTACTTGACGATCACTCCGGTCTTCGGGGCGGGCTCGTTCTTGTAGCTCGCCGGGCCGAAGTTCGCGTCGACGGCCTTCTGCCAGGAGCCGTCGCTGACCATCTTCTCCAGCGCCTTGTTGATCTTGTCGAGGGTCGCGGAGTCGCCCTTCTTGACGCCGACGCCGTAGTTCTCGTTGCTCAGCTTCAGACCGGCGAGCTTGAACTGGCCCTTGTACTTGTCCTGCGCGGCGAAGCCCGCGAGGATCGAGTCGTCCGTGGTCACGGCGTCGACGGCACCGCTCTGGAGGCCGGCGATGCACTCCGAGTAGGTGCCGACCTCCTTGAGGTTGGCCTTCGGGGCGATCGTCTTCTGGACGTTCTGCGCCGAGGTCGAACCCGTTACAGAACACAGGTTCTTGCCGTTGAGGTCAGTGCCCTTGGCGATGTTCGAGTCCTTCTTGACCAGCAGGTCCTGGTGGGCCAGCAGGTACGGGCCGGCGAAGTCCACCTTCTGCTTGCGCTCGTCGGTGATCGAGTAGGTGGCCGCGATGAACTTCACGTCACCGCGCGCGAGGGCGTTCTCGCGGTCGGCGCTCTTGGTCTGCACGAACTCGATCTGGTTGGGCTTGTAACCGAGCTGTCCGGCGACGTACGTGGCCACGTCCACATCGAAGCCCGAGAAGGAGCCGTCGGGCTCCTGGAGGCCGAGACCGGGCTGGTCGTACTTGATGCCGATCTTGACCTTGCCGCCGCCCGCCGAACCGCTGTCGCCGTTCTTGTCGCTGCTGCCGCACGCCGTGGCGGACAGGGCGAGGGCGAGTACGGCGGCCGAGGCGGCGGTGACCTTGCGGAGCTGCATGATGAACATCCTTTGAGTGGTGAAAGACGAGGCCCGTGCGGGGCGGGGGTCAGGTCGGCCCGAGCGCCGTGCGGATCAGTGGTGCAGGATCTTCGACAGGAAGTCCTTGGCCCGGTCGCTGCGCGGGTTGCTGAAGAACTGGTCGGGCGCCGCCTGTTCGACGATCCGGCCGTCGGCCATGAAGACCACGCGGTTCGCGGCCGACCGGGCGAAGCCCATCTCGTGGGTGACGACGATCATCGTCATGCCGTCCCGGGCCAGCTGCTGCATGACCTCCAGGACCTCGTTGATCATCTCGGGGTCGAGGGCCGAGGTCGGCTCGTCGAAGAGCATGACCTTCGGGTCCATCGCCAGCGCCCGCGCGATCGCGACGCGCTGCTGCTGGCCGCCCGAGAGCTGCGCGGGGTACTTGTCGGCCTGGCTGCCCACGCCGACCCGTTCGAGCAGGACGCGGGCCTTCTCCTCGGCCTGCTTCTTGTCCGCCTTGCGGACCTTCACCTGCCCGAGCATCACGTTCTCGAGCACCGTCTTGTGCGCGAAGAGATTGAAGGACTGGAAGACCATGCCGACGTCGGCGCGCAGCCGGGCCAGCTCCTTGCCCTCCTGAGGCAGCGGCTTGCCGTCGATCGTGATCGTTCCCGAGTCGATGCTCTCCAGACGGTTGATGGTGCGGCACAGAGTCGACTTACCGGACCCGGAGGGCCCGATCACCACGACGACCTCGCCGCGGGCGATCGTCAGGTCGATGTCCTGGAGCACGTGCAACGCGCCGAAGTGCTTGTTGACGCTCTTCAGGACGACCAGTTCGCCGGTCGAGGCCATGTCTTCCTTGGCCACCGATACTTCGGTCATCGCTATCGGGCTCCGTCCTCCTCGGTTTCGGAGGAAATGTAGTTACCGCGCATGACCAGCGTCATTACATCTGAGGGAGATCTGAGCATCACGATCCGATAGCATTCGGGCACGTGTCGTAGCAGTCGCGGCCTGCGCGCGTATCGGCCGGGTAACGGAACCCGCGCGCCGCCGAATCCCTCTTGACGTCGTCATCGTCCATCAGCGTGACTTCCATCGTGCACGCGCGCGTGCGCGCGTTTTCTACAAGGGGCAGGTTTTCCGCAGGCAAGCCGACAACGAACCAGGACGATACGACCGCTGAACCGGAGGGGGCCGGATGAGAGTGCTGCTCGTCGAGGACGACAACCACGTCGCCGCCGCACTCTCCGCGGTCCTGGCCCGGCACGGCTTCTCCGTCACCCACGCCCGCAGCGGCGAGGAGGCCCTCCAGGCGCTCGTCCCCGAGGGCGCCGGCTACGACGTCGTCCTGCTCGACCTCGGCCTGCCCGACCAGGACGGCTACGAGGTCTGCGGCAAGATCCGCAAGCGCACCAGCACCCCGGTCATCATGGTCACGGCCCGCGCCGACGTCCGCTCCCGCATCCACGGCCTCAACCTGGGCGCGGACGACTACGTGGTGAAGCCGTACGACACCGGGGAACTGCTCGCCCGGATACACGCCGTCAGCCGGCGCACCCACCACGAGGACGGCCCGGCCGGCGGCGACGACGCGCTCAGGCTCGGCCCGGTCCACATCGAACTGCCCACCCGCCAGGTCAGCGTGGACGGCACCGTCGTCCAGCTCACCCGCAAGGAGTTCGACCTGTTGGCGCTGCTCGCCCAGCGGCCCGGTGTGGTCTTCCGCCGGGAACAGATCATCAGCGAGGTCTGGCGCACCAGTTGGGAGGGCACCGGCCGCACCCTGGAGGTGCATGTCGCCTCCCTGCGCGCGAAGCTGCGCATGCCCGCGCTCATCGAGACCGTGCGCGGCGTGGGTTACCGGCTCGTCGCCCCGGCCGCGTAGCGGGGACGGGTGCGCACACGTCTCCTCCCGCTGCTCATCGTCCTGCTGGCGGCCGTCCTGCTCGCGCTCGGTGTCCCCCTCGCCGCCAGCGTGGCCGCCGCCCAGCAGCAGAAGGTCGTCGTGGACCGGATCGACGACACCGCGCGGTTCGCGGCCCTCGCCCAGTTCGTCACCGACGCACCCACCACCGCGCGTCCGATGCGTACGTACGACCGGCAGGAGACCCTGCGCCGTGAACTCATCAGCTACTACGAGGTCTACGGCATTCGCGCGGGCGTCTTCTACCGCAACGCGTCCTCCATGGCCAACGCGCCCGACGACTGGGTCCTGCCGAAGACGGGCGAGGTACGTGAGGCCTACGACGAGGCGCTGCTCAGCCGGCGCAGCCATGACCCGCAGCAGGTGTGGCCCTGGCAGGACAGCCGGCTCGTCGTGGCCTCGCCGGTGATCCGCGACGGTGATGTCGTCGCCGTGGTGGTCACCGACTCGCCCACCGGCCCGATGCGCTCGCGCACCCTGCGCGGCTGGCTGTTCATCGGCGCCGGCGAGATCGCCGCGATGCTGCTCGCCGTCGGCGCGGCGCTGCGGCTGACCGGGTGGGTGCTGCGGCCCGTTCGGGTGCTCGACGCCACCACCCATGCGATCGCCAGCGGCCGGATCAAGTCCCGGGTCGCGGCGGCCGGCGGTCCGCCGGAACTCAGACGGCTGGCCCGGGCGTTCAACGAGATGGCGGACAACGTCGAGGACGTGCTGGAGCAGCAGCGCGCGTTCGTCGCCGACGCCTCCCACCAGCTGCGCAACCCGCTGGCCGCGCTGCTGCTGCGCATCGAACTGCTCGCGCTCGAACTCCCCGAGGGCAACGAGGAGATCGCCTCGGTCCGCACCGAGGGCAAGCGGCTCGCCCAGGTCCTGGACGACCTGCTCGACCTAGCGCTGGCCGAGCACGCCGAGGCGGACCCGATGCTGACCGACGTCGGGCGGCTGGCAGCGGAGCGGGTCGCCGCGTGGGCGCCGACCGCGACCGCGAAGGGGGTCCGGCTGAACGGGAAGTGCCCGCCGACCACCGGATGGGCCGACCCGATCACGCTGTCCAGCGCGCTGGACGCGGTGATCGACAACGCGGTGAAGTTCACGCCGGAGGGGGGCGCTGTGGAGGTGGGCGTCGCCGCCGCCGGTGACGTGTCGACGGTCGTGGTGACCGACACGGGGCCGGGGTTGACCGATGAGGAACTCGCGCGCGTGGGGGACCGGTTCTGGCGGAGCGGGCGGCATCAGAACGTGAAGGGGTCGGGGCTGGGGTTGTCGATCACTCGGGCGTTGCTGGCGGCGGGTGGAGGCGCCATCGCGTTCGAGCACCATGAGCCGCGGGGGTTGCGGGTGGCGGTTTCGGTGCCGCGGAGCGGGTGAAAGCAGGGCAGGGGTTGGGGCGGGGCGGGTTCGGTTGCGGCTCGGGTGCGGGTGGCTGGGAGTTGTTCGCGCGGTTCCCGGCGCCCCTGAAGGGGCGCTTCAGGGCTTGACCGAGCGGTAGTACCGCCGTGCGCCTTCCTGCAGGGGCAGTGGGTCCGTGTAGATCGCTGTGCGCAGGTCCACCAGTTGGGCCGAGTGGACATGGGCGCCGATGTCGTCGCGGCTCTTGATGACCGTGCGGGTCACCCACTCGGTGAGGCGCGGGTCCATGTCCTGGCGGGTCATGAGGAGGTTGGAGACCGCGATGGTCGCCACCGTCATGCCCTGCTGCACGGACGGATACGCCGACTCGGGCATGTTGGTCGCCCGGTAGTACAGCGCGGCCTCGCCCTCGGAGTGGAGTTTGGTGACGAGACTGCCGTCTATCGGCACGAACGTGAAGCTGAACTTCTTGGCGAGGTCCAGCAGTCCCTTGGTCGGCAGTCCGCCCGACCAGAAGAACGCGTCGATCTCGCCCCGCCGCAGCTGGTCCGGGCCGGTGTCTATGCCGTCGGACGCCGGGGTGATGTCCTTCGCGGGGTCGATCCCGGCGGCCCTGAGCACCCGGTTGGCTATCAGCCGTACACCCGAGTTGGGCAGCCCTATCGCCACCTGCTTGTGCCGCAGCTGCGCGACGCTGGTGATGCCCGAGTCGCGCCGCACGACAAGCTGGACGTAGTCGTCGTAGAGCCGCGCCACCCCGCGCATCCGGCCGGCGCCCCGGCCGTCGTTCAGTTCGTACGTCTCCACCGCGTCGGCCGCAGCGATGGTGAAGTCGGCCTGGCCGGTCGCCACCCGCCGCACGTTCTCGTACGACCCCGCGCTCTGGACCAGTTTCACCTCCAGGCCCGGCATGTCCTTGCCCAACTCGGTGCGCAGCCGCTCGCCGTACTCCTGGTAGACCCCGCGCAGCGTCCCCGTGCTGAAGGTGATCGTCCCGGTCGGCGGCTTCTCACCCAGCGGCATCAGCCACCACAGCAGCAGGCCGAACGCGAGGAAGCCGGCGGCCGAGCCCTGGAGCGCGCGGCGCCTGCCGATACGGGGGAACACCTTGGACATGCGCGCGATCCTGCCAGCCGCTCACGCACCTGACCAGGGCCGGGGGCCGGGCGGCGGACCGGAATCCGCGGCGGGCGCCGGCGCTTGTGGACTCCCGTCACCTCACGGACGAGGCGACGGGACGACCGGTTCGCTCCCTACTTTTCACACCTGAGGACATCTCATGGGATCTGTTGATCTGACCGGACGCGTGGCCCTGCTGACCGGGGCGACCAGCGGTATCGGCGCCGCGACCGCGACTCTGCTCGCCGAACGGGGCGCCCATGTGCTGGTCGCGGGACGGGACGCGGAGCGCGGCGAGAAGGTGGTCGCGGCTGTTCGGGACCGCGGTGGCAGGCCGACTTCCTGGCGGCCGAGCTGCGCGACGCCGACGCGGTACGGCAGCTGGCCAGGCGGGCCACCGAGCTGGGCGGCGGCCGCGTGGACATCCTCGTCAACAGCGCCGGCATCTTTCCGTTCGGCGCGACGGCCGAGACACCGTCCAGCGATGTGGACGCCGTCTACGACCTGAACGTGAAGGCGCCGTTCTACCTGGTCGCCGAGCTCGCACCGGCCATGGCCGAGCGCGGGCAGGGCGCGATCGTCAACGTCAGCACGATGGTCGCCGAGTACGGCGTCGTGGGCATGGCGCTGTACGGGTCGAGCAAGGCGGCGGTCAACCTGCTGACCAAGTCCTGGGCCGCCGAGTTCGGCCCGCGGGGCGTGCGGGTCAACGCCGTCGAGCCCGGCCCGACCCGCACCGAGGGCACGGCCGCCATGGGCGACGACCTGCACGCCCCGGCCGCCCAGGCGCCCGCCGGCCGGCCCGGCGAGGCCCGGGAGATCGCCGAGGCGATCGCCTAGCTGGCGAGCGACGCGGCGAGCTTCGTGCAAGGCGCGATCCTGCCGGTCGACGGCGGCCGCACGGCCGTCTGACGCACGGGGCGCGGGCGCATCCCCGCCGACGCCCAAGCCATGTCCGCCGGTGCGCCAGCCGTCCCGGCGGGCTGGGTGTGTCCGTGGGCGGGCCTGCCGTGTCCCGGCGGGCGAGGCGTGTCGTCGGGGGCCAGCTGTGCCTGTCGGGGGGCCGGGCGTGTCCGCCGGCGGTCGAGGTGTGTCCCGGCGGGCCGGGTGTGTCGTCGGGGGCCAGTGGTGTCGGCGGCTCGCCGACCAGCGCCGTCCCCGCCTCGGTGGCGCGCACCCCGCTGCGCCCGCGCACCAGCAGCCGCACGCCCAACTGCCGCTCCAGCCCCATGATCGTCCGGGACAGCGCGGGCTGGCTCACATGCAGACGCCGCGCGGCAGCGGACATCCCGCCCTCCTCCACCACCGCCACGAACGCCCGCAGTTCCCGCAACTCCATGCCGCCCATGCCATCACGCCTGCCGACGGAGTCACACGCTTACCTAATCCTTATGAATTCTATCTTTTATGGTGATAACACTTATCTTCGACTATCTACCCCAAGCGGGAAACAGCGGCACTTTCCGCACGTTGGTACATACGGAAACCACCATCGAGGATCGGAGTGCTGTGATGTCGCTGACGTCATCCGAACGGCCGTACGGGCCGTACGCCGCTCGCGCGCGCACGGTGAAAGCTGAGACCGGGAAGCCCGCCGAGCGTGGCGAGCGATCGCGGCGCGGCGACCGCTCGGGTGCCCTGCGTGCCTCCGTGTTCGGCGTCAACGACGGCCTGGTCTCCAACACGGCGCTTGTGATGGGCTTCGCCGGATCCGGCGTCTCGGGCACGGCGGTGCTGTTCGCCGGAGTCGCGGGACTGCTTGCCGGAGCGTTCTCCATGGCGGCCGGCGAGTACATCTCCATGCGCAGCCAACGCGAGGCCTACGAGCGGGAGATAGCGGTCGCGGCCGACCAGCTGCGCGCGGACCCGGGCGGGCAGGAGGAGGCACTCGCCCAGCTCTACCGGGACAAGGGACTGGACGCGGACGACGCCCGGCATGTCGCGTCGACCATCATGCGGGACCACGACACGGCCCTGAACACCATGGTCCGCGAGGAACTCGGGCTGGACCCGGACGAGTTGGGTTCGCCGTGGTCGGCGGCGCTCTCCAGCCTCGCCTCGTTCGCCGTCGGCGCCCTGGCCGCCGTACTGCCCTTCCTCTTCCTCTCGGGAACGGCCGCGCTGTTCCTCGCCGTCGCCCTGGCGGGCAGCGCCCTGTTCACCGTGGGCGGTGTGATCGGCCTGCTCAACGGCCGGGCCGCGCTGCGCTCCGGCGCCCGGCAGCTCTTCGTGGGCGCCCTCGCCGCCGGGGCCGTCTTCGGAATCGGGCATGTGATCGGCGCCAGAGTCAGCTGACCTCGGCCGCCGCTCCCGGTCAACAGCACAGCCGAATGACTCATCACGCACGGAGGACATTCATGCGCACCACGGATCTCAAGGACATCGACCCGAACATGGCGGCCACCCCGGTCGCCGGACCTCCTCCGGAGAGTGTGTGATGACCGAACGGACAAGGACAGAAAGGGCCCGGGTCGCCGTTCTCGGCACGGGTGTGATGGGCGCCCCCATCGCGCGCAGTCTGCTGCGCGCCGGGTTCGACGTGACGGTGTGGAACCGGACCCGGCAGAAGGCCGAGGCACTCGCCGGCCGGGGTGCGCGGGTCGCCGGCACCCCGGCCGGGGCGGCCGCGGAGGCCGAGTTCCTGATCACCATGCTCACCGACGGCGCCGCCGTGGAGAGCGCGATGACCGGTGCCGACGGCGCCCTGACCGCGCTCGGTCCGGACGCGGTCTGGATCCAGATGAGCACGATCGGCGTCCACGCCACTCGGCGCCTGGCGGAACTGGCCGAGGGGACCGCCGCGTTCGTCGACGCCCCCGTCTCCGGGAGTTCCGAGCCCGCGGAACGGGGCGAGCTGCTCGTCCTCGCCTCCGGGAATCCGGCACTGCGCCCCCGCGTACAGCCGTTGTTCGACGCGCTGGGCCACCGGACGCTGTGGCTGGACCGCCTCGGCGACGGCAGCCGCTTCAAGCTCGTGCTGAACAACTGGCTCGCCGTTCTGGTGGAAGGCATGGCCGAGACCGTCAGCCTGATCAACGCGCTGGGGCTGGATCCGGTTCTGGTGCTCGGCACCCTCGACGAGAGCCCGCTGGGATCCGCCTACGCGACGGCCAAGGGGCGTGCCATGGTCGAGCGCGACTTCGCGCCGGGCTTCCCGCTGCACCACGCGGGCAAGGACGCGGCCCTCGCCCTGGCGGCCGCCGACCACCGGGGGATCGAACTGCCTCTCACCGAAGCTCTGCTGAAGCGCTGGGACGAAGCGATCGCGTCCGGCCACGCCAACGACGACGTGGCCTCGGCCATCACCGCGGCCGGCCCGCCACGGCTCTGAGCCCGGCGAGGGCGGCGCCGGCCTACGCCCGCACGGATCGCCGCCCGCCCCTCGGGCCACGGCAGAAACACGCACACGGCGGCCTTTACGCGCCTCGGTCCCCGCACGCCGTCCACGGGCATCGCCCGCCCCTCTGCCGGACCGGCCACGTCAGGAGGCGAAGCAGCGTCACCGTGTTCGCGTGATCGGCGGCGGCGACCACACCGCCTGGCCCGACCGCCCCATGCGTGGGACGAAGCTGACGAAGCAGTCGCCCGCACCCTCGGCGAGGCCGGGCTCCGGACGTGTGGGGACAGGGCGCCAAGCACAACGCCTACCCTTGACCCATGACCAGCAGCAGCGACCGGAGCCCGGCAGTGGACATTCGTTCATCTAAAACCTATGAAATCCGCACCTACGGGTGCCAGATGAACGTCCATGACTCCGAGCGATTGTCCGGGCTGCTGGAGGAGGCGGGCTACGTACGCGCCCCCGAGGGCTCCGACGGCGACGCCGACGTCGTCGTCTTCAACACCTGCGCCGTCCGGGAGAACGCCGACAACCGCCTCTACGGCAACCTCGGCCGCCTCGCCCCGATGAAGACGAAGCGCCCCGGGATGCAGATCGCGGTCGGCGGCTGCCTCGCCCAGAAGGACCGCGACACCATCGTGAAGAAGGCCCCCTGGGTCGACGTCGTCTTCGGCACGCACAACATCGGCAAGCTGCCGGTCCTGCTGGAGCGCGCCCGGGTCCAGGAAGAGGCGCAGGTCGAGATCGCCGAGTCGCTGGAGGCGTTCCCCTCCACGCTGCCGACCCGGCGCGAGAGCGCGTACGCGGCCTGGGTGTCGATCTCCGTCGGCTGCAACAACACCTGCACCTTCTGCATCGTCCCGGCCCTGCGCGGCAAGGAGAAGGACCGCCGCACCGGCGACATCCTCGCCGAGATCGAGGCCCTGGTCGGCGAGGGCGTCTCCGAGATCACGCTGCTCGGGCAGAACGTCAACGCGTACGGCTCCGACATCGGCGACCGCGAGGCCTTCAGCAAGCTGCTGCGCGCCTGCGGGAACATCGAGGGTCTGGAGCGGGTGCGGTTCACGTCCCCGCACCCCCGCGACTTCACGGACGACGTGATCGCGGCCATGGCGGACACCCCGAACGTCATGCCCCAGCTCCACATGCCGCTCCAGTCCGGCTCGGACACCGTCCTGAAGGCGATGCGCCGCTCGTACCGGCAGGACCGCTACCTCGGGATCATTGAAAAGGTGCGCGCCGCCATCCCGCACGCAGCGATCACCACCGACATCATCGTGGGCTTCCCGGGCGAGACGGGGGAGGACTTCGAGCAGACCCTGCAGGTGGTCCGCGAGGCCCGCTTCACCCAGGCCTTCACCTTCCAGTACTCCAAGCGGCCCGGCACCCCGGCCGCCACCATGGACAACCAGATCCCCAAGGAGGTCGTCCAGGCGCGTTACGAGCGTCTCGTCGCCCTCCAGGAGGAGATCTCCTGGGACGAGAACAAGAAGCAGATCGGCCGCACCCTGGAGCTGATGGTCGCCGAGGGCGAGGGCCGCAAGGACGGCGCCACCCACCGCCTCTCCGGCCGTGCCCCCGACAACCGCCTGGTCCACTTCACCAAGCCCGACCAGGAGGTCCGCCCCGGCGACGTCGTCACGGTCGAGATCACATACGCCGCTCCGCACCACCTCCTCGCCGAGGGCGCCGTACTCGACGTACGCCGGACCCGCGCGGGTGACGCCTGGGAGAAGCGCAACGCCGCCGAGGCGGCCAAGCCGGCGGGCGTGCTGCTGGGGCTGCCGAAGATCGGGGTGCCGGAGCCGCTGCCGGTGGCGACGGGGGGCTGCGCGGCGCACTGAGCGCAGGCCATACTCCTCAGGTCGATCAGGAGCCGGGGGACGGAGCATGGCGCGCTGGGTGGTTGTCGTGCAGTTCGGCTACGGGGACCAGTACAAGGTCGAGGAGGCCGCTCGCTTCGAGGCCACCCCGGAACAGGCCCGGGCCACTCTGTATGAGTTCGCCTGTACCCACCGTCCGCGCATGGGCCTGCGCCAGCAGCGCCGTGACGTGTACCGGATGGGGGACGGGGACGCGTACTACGTGCACATCGAAGGCATGATGTCCACGCACCGCGTGCTCTACCGCCTGGCGGAACTGGCGTGGAGTACCGATTCGGCGGCCGAGTACCGGCAGTAGGCTGCCGGTCGTGCTTGTCGCCGCAGCAGTCTGCCCCTGCCCGCCGGTCCTCGTCCCCGAGGTCGCCGCGGGCGCGGCCCCCGAGCTGGACGCGGCCCGTGCCGCGTGTGCCGACGCGCTGGGCGTGCTCGCCGCCGCGCGGCCCGACCTGCTGGTGGTGGTCGGGCCCGCCGAGAAGCCCGAGCGGGGCGTGTTCCCGCAGGGCAGCCGGGGCTCCTTCCGCGGCTTCGGCGTCGACGTCGACGTACGGCTGGGAGGCGGCGAGGCCGGTGAGCGGGAGCTGCCGGCCTCGCTCGCCGTCGGCGCCTGGCTGCTGGAGCGCACCGGCTGGGCCGACGCGCCGATCGAGGGGCTCGGCGTGGGCGAGCCCCTGGAGGCCGAGCGGTGCGTCCGGACCGGCCGGGAGATCGCCGGCCGGGCCCCGCGGGTGGCGATGCTGGTCATGGGCGACGCCAGTGCCTGCCGCACCCTCAAGGCGCCGGGCTACCTCGACGAGCGGGCGGCCCCCTTCGACGCCGAGGCTGCCCGCGCGCTCGGCACGGCCGACATCGCGGCGATCAAGGCCCTCAACGCCGAGCTGGCGTACCAGCTCAAAGCCGCCGGCCGGGCTCCCTGGCAGGTCCTGGCCGGCGCGGCCGAGGACGCGGGCCTCGACGGGGCGCTGCTCTACGACGAGGCGCCGTACGGCGTCTGCTACCTCGTGGCGACCTGGTCCTGACCGTGTCGCGAAACGGCGGACCTCCGGGAGTCGGGTGACTCTCGGCCGTCCGCCGATCTTCGTGGTCCGCCCGGCTCAGGAAGCCGGCGGCGGGCCCTCCGGGCGGGTCGGGGTGGCGGGGTCGGTCGACGCGGTACCGCCCGTCGCGTCCGGGTGCACAAACCGGTCCATGGCGTCCTTGGCCCTGCCCGTACCCGTCTGGATCTTGTCGCTGTACTTGCCCTTGGTCTTCTCGTCGACGACCCGCGCGGCCTTGTCGATGCCGTGCTGGAGCTTGTCGATCTTGTCCTCGTGCTGGTGCGCGAGGTCAGAGACCCGGTCCTTGGCCGGGGCGAGCTTGGCCCTCAAATTGTCCAAAAGACCCATGGCTACCTTCCCTATGGCTTCCCTCACGGGCCGCTATGTGCGGGCGCCTTCGCCTGCCTCGTTGTCGGCGGCCTCCTTGGCGGACTGCTGCTTGGGGATCTCGGTGCTCTCGTTGCCGGCGACCGCGAGGGGTTCCGGTTCCGTCCGCGCCTCCGCGCTCCCGCCGTCGTCCTCGCCCGGTCCCTTCGCCGCCGTCGCCCCGGCCGCCTCCTCCGCGGCGTTCTCCGCTTCCGACCCGTCCGGCTCGGAACCGGCCGGTGCCTCGGTGCCCGGCTCCTCCGTCGCCTTCGACTTCTTCCCGAGGAATCGTGCCAAAACGCCCATGTCCACTCCATACGTTACTCGTGTGAGCGAAATCCCGCGTGACCCGGTGCGTCCGTTTGCGCCACCCCGGTCACCGCCTCTCGTCGGCGGCGGGAACCTCGCAACGGGCAACGAAGCCGGACACGGACTGTCACGTAACTCGTTCGAGACCCGCCTCCGAGGTTTGCGAGACTGGTGCGGTGAGCAGCGAACCCCCCGCCCCCCGTGTCATCGCCGTCGTAGGCCCCACCGCGGCCGGTAAGTCCGACCTCGGCGTCTTCCTGGCCCAGCGGCTCGGCGGTGAGGTCGTCAACGCCGACTCCATGCAGCTGTACCGGGGGATGGACATCGGCACCGCCAAGCTGACGCCCGAGGAGCGCGCCGGCGTCCCGCACCACCTGCTCGACATCTGGGACGTGACCGTCACGGCCTCCGTCGCCGAGTACCAGCGACTCGCCCGCGCCCGTATCGACGCCCTGCTTGCCGAGGGCCGCTGGCCGATCCTGGTCGGCGGCTCCGGGCTCTACATCCGCGGTGCCGTCGACAACCTGGAGTTCCCCGGCACCGACCCCGAGGTCAGGGCCCGCCTGGAGGGGGAACTCGCGCTGCGCGGCTCAGGCGCCCTGCACGCCCGGCTGTGCGCCGCCGACCCCGAGGCCGGACGCGCCATCCTGCCCGGCAACGGACGCCGTATCGTCAGGGCCCTGGAGGTGATCGAGATCACCGGCCAGCCCTTCACCGCCAACCTCCCGGGCCATGACTCGGTCTACGACACCGTCCAGATCGGCGTCGACGTGGCCCGCCCCGAGCTCGACGAGCGCATCGCGCTGCGCGTCGACCGGATGTGGGAGGCCGGGCTCGTGGAGGAGGTGCGCGCACTGGAGGCGCACGGGCTGCGCGAGGGCCGTACGGCGTCGCGTGCGCTCGGCTACCAGCAGGTCCTCACGGCGCTCGCCGGGGAGTGCACGGAAGCGGAAGCGCGGGCGGAGACCGTCCGTGCCACCAAGCGCTTCGCGCGCCGCCAGGATTCATGGTTCAGGCGCGACCCCCGGGTGCACTGGTTGAGTGGGGCCGCGGCGGACCGAGAGGAACTTCCGCAGCTGGCCCTGGCGTTGCTCGAACGACCGGTCACAGCCTGATCACGTCATGGCATCGGGATGCGCCACCGGTCATCGAGGCCTCCGGCGCCGTGCCATCATCGAGCTTCGATCGCAAGTGGAGTCCTAGTTGGGAGGGCGCGTGGCGATGGAGGCCGGCCCTCGCGACACCGCACGAGACACCGAGCACGTCGCTCTGGAACCGGGTGATCCGGAAGAGGGCGAGGACCGACTGACGCCGGACGGTCCGGACGACACGGTGGGTGGCGGCGTGACCGCCGACGGCCCCGAGCCGGAGGAGATGTTCACCAGCGGCCCCGAGGTCGAGGTCGAGCTCCGCCCGCAGCGCCGTCTGCGCCTGTGGCAGCTGGCCCCCATCGTGGGGCTGGCCGCGGTGGGCTCCCTGATGTTCGCCTTCCCCCTGGCTTTCGTCTTCGGCGACAGCGGCGCGGTGATCGCCATGCTGGGCCTGCTGATCTGCTCCTGCGCGGCGGGCTGGGGAATGATGGCGGCTCGCCGGGTCGGTTACACGTGGCCGGGCCTCCCGCCGAAGGGCTCGGGCCGCAGGCCCGACTGGCGCGTGGTGATCGGCTACGTGGTCCTGGTGGCGATCGTGGTCGTCCTGGCCGTCTGGCGAGTGGCCCGACTCCGCTGAGAGACGCCCCGGGGTGGCGCGTCCCACAGCGGGCGCGGGGCCGTACCGACATGTGGCTCAGTCGTGTGATCTGTACGCGGCTCCGCCGCGTCATCGATGTCCGGCTCCGCCGCGTGGGCGCGCGCCCAGCCCCCCCCGGCCCGCGGCCAAGAGCACCGCACCCTCTTCCTCTACGATCGAAGAATGCGCATCCCCTTCCTCAAGGGCCACGGCACCGAGAACGACTTCGTGATCGTCCCGGACCCCGAGAACGCCCTGGACCTCACCCCCGCCGCCGTAGCCGCCCTCTGCGACCGCCGCGCCGGCCTAGGCGCCGACGGCGTGCTGCGCGTCGTCCGGTCCGCCGCGCACCCCGAGGCCAAGGGGATGGCCGCCGACGCGGAGTGGTTCATGGACTACCGCAACGGCGACGGCTCGATCGCCGAGATGTGCGGCAACGGCGTCCGTGTCTTCGCCCGCTATCTCCAGCACGCCGGTCACGTCACGGGGGGCGACCTCGCCATCGCCACGCGTGGCGGCGTGAAGAGCGTCCACCTCGCCAAGGACGGTGACGTCACCGTCGGCATGGGTCGCGCCCGCCTCCCCGAGAGCGATGTCACCGTGAGCGTCGGCGACCGCACCTGGCCCGCGCGGAACGTGAACATGGGCAACCCGCACGCCGTCGCCTTCGTCGAGGACCTCGCCGACGCCGGCGACCTCTACAGCTCGCCCCCCTTCAGCCCGCCGTCGGCCTACCCCGAAGGGGTCAACGTCGAGTTCGTCGTCGACCGCGGCCCCCGCCACGTCGCGATGCGCGTGCACGAGCGCGGCTCCGGCGAGACCCGCTCCTGCGGAACCGGCGCCTGCGCGGTCGCCGTGGCCACCGCACGCCGTGACGGCGCCGACCCCGCCGTCACCGGCACCCCGGCGACGTACACCGTGGACGTGCCCGGCGGACGGCTCGTCATCACCGAACGACCCGACGGCGAGATCGAGATGACCGGCCCCGCGGTGATCGTGGCCGAAGGCGAGATCGACGCCGCATGGCTGGAAAACGCCGCCCGCTGAGCGGGCCGAACGTCACGAACCGTGGTCCGGGACGTCGTACAACACCCGGAACCACGGCTTGTGTTACTCCCCGTGGCGAGAAACGGCGGCCACCCCCCGAACAGGTGGCGCAAAATCGTAAACCTCCAAATCGTCGCTCGAATGGGTGATCCGTTTCACGCTGGGCGAGAGGCGGTCAGTCGGGCGTGTTGGGCTCGATAGCATCAAGCACCGGCGCGGACGGGGGAATCTCACCATTCCCTGAGCCGTTTATGCCCTGGGACCCCGTCCGCCGGTCGACGAGCCGGAGGTGCCCATGAGTGCGGAGGCCACGAACCCTGCGACGCCCGGACCTGTAGCGCCCACAGCGGCCCGCAGGAAGGCCCGCGCCCGGATCGACCTGCGCCGGCTCGGCCGGGCCGCGCTGCTCGGCAACGCCGCCCGCGGCAAACTCCCGGACGCCATCGGCCATGTCGTCGAGGCGCACCGCGCCCACTACCCCGACGCCGACCTCGAACCCCTGCGCCGCGCGTACGTGCTGGCCGAGTCCTCGCACCGCGGTCAGATGCGCAAGAGCGGCGAGCCGTACATCACCCACCCCCTCGCGGTCACCCTGATCCTCGCCGAACTCGGCGCCGAGACCACGACCCTGACGGCTTCTCTGCTCCACGACACCGTCGAGGACACCGATGTGACCCTCGACCAGGTGCGGGAACAGTTCGGCGAGGAGGTCCGTTATCTGGTCGACGGGGTGACGAAACTCGAGAAGGTCGACTACGGGGCCGCCGCCGAACCCGAGACGTTCCGGAAGATGCTCGTCGCCACCGGCAGCGACGTCCGCGTGATGTCTATCAAGCTCGCCGACCGGCTCCACAACATGCGCACCCTCGGCGTGATGCGCCCCGAGAAACAGGAACGCATCGCCAATGTCACCCGCGACGTCCTCATCCCGCTCGCCGAACGGCTCGGCGTGCAGGCGCTGAAGACCGAGTTGGAGGACCTGGTCTTCGCGATCCTGCACCCCGAGGAGTACGAGCACACACGGGAGTTGATCGCCGAGAACGCGGCCCGCGCGGACGACCCCCTCGCCGAGATCTCCGACGAGGTGCGCGGGGTACTGCGCGAGGCCGACATCCCCGCCGAAGTCCTCATCCGGCCCCGGCACTTCGTCTCCGTCCACCGCGTCAGCCGCAAACGCGGCGAACTGCGCGGCGCCGACTTCGGCCGGCTGCTGGTGCTGGTCAACGAGGACGCGGACTGTTACGCCGTCCTCGGCGAACTGCACACCTGTATGACCCCGGTCGTCTCGGAGTTCAAGGACTTCATCGCCGTACCGAAGTTCAACCTCTACCAGTCGCTCCACACGGCGGTCGCCCGCGCCGACGGGCAGGTCGCCGAAGTCCTCATCCGCACCCACCAGATGCACAAGGTCGCCGAGGCCGGCGTCGTCGCCCTGGGCAACCCCTACGCCCCGGACGCCGACGCGCCCGCCTCCGACGCCCCCGCCGACGGCGAGCGCGCCGACCCGACCCGCCCCGGCTGGCTCTCCCGCCTCCTCGACTGGCAGAAGGCCGCGCCCGACACCGACACCTTCTGGTCCACCCTCCGTGAGGACCTCGCCCAGGACCGCGAGATCACCGTCTTCCGCCCCGACGGCGGCACCCTAGGCCTCCCCGAGGGCGCCACCTGCGTCGACGCCGCCTACGCCCAGTACGGCGAGGACGCGCACGCCTGCATCGGCGCCCGGGTCAACGGCCGCCTCGCCACCCTCAGCACCGTCCTCACGGACGGTGACACCGTCCAGCTGCTGATGGGCCAGGACCCGGCCTCCGAACCCTCCCGGGAGTGGCTGGAGCACGCCCACACGCCCGCCGCCCGCATCGCCATCCAGCGCTGGCTCGCCACCCATCCGGACAGCGCCGAAGAGCTCCACGCCCCCGCGGCCGTGCCCGCGCGCCCCATCCCCGAAGCCCAGGCCCCCATCCCCCGTACCGCAAGCGCCGTGGTCGTCGACCGGCCCGACGCGACCGTACGGCTGGCCGGCTGCTGTACCCCCGTACCGCCCGACGAGGTCACCGGCTTCGCCGTGCGCGGGGGAGTGGTCACCGTGCACCGCGTGGCGTGCGCCTCGGTGGCGCACATGAAGGGCACCGGACGCCCGGAGGTCGCCGTGAGCTGGGGCGACAGCACCGCCTGCCGGGTCACCCTGGTCGCCGAATCGTTCGGCCGCCCCCATCTGCTCGCCGACCTCACCGAGGCGATGGCCCAGGAGGGCGCCGAGATCGTCTCGGCGACCGTGGAACCGCCCAGCCAGCAGCGCGTCCGCCACACCTACACCGTCGAGCTCCCCGACGCGGCCCACCTGCCCGCCCTGATGCGCGCGATGCGCAACGTGGCCGGGGTGTACGACGTCGACCGAGCGCAACACCAGTGAGTCAGGGCCCGTCTTTCGGATCACTCCCAGACGCGTGGTCCGGCACGCCCCAGCCACAGGGGGGTACCCCAAGCGGCGTTGCCGTCAGTCGCCGCCTCCCCGACGCCCGGCCTCGCTCGCCCGGGGGTCCCCATCGCGTCGACTCGTTCGAGTGGATCAGGCGCGCGTCGTCGTCATGAGCCGGGAGTGCGCTGGTAGCGGTGGTCCATGTCGCTCACCCTCCGCACCCGCCGGCCGCGGCGCCGGCATGCCGCCCTCCTCGCGTCCGCCGTCTCCGTCGCCCTGCTCGGCGCGAGCGCCCCGCCGGTCCCGCTGGGCCTCGGTGACCGGATCTTCCCGTACCTCGGCAACCCGGGGTACGACGTGGTGTCGTACGACCTCTCCCTCACCTATCCCGGCAGCAACGACACGCCGCTCCAGGCCGTCACCACCATCGACGCCTGGACCACCGCCGACCTGGACCGGGTCAACCTGGACTTCGCGCACGGCAAGGTCGAGTCCGTCGAGGTGGACGGCCGGTCCGCCGCCTTCGACAGCGCCGGTGAGGACCTGGTCGTCACACCGGACAAGCCGCTGCGGCAGGGCAGCTGGACGCGGATCACCGTGAAGCACACCAGTGACCCGGTGGCCGCCAAGGGCCAGGACGGCGGCTGGGTGCGCACCGCCGACGGGCTCGCCATGGCCAACCAGGCCGACGCAGCCCACCTGGTCTTTCCGTGCAACGACCACCCGTCCGACAAGGCGATGTTCACCTTCCGCATCAGCGCCCCGAACGGCTACACGGTCGTCGCCAATGGGCTGCCCACCGAGTCCGCCCGGATCGGCCCCCAGACCACCTGGACATACCGCACCCAGCACCCCATGGCCACCGAGCTCGCGCAGGTCTCCATCGGCCGCTCCGCCGTACTCCACCGCACCGGCCCGCACGGCCTGCCCGTCCGGGACGTCGTCCCGAGCGCCGACGCCAAGAAACTCGAACCCTGGCTGGCCAAGACCCCAGACCAGATCGCCTGGCTGGAGAGCAAGGTCGGGACGTACCCCTTCGAGACGTACGGCGTGCTCATGGCACAGGCGTCCACCGGCTTCGAGCTGGAGACCCAGACCCTCTCCCTCTTCGAGAAGAACCTGTTCACCGAACCCGCGTATCCCAAGTGGTACCTCGAGTCGATCATGGTGCACGAGCTGTCCCACCAGTGGTTCGGCGACAGCGTCAGCCCGCGCGTCTGGTCGGACGTGTGGCTGAACGAGGGGCACGCCACCTGGTACGAGGCGCTGTACGGGGAGGAGAAGGGCCACAAGCCCATGATCGACCGGATGAAGGCCGCCTACGGCGCCTCGGACCGCTGGCGCGCCGCCGGCGGGCCGCCCGCCCTGCCCAAGCCCCCCGAGCCCGGCCAGAAGATCAGCATCTTCCGTCCCAACATCTACGACGGCGCCGCCCTCGCCCTCTACGCCCTGCGCCAGGAGATCGGCAAGCCCGCCTTCGAGCGCCTGGAGCGGATCTGGGTGCAGCGCCACCAGGACGCCACCGCCACCACCGCCGACTTCGTCCAGCTGGCCTCCGCGATCGCCAACCGCGACCTCACCGGCTTCTTCAACGCCTGGCTGTACGGCGAGAAGACCCCGCCGATGCCCGGCCACCCGGACTGGAAGCAGGTCCCGGCCCCGGCCAAGCATGCCAAGAAGGTGACGGCCGGGCGGCCCCGGGAATAACACCGTGCCGGGACCGGGCTTACCGTGCGACCATCAAGGGGTTCGGCGCGGTACGGGTCGGGGAATGTCCCGGGGTACTCGTACGTTGAGCAAGTGAACGCCTATTTAGGCAATCCCAACGACGTAAGGACCCAATGACCTCCTCTTCTTCCCCTTCCCAGGACACCAGGCGCCTCGCGCAGGACTACCCCGACGGTCTTCGGGCCGATGCCCTGATGGAAGAGGACGTCGCCTGGAGCCACGAGATCGACGGAGAGTGGGACGGCGACCAGTTCGACCGCTCCGAGCGCGCGGCCCTGCGCCGCGTCGCCGGCCTCTCCACCGAGCTCGAGGATGTCACCGAGGTCGAGTACCGACAGCTCCGATTGGAGCGGGTCGTGCTGGTCGGGGTGTGGACCACGGGCACCGCGCAGGACGCGGACAACTCCCTCGCGGAGCTGGCCGCCCTCGCCGAGACGGCGGGCGCGCTGGTGCTCGACGGTGTCATCCAGCGCCGCGACAAGCCCGACGCGGCAACCTACATCGGCTCCGGCAAGGCCCTGGAGCTGCGCGACATCGTCCTCGAAACGGGCGCGGACACCGTCATTTGCGACGGTGAGCTGAGCCCGGGCCAGCTGATCCAGCTGGAGGACGTCGTCAAGGTCAAGGTCATCGACCGGACCGCCCTGATCCTGGACATCTTCGCCCAGCACGCCAAGTCCCGAGAGGGCAAGGCGCAGGTCGCGCTCGCGCAGATGCAGTACATGCTGCCGCGACTGCGAGGCTGGGGTCAGTCCCTGTCCCGGCAGATGGGTGGCGGTCGCGGTGGCCTGGCCACACGTGGTCCCGGTGAGACCAAGATCGAGACGGACCGGCGGCGGATCCGCGAGAAGATGGCGAAGATGCGCCGGGAGATCGCGGAGATGAAGACCGGCCGCGAGATCAAGCGCCAGGAACGCCGCCGCAACAAGGTGCCGTCCGTCGCCATCGCGGGCTACACCAACGCCGGCAAGTCCTCCCTGCTCAACCGCCTCACCGGCGCCGGCGTCCTGGTCGAGAACGCCCTGTTCGCGACCCTGGACCCGACCGTCCGCCGCGCGGAGACCCCGAGCGGCCGCCTGTACACGCTGACGGACACCGTCGGTTTTGTCCGGCACCTGCCGCACCACCTGGTCGAGGCGTTCCGCTCCACCATGGAGGAGGTCGGCGACGCCGACCTGATCCTGCATGTGGTCGACGGCTCGCACCCGACCCCGGAGGAGCAGCTGGCCGCGGTGCGCGAGGTGATCAGGGACGTCGGTGCCACCGACGTACCCGAGATCGTGGTGATCAACAAGGCGGACGCGGCGGACCCGCTGGTCCTGCAGCGCCTGCTGCGCAACGAGAAGCGCTCCCTCGCGGTCTCGGCCCGCACCGGCCGGGGCATCCAGGAGCTGATCGCCCTGATCGACAACGAGCTGCCCCGCCCGTCGGTCGAGATCGAGGCCCTCGTCCCGTACACCCACGGCCAGCTGGTCGCCCGCGCGCACAACGAGGGCGAGGTGCTGTCGGAGGAGCACACGGCGGAGGGCACCCTGCTCAAGGTCCGGGTCCACGAGGAACTGGCGGCGGAACTCGCGCCGTACGTTCCGGCTCCCGCTGCCTGACCGGCTCAACCGGAAGGCCCGCCCCCTTTTGAGGGGGCGGGCCTTTTCGCGCCCCCCAGGCGGCGGGGGAGCTGCGCGAGCAATCACGACGACGGGTCAGCCGCCGCCTGCGGGGAGCGAGGCAACGCCGCGGCAAGGATCTTGAAGTGACCCGTAACCCGGTGGACGGTCCGGGGTTGGTAGCGGTGGGGGTCCCGCTGCCTGTGCCCGGTGCCCGCCGATCAACTCGCCTCTGGACAGCGGGGAGGACAGCGAGCCGTGGCCGTGACGGAGTCGGTGACCGGGGGGACGTTCGGGGGAGCGCTCGCGGTGCACGAAGGGATCCTGAGACGCCAGTCGGCGCGCGAGTCGCGGGCGCGGACTTATGCGCGGGCCCTCCCCATCGTGCCGGTGCGGGCCCGCGGCCTGACCATCGAGGGCGCCGACGGCCGCCGCTACCTGGACTGCCTCTCCGGCGCCGGCACCCTCGCGCTCGGCCACAACCACCCGGTCGTGCTGGAGGCGATCCGCAAGGTCCTCGACTCCGGGGCCCCGCTCTCCGTCCTCGACCTGGCGACCCCCGTCAAGGACGCCTTCACCACCGAACTGTTCCGCACCCTGCCGCCCGGCCTCGCGGACCGCGCCCGCGTCCAGTTCTGCGGGCCCGCCGGTACGGACGCCGTCGAGGCCGCCTTCAAACTCGTCCGGGCCGCGACCGGCCGCACCGGCATCCTCGCCTTCACCGGCGCCTATCACGGGATGACCACCGGCGCGCTGGCCGCCTCCGGCGGGGCCGGCGACGTCCGCGTCGCCCGGCTGCCCTATCCCCAGGACTACCGATGCCCGTTCGGCGTCGGCGGCCCAGGCGGCGCCGAACTCGCCGCCCGCTGGACCGAGTCCGTCCTCGACGACCCCAAGTCCGGCGTCCCGCTGCCTGCCGGGATGATCCTCGAACCCGTCCAGGGCGAGGGCGGGGTGATCCCCGCGCCGGACGACTGGCTCCGCCGGATGCGCAGCCTCACCGCCGACCGGACCATCCCTCTGATCGCCGACGAGATCCAGACCGGAGTGGGCAGGACCGGTGCTCTCTGGGCCGTCGAACACAGTGGCGTGACCCCCGATGTGATGGTCCTGTCCAAGGCCATCGGCGGCAGCCTTCCCCTTGCCGTCGTCGTCTACCGCGACGACCTCGACGTCTGGGAACCCGGCGCCCACGCCGGCACCTTCCGGGGCAACCAACTCGCCATGGCCGCCGGCACGGCCACCCTCGCCCATGTCCGCGAGAACGGCCTGGCCGAGCGCGCGGGCCGGCTCGGCTCCCGAATGCTTTCCCAGCTGCGCGGGCTCCAGGAGGAGTTCGCGTGCGTGGGCGATGTGCGGGGGCGGGGACTGATGATCGGGGTGGAACTGGTGGACCCGGAGGAGGGGTGGGCGGAGGCCACGGGGGAGGGAAACGACGACGTCCGGGGCTCCGGTGGGTCGGTGGAGATGCGGGTCGGTGCCGTCAGCGGGTGGGACGGTGCGCCCCGGCCCCGGCCGTACCCCGCCGCCCCCGAACTGGCCTCCGCCGTGCAGCGCGCCTGCCTGGAACGCGGCCTGATCGTCGAACTCGGCGGCCGCCACGCCGGCGTCGTACGACTCCTCCCACCGCTGACCATCACCGACGAACAGGCCGCCGCCGTCCTGGACCGCCTCGCCGACGCCGTGGCGGCGGTGGCCCGCGACCCGGCCGCCCACGGCGTCCGGCCCCGTCGACGCGAGGGCCGCAAGGAGCCGGCCGGCTAGCCCACTCATCCGGAACGGGCCCCGGCCGGCCACAGCGCCCGAGACGAACCAGGCGAACGGACCGCCCGGAAGGCGCCCGCCCGCCGGACCGCCGTGAGTAGGCCGACCGCCCGGTACCGCCGAGGCGAACCAGTCGCCCAGCGCGCCCGGAGCGGCCCGGACGGCCCACGCGTAAAACCCCACATCGTCCACACCTCTCTCGTCAGGACACCCAGCACTCAACTCACCACCCGGCCAGCCCGGTTCGCCGCGCACGACGGCCGACCCCGCGCCGCCCGAGCCCCCGAGGAACCCCCCTTGAACGCCACCCCCACCCCCGACGACCACGGAGACCAAGGCCCACAGGGACGTCCCGTTCCGCTGGCCGAGTCGGTTCCCCAGCAACGCGGCCGCACCTTCGAGCCCGAGTTGCCCCGCGACGACACCGGGGACCTTCTGGAACACCCCGACCCGCACACCGCCGCCCAGGGCGCCGCCGTGGAGAACCTGCTGCGCTGCTGGGCACGCGAGAGGAACCTCCCCGCGCCCCACACCGGCACCCTCCGAATCCCGCTGCCCGCCAGCGGTACGGCCCTGATCACCCCGGTCCGCCACTGGTCCCCGACCGGCTGGCACCGCTTCGGCCCACCCCGCCTGGCCGGCGCCCCCGACACCGCCCCACCCGTCGACGCGGTCACCCTCGCCGCCCTTCTCACCCGCGAGACGGCCGGAGCAACGGGGGGCACGGTCGGCCGAGCCGAAGGTAGCGTCGGTCCGGCGGCGGGCACTCCCGAGAGCAGTCTCGGTCCCGGAGATGGGAGCGCCGAGGGCAGTTTCGGTCTCGACGGTAGGAGCGCTGGCCGAGGCGACGGCAGCCTCGGTGCGGCGGTGGGCACCGCCGAGGGAAGTCCCGGTGCCGCTGATGGGAGCGCTGGCCGAGCTGAGGGCAGCCCCGAGGGCAGCCTCGGCCGCGCCGCGGGCGCCGTCGTCCAAGCCAACGGCAGCGCCGTCCGCGCCGACGGCCAACCCCGCGTCGCCGAGGGCACACCCGGCACCCAGGCCGCTCCCGACGCCGGCGACCTCGTCGCGCGGGTCGCCGACTCCCTGCGCCGCACGGTCACCTTCATCGCCGACCGGCGGGCCCGCCCCGCCGACGGCCCCGACCGTTTTCTCGCCGCCGAGCAGGCACTCCTCCTCGGGCATCCGCTGCACCCGACCCCGAAGAGCCGCGAGGGCCTGACCGACGCCGAAGCCCGGCTCTACTCACCGGAGTTGCGCGGCTCCTTCCCTCTGCACTGGATGGCTGTCGCCTCCTCCCTTCTCGCCACCGACTCGGCCTGGACCGAGCGCGGCCGCCCCGTCCCCGCGCCGCACCTCATGGAACGCCTGGCCGGCACGGCCCTGCCCCTGCCCGACGGCTATGCCGCCGCCCTGCCCCTGCACCCCTGGCAGGCCCGCGAGATCCGCCACCGCGAGACGACCGCCGCCCTTCTCGACGCCGGACTCCTGCGCGACCTGGGCCCTCTCGGCGCCCCCTGGCATCCCACCTCCTCCGTACGAACCGTTCACCGCACCGGCGCTCCCGCCATGCTCAAGCTGTCGCTGGGCCTGCGCATCACCAACTCCCGCCGGGAGAATCTCCGTAAGGAACTCCACCGAGGCGTCGAGGTGCACCGCCTGCTGCGCACCGGCCTCGCCAAGCAGTGGCAGGCCGCTCACCCCGGCTTCGACATCGTGCGCGATCCCGCCTGGCTGGCCGTGGACGGCCAGGACGGGCGGCCCGTGCCCGGACTCGACGTGGTAATCCGGCACAACCCGTTCACCCCCGCCGACGACGTGTCCTGCGTCGCCGGGCTGGTCGCACCCCGCCCCCTCGACGCCCCGGCGGCGAACGGCAGTCCCCGGCCGTACCGGTCCCGGCTGGCCCGGGTGGTCGCCCGGCTCGTCGAACGCACCGGCCGCCCCGTCGGCGCCGTCAGCGCCGAGTGGTTCCTGCGCTACCTGGAGCAGGTCGTCCGCCCGGTGCTCTGGCTCGACGGCGAAGCCGGTATCGCCCTGGAGGCGCACCAGCAGAACACCCTGCTCCTGCTGGACGCCGATGGCTGGCCCACCGGCGGGCGCTACCGCGACAACCAGGGCTACTACTTCCGTGAGTCCCGGTGGGCAGACCTCGACGCCCGCCTGCCCGGCATCGGTGAGCACAGCGAGACGTTCGTCTCCGACGAGGTCACCGACGAACGCTTCGCCTACTACCTCGGCATCAACAACGTGCTCGGTCTGATCGGCGCGTTCGGCTCCCAGCGGCTCGCCGATGAGCGCCTGCTGCTCGCCGCCTTCCGCCGGTTCCTCACCGACGCGGCCTCCGGACCCGCCCGGCTGCGCTCCTCCCTGCCCGGCCGCCTGCTCGACTCACCCGTCCTGCGCTGCAAAGCCAACCTGCTGACCCGGCTGCACGGCCTCGACGAACTCGTCGGCCCGGTCGACACCCAGTCCATCTACGTCACCATCACCAACCCCCTCCACCCCTGACCGTCCGACCGTCCTGACCACGCCGACTTCATCACCGGCCGTCGACCGAGGAACATGACCCACCTCGTCTCCTGAGAGGAGCGCACCATGCCTCCCACCGACGCGAGTGCCGACACAGGCCCCGTACCGGTCCACCCCGTCCACCCCGGCCGCTCCGGTCCCGCCGAGGACACCAGCGACTGCGAGGACACCCTGGACCTCCGCCTTCCC
Source organism: Streptomyces sp. NPDC005866 (assembly GCF_040629895.1). NCBI lineage: Bacteria > Bacillati > Actinomycetota > Actinomycetes > Kitasatosporales > Streptomycetaceae > Streptomyces > Streptomyces sp. NPDC005866. The sequence goes on from NZ_JBEXWP010000009.1 coordinate 66,618, forward strand.
GCCGAACTCCTCGCCCTCTTCGCCGTGAAGGCGACCGGCCCGGGTCTCGGTGGGGCGCCACCCGCCGACGCCGGTAGGACGCCCGGCCCCGACAGCGGCGGTGGGGGACTGCCCGCGCCGGCCGCCCCGGACGGTACTCGCACCGCCCCGACCACCGAGGCCCAGGCCCCCGCACTCGACCATGAACGAGCCGCCACACCCGGTCATGAACGCGCCGCCGTGCTTGACGATGAACTAGTCGTCACACCCGGTCATCACCGACCGACCCCGCTCCACCACGACCGGCTCGGCCCACTCGACACGCTCGACCTGCTCGATCAGCTGGCCGCCTGGGGCCCCACCGAGACCCCCGCCGGTGTCTTCCACCTCGTGCCGGTCCGCGTCGAACGTGACCTGCCGATCATCAGCCGCTGGATGAACGACCCCGCCGTGGCCGCGTTCTGGCAGCTGGCCGGCTCAGGGGCGCAGACGGAGGACCACCTGCGCGCCCAGCTCGCGGGAGACGGACGCAGTGTGCCGTGCCTGGGCAGCCTCGACGGCACCCCGATGAGCTACTGGGAGATCTACCGGGCCGACCTGGACCCACTCGCCCGCCACTATCCGGCCCGCCCGCACGACACCGGGGTCCACGTCCTGATCGGCGATGTCGCCGACCGGGGGCGGGGACTGGGGTCCGCCCTGCTCAGAGCCGTGGCCGATCTCGTACTCGATCACCGCCCCGCCTGTGCGCGCGTCGTCGCGGAGCCCGATCTTCGCAACACCCCCTCCGTGGCCGCCTTCCTCGGCGCGGGCTTCCGCTACGCCGCCGAGGTCGACCTGCCTGCCAAACGGGCCGCTCTCATGATCCGAGACCGGTCCCTACGTCATCTGATGTAGCGCTGAGTGATGGCCGGTACACATGTAGTACGAAGCGGCCGCCGATCAAGTTCCCGGCTCCTCGGAAGAATTCGGAAGAATCTGGTTACCGGCCCGCACGGACGAAAAGGACGCGGCCCAGCCCCCGGCCTGCCCTCCCCTCCTCAGCCCACCTGCCCTGGAGCACCCGGCGTGATCCCACCCCCCGTCCCCGCCTTGACCGCCCGGTTGTCAGTGCCGGGCCGTAGGGTGGTCGGGCTATGACGAAGCCCTCACTCCCTGAACTCCTGCACGCTGCTGTCACAGCTGTCGGCGGTACGGAGCGCCCCGGCCAGGTCACCATGGCCGAATCGGTCGCCGAAGCGATCGACGACGGATCCCATCTGCTGGTGCAGGCCGGCACCGGCACCGGAAAGTCGCTCGGCTATCTGGTACCCGCGCTGGCCCACGGGGAGCGGGTCGTCGTGGCGACGGCGACCCTCGCCCTGCAGAGACAGCTGGTGGAGCGGGACCTGCCGCGCACCGTTGACGCCCTGCACCCGCTGCTGCGCCGCCGCCCGGAGTTCGCGATGCTCAAGGGCAGGTCGAACTACCTGTGTCTGCACCGGCTGCACGAGGGTGTGCCGCAGGACGAGGAGGAGGGCCTCTTCGACCAGTTCGAGGCGGCCGCGCCGACCAGCAAGCTCGGCCAGGATCTGCTGCGGCTGCGGGACTGGGCGGACGAGACCGGCACCGGTGACCGTGACGGCCTCACGCCGGGTGTCTCCGACAAGGCCTGGGCCCAGGTCTCGGTCTCCTCCCGGGAGTGTCTCGGCGCGTCCAAGTGCGCCTATGGCGCTGAGTGCTTCGCCGAGACGGCCCGCGAGCGCGCGAAGCTCGCCGAGGTCGTCGTCACGAACCATGCCCTGCTCGCGATCGACGCCATCGAGGGCGCCCCGGTGCTCCCGCAGCACGAGGTGCTGATCGTGGACGAGGCGCACGAACTCGTCTCGCGGGTCACCGGCGTCGCCACCGGTGAACTCACTCCGGGCCAGGTCAACCGCGCGGTCCGGCGCGCCGCCAAGCTGGTCGACGAGAAGGCCGCCGACCAGCTCCAGACCGCCGCCGAGGGCTTCGACCGGCTGATGGAGCTGGCCCTGCCCGGCCGTCTGGAGGAGATCCCGGAGGACCTCGGCTACGCCCTGGCGGCCCTCCGGGACGCCGCCCGCACCGTGATCTCCGCGCTCGGCACGACCCGCGACAAGTCGGTCCAGGACGAGGACGCGGTCCGCAAGCAGGCACTGGCCTCCGTGGAGACCGTGCACGACGTGGCGGAGCGGATCGTGAACGGCTCCGAGTGGGACGTCGTCTGGTACGAACGCCACGACCGCTTCGGCGCCTCGGTGCGAGTCGCCCCGATGTCCGTCTCGGGCCTGCTCAGGGAGAAGCTCTTCGCGGACCGCTCGGTCGTCCTCACCTCGGCGACCCTCAAGCTCGGCGGGGACTTCAACGGCCTCGGCGCCTCCCTGGGCCTCGCCCCGGAGGGCACCGAGGGGGATGCCCTCCCGCAGTGGAAGGGCATCGACGTCGGATCCCCCTTCGACTACCCGAAGCAGGGCATCCTTTACGTCGCCAAGCATCTCTCACGCCCCGCGCGGGACGGCGACCGCGCCGACATGCTCGACGAACTGACCGAGCTGATCCAGGCCGCCGGCGGCCGCACCCTCGGCCTCTTCTCCTCGATGCGGGCCGCCCAGCAGGCCGCCGAGGAACTGCGCGTGCGGATCCCCGAGTTCCCGATACTCCTGCAGGGCGAGGAGACCCTCGGCGAGCTGATCAAGAACTTCGCGGCGGACCCCAAGAGCTGCCTCTTCGGCACCCTGTCGCTTTGGCAGGGCGTCGACGTCCCGGGCCCCAGCTGCCAGCTGGTCGTCATGGACAAGATCCCGTTCCCCCGCCCCGACGACCCGCTGATGAGCGCCCGGCAGAAGGCCGTCGAGGATGCAGGCGGCAACGGCTTCATGGCGGTCGCCGCCACCCATGCCGCGCTGCTGATGGCGCAGGGTGCGGGCCGCCTGGTCCGGGCGTCGGGGGACCGGGGCGTGGTCGCCGTACTCGATCAGCGACTGGCCACCGCTCGGTACGGCGGCTATCTGAAAGCGTCACTGCCCGATTTCTGGTACACCACGGACCGTAACCAGGTCCGGAAGTCGCTGGCGGCCATCGACGCTGTGGCGCGGCAGGCGGAGGCGGAATGATCGTGGGTTAGCCTGTCCGGCGCCGGGACAGGCTAACCCACGATGCCCAGAGGCGGTCGCCGGGGGCCCGGACAGTGCAGGACCCCGGAACCGGCGCAGGGGTCCCGGGGCCCGATCGGAGGGCGGGCGAGATGGCCGCCCGCCGCAGGCGTCACACGCGCCGCAGTACCGCGACGACCTTGCCCAGGATGGTCGCGTCGTCGCCGGGGATCGGCTCGTAGGCCGAGTTGTGGGGGAGGAGCCACACGTGGCCGTCCTCGCGCTTGAAGCGCTTGACGGTGGCCTCGCCGTCGAGCATGGCGGCGACGATGTCGCCGTTCTCGGCGACCGGCTGGCGGCGGACGGTGACCCAGTCCCCGTCGCAGATCGCGGCCTCGATCATGGAGTCACCGACGACCTTGAGCACGAACAGCTCGCCGTCACCGACCAGCTGCCGGGGGAGAGGGAAGACGTCCTCGACCGACTCCTCGGCGAGGATCGGGCCACCGGCGGCGATCCGGCCGACCAGCGGGACATATGACGCGGCGGGCTTACCGGCGGTGTCCGTCGGCTGCACGGACACGGCCTGGTCGGAACCGCGCACCTCGTACGCGCGCGGGCGGTGCGGGTCGCGGCGCAAGAAGCCCTTGCGCTCCAGTGCCATCAGCTGGTGTGCCACCGACGACGTGCTGGACAGGCCGACGGCCTGGCCGATCTCCCGCATCGACGGCGGGTAGCCGCGCCGCTGCACCGAGTCCCGGATGACCTCGATCACCCGGCGCTGCCGGTCGGTGAGGCCCGAGCTGTCCGCCCGGATGCCTGGAGGTCGGCCCGGCAGGGAGCGCTTGGGTCCCTCGGGATTCACGGCTTCGTTCATGGCATGCACCGGGTCGAGTCGGCCCTGGGAGCGGTCCTGGGCGGTGATGATGGCACTGTCTGCGGTCGTGGTCACGTCGGCCCCTCTCGATGGTCTCCCTGCTGCACAACGGTAGTTGCTTTCGAAAGGTTGCGCCAAACACACGTTCGAGTGAAAAAACGCGGTTCACCGTACGCAATCACATGTCTGGGTGTATGACTCACGCGGTACCCGACGGGCAAAAGGTCCCATTGTTGTACTCTCCACCGCCGAGGTGATGGCCTCGTGCGTGTGCCCAGTCTGTCATCCCGGCCGCCGCTGACCGGGACTGCCGTCCCCATCTGCGCCGGAGTCGCACGTGACCTCCGTGCGACGCCCACGGTATCTCCGTATCCGCCGTAGCGGTACGTGTGCGACACGCGCAACCTGGCGATGTATCTGCCAATCACCACATCTAGTGGTTGGATTGCTACGGCAGCCCACAAGTTGTGGTCCCCCGGGTCTCGGGTCTCTCAGAGATCGCCTATGCTTGGGGCTGCTTCGCGGGGCCCAGGTGGCCCAGTGAGGCCATTGAGTCTGCTGTGAGGAGGGTTGGAGATCATGCACTGCCCCTTCTGCAGGCACCCCGACAGCCGTGTGGTCGACAGTCGTACGACCGATGACGGCACGTCGATCCGCAGGCGCCGCCAGTGTCCTGACTGCTCCCGTCGTTTCACGACCGTGGAGACGTGCTCGCTCATGGTGGTCAAGCGGTCCGGAGTCACCGAGCCATTCAGCCGTACCAAGGTCATCAACGGCGTGCGCAAGGCGTGCCAGGGACGGCCAGTCACCGAGGACGCACTCGCCCAGCTCGGCCAGCGGGTCGAGGAGGCGGTGCGGGCCACCGGAAGTGCCGAGCTGACCACCCACGACGTGGGGCTGGCCATACTCGGCCCATTGCAGGAGCTCGACCTCGTCGCCTACCTGCGATTCGCCTCCGTCTACCGGGCGTTCGACTCGCTCGAGGACTTCGAGGCCGCGATCGTGGAGCTCAGGCGGGCGGCGCGGGGCCCCGTCGCGGACGACGAAGACGCGGGAACGGGGAGCCAGGAGGACGATCACGGGCCGGGCGAGACCGCTCGGGCGCCCGCGCCCGTCCACTTCGCCGGCTGACGGGCGGACCGGAACCGGGCGGGGGACTCGGGTCCGGTTGTCAAACGGCGATCCAGGACTTGTTGCGGGCGGCAGCCGAGGGTGCCCGCAACGTGAGAACAGAACAGTGTGTCACGGGAACATCGTGGCATTTCAGGGCGTTTTTGCCCGTAGGGAGGCGGCATGACAGAGACGGCGAGCGGTCCGGCACGGAGTTCCCGCGCGAAGGGCGCCAAGGCCACCAAGGGGCTGCGTATCGAGCGCATCCACACCATCCCCGGCGTACACCCGTACGAGGAGGTGAGCTGGGAGCGCCGTGACGTCGTCATGACCAACTGGCGCGACGGCTCGGTCAACTTCGAGCAGCGTGGCGTCGAGTTCCCCGACTTCTGGTCGGTGAATGCGGTCAACATCGTCACCAGCAAGTACTTCCGGGGTGCCGTCGGCACCCCGCAGCGCGAGACCAGCCTCAAGCAGCTGATCGACCGCATCGTGAAGACGTACCGGAAGGCCGGCGAGGACTACAAGTACTTCGCCTCGCCCGCCGACGCCGAGATCTTCGAGCACGAGCTGGCGTACGCCCTCCTGCACCAGATCTTCAGCTTCAACAGCCCCGTGTGGTTCAACGTGGGCACCCCGCAGCCCCAGCAGGTCTCGGCCTGCTTCATCCTGTCCGTCGACGACTCCATGGAGTCGATCCTCGACTGGTACAAGGAAGAGGGCATGATCTTCAAGGGCGGCTCCGGCGCCGGTCTGAACCTGTCCCGGATCCGCTCCTCCAAGGAGCTCCTCTCCTCCGGCGGCAACGCCTCCGGCCCGGTCTCCTTCATGCGCGGCGCCGACGCCTCCGCCGGCACCATCAAGTCGGGCGGTGCCACCCGCCGCGCCGCCAAGATGGTCATCCTGGACGTCGATCACCCCGACATCGAGGACTTCATCGAGACCAAGGTCAAGGAAGAGGAGAAGATCCGCGCCCTGCGCGACGCGGGCTTCGACATGGACCTGGGCGGTGACGACATCACCTCCGTCCAGTACCAGAACGCCAACAACTCGGTCCGTGTGAACGACGAGTTCATGAAGGCGGTCGAGCAGGGCGGACAGTTCGGTCTGCGCGCCCGGATGACCGGCGAGGTCATCGAGGAGGTCCAGGCCAAGGCCCTGTTCCGCAAGATGGCCGAGGCCGCCTGGGCCTGTGCCGACCCGGGCATCCAGTACGACGACACCATCAACCACTGGCACACCTGCCCGGAGTCCGGCCGGATCAACGGCTCGAACCCCTGCAGCGAGTACATGCACCTGGACAACACGTCCTGCAACCTCGCCTCGCTGAACCTGATGAAGTTCCTGAAGGACGACGGCCAGGGCCATCAGTCCTTCGAAGTCGAGCGCTTCGCCAAGGTCGTCGAGCTCGTCATCAGCGCGATGGACATCTCCATCTGCTTCGCGGACTTCCCGACCCAGAAGATCGGCGAGAACACCCGCGCCTTCCGCCAGCTCGGCATCGGCTACGCCAACCTCGGCGCCCTGCTGATGGCGACCGGCCACGCCTACGACTCCGACGGCGGCCGCGCCCTCGCCGGTGCCATCACCTCCCTGATGACCGGCACGGCGTACAAGCGCTCCGCCGAGCTCGCCGCGGTCGTCGGCACGTACGACGGCTACGCCCGCAACGCCGACGCCCACAACCGCGTCATGAAGCAGCACGCCGACGCCAACACCGTGGCCGTCCGCATGGACGACCTGGACTCCCCGGTCTGGGCCGCCGCCACGGAGGCCTGGCAGGACGTGGTGCGCCTCGGTGAGAAGAACGGTTTCCGTAACTCCCAGGCGTCCGTCCTCGCCCCCACCGGCACCATCGGTCTGGCCATGTCGTGCGACACCACCGGTGTCGAGCCCGACCTGGCGCTCGTGAAGTTCAAGAAGCTGGTCGGCGGCGGCTCGATGCAGATCGTCAACGGCACGGTGCCGCAGGCCCTGCGCCGCCTGGGCTACCAGGAGGAGCAGATCGAGGCGATCGTCGCCCACATCGCCGACCACGGCAATGTGATCGACGCCCCCGGCCTCAAGCACGAGCACTACGAGGTCTTCGACTGCGCCATGGGCGAGCGCGCCATCTCCCCGATGGGCCACGTCCGCATGATGGCCGCGATCCAGCCGTGGATCTCCGGCGCCATCTCCAAGACGGTCAACATGCCGGAGACGGCGACCGTCGAGGAGGCCGAGGAGATCTACTTCGAGGCCTGGAAGCTCGGCGTCAAGGCGCTCGCGATCTACCGCGACAACTGCAAGGTCGGCCAGCCGCTCTCCGCCAAGACCAAGGAGAAGGAGAAGGTCGAGGTCACCGAGAAGGCCGAGGCGACCATCCGCGAGGCGGTCGAGAAGGTCATCGAGTACCGGCCGGTCCGCAAGCGCCTCCCGAAGGGTCGTCCCGGCATCACCACGTCCTTCACGGTCGGTGGCGCCGAGGGCTACATGACGGCCAACTCCTACCCGGATGACGGCCTGGGCGAGGTCTTCCTGAAGATGTCCAAGCAGGGTTCCACCCTCGCGGGCATGATGGACGCCTTCTCCATCGCCGTCTCCGTCGGCCTCCAGTACGGGGTGCCGCTGGAGACGTACGTCTCGAAGTTCACCAACATGCGCTTCGAGCCGGCCGGTATGACGGACGACCCGGACGTGCGGATGGCTCAGTCGATCGTCGACTACATCTTCCGCCGCCTGGCGCTGGACTTCCTGCCGTTCGAGACGCGCTCCGCGCTCGGCATCCACTCCGCCGAGGAGCGTCAGCGTCACCTGGAGACCGGTTCGTACGAGCCGTCCGACGACGAGGTCGACGTCGAGGGCCTGGCCCAGTCGGCGCCGCGCGCCCAGGAGCTGAAGGCCGTCGCCTCCCCGAAGGCCGAGGCGGCCAAGCCGGCTCCCCAGCAGGCCCACACCAGCGCCGAACTGGTGGAGATGCAGCTGGGCATCCAGGCCGACGCCCCGCTCTGCTTCTCCTGCGGTACGAAGATGCAGCGAGCCGGTTCCTGCTACATCTGCGAGGGCTGCGGCTCGACCAGCGGCTGCAGCTGATACCGGGCGGAATTGCGTCGGATGCAACATCCGACGTAGCTGAACCCGAAGCGGGATCTCTGTGAGGGAGGGGCGTCAGCCCAGGGCTGACGCCCCTCCCTTTCTGTGGTTGGTACGCCACGACTGCGTTTGGGGAGTGGTGTCGCGCCCAAGGCGCGAGACGAGATCGTTCCGGGGGTGCGAGCCCCTGGAATGACGAACGCCCAGCCTTGTAGGAGGCCGGGCGGTCGTTGCAGTCAGGAACGTAATGTCCTGCGCGTGTAGGAACCTGCATGACATCACGTTCCTGGGCTGCGATGCAAAAGCAACCAGGAAGGGAGTGATGAATATGACTAACAAGCGTCAGACCAGCAAGAAGGTCGCCTCAAAGGCCAGCAAGCAGCTGAACAGTCCGAAGGCGACCCCGGCGCAGAAGTCTGTGGCGGCCAGCGCGTTGTCGCAGACGAAGTCCGGCAAGACCAAGAAGAAGTGATACCTGGCCGCCCCGGGCCTACACCCGGGGCGGCCAGCCCCGTTTCTGCTGGCCAGGCGCGCGACCGTAACCGATTCAACGATGTTGCGTTGAATGCATCGTGAGTCGAGGGGTGGATATGCCGGGTGCCGCGCACCTGGTGCTGGCCGACGGCGTCGTGCATCTGGAACCGGAGCCGGCGGTTTTCGGCGCGATGCTGGACGGCTGGGCCCGGCAACAGAGGACCCGTTTCCTGGACGAGGACGGGACGATCAAGCCGCGCTTGTCGGTGGTACGGCGGTTCGCGGAGTTCACCAACCAGTACCCGTGGCAGTGGGAGCCCGCCGAGGTCGAGGCGTTCATCGACCACCTGCGGTCGCGGCGGAAGAAGTTCGCCGTGTCCACCGGGCGGAACTACCAGAACGCACTCCGGATGTTCTGTGAGTACATCACCGACGCTCGCTACGGCTGGCCCGTGCGCTGCCTGGAACGCTTCGGCCAGGCGCCTGTGCAGATCCTGCACGAGTGGAACACGGTTACCCACAGCAGCGAATACGAGGGCGACCCCGGCCGGCGCCCTCTGACCTACGACGAGGTCCAAGCCCTTTTCGACGCGGCGGACGCACGACTCGACGAGATCCGGGCCCGGCGCCGCAAGGGCTCGCTTGCCGCCCTTCGGGACGCGATCCTCCTCAAGACCGTCTACGCCTACGGGCTCCGTCGCCAGGAAGCCTGCGGACTGGACCTGGCGGACCTGCGGCGGAACCCGAAGATGCCGCAGTAGGGCCAGTTCGGCGGCTTGTTCGTACGCTATGGAAAGTCCTCCAAGGGTGGCCCACCCAAGCGCCGAACCGTCTTGACCGTCCCCGAACTGGACTGGAGCGTCGACCTCCTCGACCAGTACCTGGAGGAGGTCCGCCCGGCCTTCTCCCCGGGAAAGCACCCCGCCCTCTGGATCACTGAACGCCGTGGTCGGATGTCCCCCCGACGCTTGGACGAAGCCTTCGAGGCCGCCCGCAAAGCCGCGGACCTGCCCGACGAAATCGACTTGCACGGGCTCCGCCACAGCTACGTCACGCATCTCGTCGAGTTCGGGTACCCCGAGCGGTTCGTCCAGGATCAGGTCGGCCACGCCTACGCCAGCACCACCGCGATCTACACCGGAGTCTCGGACGAGTACCGCAACCGACTGATGCAGCGGGTGTTGAAGGAACGCCACGGTGATCTCTGGGAGGACAACGAGACGTGATCAAGAAGATGGGCTACCGCTGGCACTTGCGGCAGATCATGGCCACACGGCAGATGTTCCAGACCACCGATTTGGTCGGGCCGCTCGCCGAACGAGGCATCACCCTCTCCCGCGAACAGGTCTTCCGCCTGGTCACTCAGCCTCCGCAGAGGCTGTCGATGGACACCCTCGCAGCGCTCTGCGACATCCTCGACTGCCAGCCCGGCGACCTCATCGAGGTCCAGGTCCTGAACGAGGAGATCCGCAAAACTGCGGATGGTGCACCGGTCCGACCGCTGCCGGCTGCCCGTCGGACCACTATCCGGCGCCCCGAGGGACTATGACTGGCACCCGAGACCGTGAGCGAGCTGAATTGCGGCAGGCCGCCTTGGATCGCGTGATCACTGCCCTGACCGCTTCGCTGGCTGAACTCGACCAGGCGGAAGCCCTCCAGGCTGTCACCGAAGCAGGGGCCGCCCGGGGCGTCTCGCTCCGTGACCTCGACCAGCACCTAGCCAACCACCCAGATGCCTTGATCTCCGGGGAAGCCCATTGCCCGCCCGTGATCGTGCGCCTCGCCAAGATCCTCCACGCGGCCGGACATACCGCCGTGATCCGCCCGTCCTGCACCGACTGCGGCCGATCCGACGTGGACCTCCCACGACGCGGCCCACGGGGACGCCTCTGCGTCAACTGCGCTACCCGCAGTAGCAAGGGCACCTGCGACAGATGCGGCCGCATCGGCACTCGGCTCGCCGCCCGGAGAGTCGAGGGGGTCATCTGCTACTCCTGCTACCGCGTCGACCCGAATGTCGTCGAGGAATGTGCTGCCTGCGGGCAGTTCCGCATGCCCGTCACCCGGCTACCGGACAACTCGCCGCTCTGTACGAGCTGTTGGATTGCCCCTCAGCGCACCTGCACGAGGTGCGGATCCGTTGGCCCGGCCGGGTCGAACGGCCCCAACGGGCCGCTCTGCGTTCCCTGTCACCACCGACAGCAGAGGCCCGTCCGAGAGTGCGGCCGCTGCGGTCAAGTGCAACGCATCGCCCGCCGGGCCAGCGGATCACGGCCGGATATCTGCGAGGACTGCTACAACGGGCCTACCAAGACCTGCTCTGTCTGCGGAAACGTCCGTCCCTGCCAGCGTGGGACTGGCGGCTCATGGGCCTGCCGAAGCTGCCGCCCGGGGCTAACTCAGGAGTGCTGCCGCTGCGGACAGTCCTGCCCCGTTCACACCTACTGGCCGATCGGACCGGTCTGCTTGACCTGTTACACGGCCGTACTGGACGCGCCCGCGACCTGTTCGGGTTGTAGCCGCCACCAGCCGCTGATCGGCATCACCGAGGACGGCACCGGGATCTGCGGCGCTTGCTCGGGCACTGCCTTTGACTACACCTGCCGCACCTGCGGCCTTGGCGGCCGCGCCTACGCCGACTCCCAGTGCGCCCGTTGCGTACTTGCTGAACGCGTCCAGCAAGTGTTGTCCGGCCCCGACGGGTACGTCCCGGCACAGCTACAGCCGCTGCGGGATGCGCTGAGCCGTGTGGACCGTCCCCGCAGCATCCTGGGCTGGCTCAAGCACAGCCCCAACGCCGCCTTGTTCGCCAGTTTGGCTTCCACCGGTGAACCGATCACCCACCAGCAGCTCGACCAGCTCCTGCCCAGCCGTCACCTTCACTACGTCCGGCACACTCTCGTCCACCTCGGTGTTCTCCCCGAGCGCGATGAGGAACTCGACCGAATCCCTGCCTGGCTGGACACGATCCTCGCCGACCGCTCCGCGAGACACGTCCAGCTGATCTGTCCCTACGTGCACTGGTACTTGCTGCGAAGGGCCCGGCGTCGTGCCGCCCAGAGACGCCGCCCGGCCGAGCCGGGCTCGTTCCTCCGCACCCGTGTCCTGGTGGCCCTGGAGTTCCTCACCTGGCTGGACGAACACGGCATCGCGCTGGGCGAGCTCACGCAAGGTGACCTTGACCGCTGGCTGGACACGGGCAACACCCGTATCTACACGATCCGCTACTTCCTGTCCTGGACCACCGACCGTGGCCTCACCGACGAGCTCAAGGTGCCCTCCATGCCACGGCAGCAGCCCAGCCAACTGATGGATGAAGACGAACGTTGGCAACTGTTGAAACGGTGCCTGACAGACTCGGCCATGGCCCTAGACACCCGGGTTGCCGGCGCTCTGATCCTGCTCTTTGGCCTGCACGCCTCCCACGTCCGGCACCTGACCGCGACCCAACTCACCGGCCGCGCCGACAACAGCTACCTCACGCTCGACCGGCACCCGATCCTGCTGCCGCCCTGCCTCGCTAAGCTCCTGCACCAACTGGCCGAGGCACCGCACACCCGTGCCGCCCTTATTCGCGTCGACCGCGGTGAGCCCTGGCTCTTCCCTGGGCTGGTCCCCGGCCGCCCCACATCGCAGACGGGACTCAGCACGAAGCTCCTGGCTTATGGCATCAACACCCGGCCTGCCCGCAATGCCGCCCCGGTTGCACTAGCCGGAGATCTGCCTGCACCGGTCCTCGCGAGCATCCTCGGTCTCCATCTTGAAACCGCTGTCCGCTGGGCCGGGTTCGCCAAGGCCTCCTGGGCCGACTACCTTGCCGCTCGTGCTGCGGACCTCCGCCAGCAGACGAATACGACACCTCAGGAATAAGCGGTCTCCGCCAGGACACCGAGCGCCTTCACGGCGTGAAGTAGCTGTTCAGAGCGGTGGAGCCGGTCTCGCGGCTCCACCGCCTTCGACGAGCGTGATGCCTGGCTGTTGTGTTTGATGCAACGCGCCGCCGTGTCGAGGGCTTGTCGCGGCGATTGCTCTCGTGGCATGCTCCGGGCCATGATCAAGAGAATCGAGTCCTCCGTCCGCCGATGAGCGGGACGACCGGGACAGGACTGCCCGGATCACCGACAACGCTGTTCGACCACGCGCTGCGGCTACATCAACTGGTTCCGGATGAGCCGCTTCCGCGCGACGGGTACCCCTTTCCCGATGACGCGTTGCACCGTCGCCGAGGCCCGAAGGCACCCAAAGACCGGCACTTGGCCGGCAAGGATATTGCGCTCATTCTGGACACGCATTTCGCGCGGGCCTCCGCCCTGCCCAGCGAACTGGCCGATGTCTTCCACGACGTCTATGTCCCGATTCACCACAACGAGCACATCGCCGCCGCGGCTGCGCGGGTGGACACAGAACGCGCTCGTCAAACGGGCCGCTGGCTGGTCCGCTACGGCACCGATCGCTGCTCAGTCACCGTCGGGCTTGCCCTGCTCGCCGTTGTGGGAACAGCTGACGACATCCCGCTGATTCAGACGATCGGGCTGCTCTCCGACCGCTTCGGGCCGCTGGCGGCGCACGCCTTCGAGCGGCAGACAGGAGGAGTCGAAGCCTTGCTCTGGCTCGCCGAGCGAGTCACCGGCTGGGGACGTGTCTACGTCGTCGAAGCTCTCTGCAGGCTCGACGACCCAGCTGCCCGACCATGGCTGCTGCGCAGGGCCTGTGATGGCGACTTCCTCAACGGATACTTCGCCGGCAAGGTCGCCACAGTCACCAGACTCCATGAGGCGCTTGCAGAGCTCGACACTGACAGCGAGATGGTCGACCACATCGGTCGGCTACTCCATCTCATGAGCGACTGCGGGGGGATGGGACTCACCCTCGCTCACTACCCCCATTCGAGAGTGGTCCTGGAAGCTCATGCCCGCCATGTGGGTTTGCTCAGCCCGACCACGGAGCGCTACTTCACGATCGCGGTTCTCACTCAGCACCTGACTACGGAGCCTTCCGAGGCTGCGGGGTGCACCGTGGCACAACAGGAAGCGCTCCGGGCGACCTACCTCGAGGTGCTCGATCGCGAGGAGTGGACCCAGGCCGCACGTGCCGGGATCGCCGCGGATGACAACCGGATGCGGTGGCTCGCCGACCACCGGGCGCCACAGCTGAGGCTGCGTGCGTTCCCGATCGAGAGCCAGATGCCGAGGAATAGCGCACGCCAGGAATAAGTGGTCTCCGCCAGTACGAGTTGACGTGAAGTGAAGTAAGGGGCGTCGGCCGTGGCCGGCGCCCCTTACCGCTGCTCCTGGCTGTTCGCCGTCACGGTCGGCCGAGGCCGCCCATGACACGGGTGAAGACCACGGGGTCGTCCTCGAAGCCGTGCAGCCCGGGCCGGAAGCTCCAGTCGCCGGACTTGTCGCGCACGAACTCCGCGACGGCGGCCGCCGTCGCCCCGAGCACCGAGCCGAAGTCGTCCTCGGCCAGCACGTTGTAGCCCTCCCGGACACGCACCGCCGGGTTGAGGACGTTCACGAACGTGCGGTGCGCGGACCGCTGTTGGATGACGACTCCGACCACCACGCGCGTGTACCGGCCGTCCAGCCGGTTGAGTTCGAGCGTCATCACCTCGTCCCAGCCGAAACCCTTGCCGTCCTGGCTGTCCCGGTTGAGAAAGATCGTGCCGTCGGGTGAGCGGCTGTCGAAGTGCACCAGATAGGCCGCAGTCCCGTACGGGTCATCCGCCGTGTACGTGCCGGCGATGATGTCGAGATCGGTGGGCGGCTGCCCGGCCGGGCTGGGATCCCACTTCACCGCGACCTCGACCTTCTGGATCGCCTTACTGAAACCGCTCATCACGCGTCCCCTTCCCCCTAGAGGTCCACTGCCCCAACTGATGGACTGCCCAGGCTCTTTGACCATGGTGCCACGCGCGCGGGGGCGCATGCGCGGGTGATCTCCGCCGGAGCGTGACCGACGCCACGTCCCATGGCCTTACGATGGCGCGGTGCTGGTCAAGTGGATTCGCTGCACCGTGGTGGACCGCCGCGGGTTCGAGCGGGGGCAGCGGAAATGGGCGGGGCTTCTGGGGGAGCCGGGTTTTCGGGGACAGGGCGGGGGCTGGAGTCGGCAGCGGCCAGGAGTGGCGCACATCTTCGCCTTCTGGGAGAGCCGTGCCTTCTACGACTCCTTCATGGCGCGCTCGCACGACCGTCTGGCCGCGTCCCAGTCCGGTACGTACAAGGACCAGCAGGTCAAGTTGTTCGAGTACCGGTTCGATGTGAAAACCGGCTTCGAACCGCGGTTCACGGACTCCGACCTGGTCCGGGTGGCCCTCTGCCGGGTACACGAGGAGCGAGTCGAGCACTTCACGCTGATGCAGGAGAAGGTCTGGAACCCGGCGATGGCCGGCTCGCCGGGCATGATCCGCGGCATGCTCGGGGAGGCCGCGGAGCACGAGTTCATGATCCTTTCGATGTGGCGGTCGGCCGCCGAGCACGGCAAGTACCGAACCGAGCGGGTGGAACGTCTGGCGCTGCGCGCCCAGACGGAAGTCGACATCGCGGCCCTCACCGGTGACATCGTGGAGCTCGAACCGAGCTGGATCGTTTGAATCTCCAACCGCTGATTTGTGTGACCTACGCTGTATGGAGCCCATCCGAGTGCTCGACTTCCCGTCACTCGATCTAGGGTTTTGGCATGGCACGACCACGGCGCATCGTCCTTGTCCGGCACGGCGAGTCAACCGGCAATGTCGACGACTCCGTGTATGAGCGGGAACCCGACCACTCACTGCCCCTGACCGACCGGGGCTGGCGACAGGCCGAGGAGACCGGAAAACGCATCCGGGAGATCTTCGGCCAGGAGCGCGTCAGCGTGTACGTCTCCCCGTACCGCCGTACGCACCAGACCCTCCGCGCCTTCCACCTCGATTCGGACCTCATTCGCGTGCGCGAGGAGCCCCGGCTGCGCGAGCAGGACTGGGGAAACTGGCAGGACCGCGACGACGTACGACTGCAGAAGACGTACCGGGACGCATACGGGCATTTCTTCTTCCGCTTCCCCCAGGGCGAGTCCGGGGCCGACGTGTACGACCGGGTCGGAGGCTTCCTGGAGAGCCTGTTCCGCAGCTTCGAGGCGCCGGACCATCCTCCCAACGTGCTCCTGGTGACCCATGGCCTGGCGATGCGGCTGTTCTGCATGCGCTGGTTCCACTGGACGGTTGCGGAGTTCGAGTCGCTCTCCAACCCCGGGAACGCCGAGATGCGGATGCTCGTTCTGGGGAACGACGGCAAGTACACGCTCGACCGGCCTTTTGACCGCTGGCGGGACCCGGAGCCCTACTGGATGAGCGGCTAGGCTGGCCGCGATGACCTCTTCCTCCGACACTCCGAACGCCGGACGCCTGCAACGCGCCCTGGCCAGCCTGCGCGGACTCGCGACCGGCGACGCACTGGGCTCGCAGTTCTTCGTTCCGGCGACCTATTCACTGCTGCAGCGGCGCGAGCTGCCGCCGGCTCCCTGGCGGTGGACCGACGACACGGAGATGGCCTGCTCCGTCGTCGCCGTCCTCGCCGCCCACCACCGCATCGACCAGGATGCGCTGGCCCACTCCTTCGCCGCACATCACGACTTCGACAGGGGGTACGGCCCTGCCGTCAACCGGCTGCTCCGGCTCGTCAGGGAGGGCGGGGACTGGCGCGAACTGGCCGCCGCGGTCTTCAACGGGCAGGGCTCGTGGGGCAACGGCGCGGCGATGCGGATCGCGCCCTTGGGCGCCTGGTACGCGGACGATCCGGAGCAGGCCACCCATCAGGCCGAGATCTCGGCCTACCCCACGCACCAGCACCGCGAGGCGGTGGTCGGAGCCATGGCGGTCGCCGCGGCAGCGGCACTGGCGGGGGCGCCCGGCGGCCCGCCGAGCCCCGAGGCGCTCCTCGACGGGGTCGTGGCGCTCGTCCCCAAGAGCGCCGTCGGCCAGGGCCTGCGACGCGCCCGCGACATGCTCGACTACGACGACGCGGGCACCGTCGCGGCCGTCCTGGGCTGCGGACGGCGTACGAGCGCCCATGACACCGTCCCCTTCGCCCTCTGGTCGGCGGCGCGTGCCCTCGGCGACTACGAGACCGCGTTCTGGGCGACCGCCCAGGCGGGCGGCGATGTGGACACCACCTGCGCCATCGCCGGCGGCGTGCTCGCGGCCGACGAGGCGGGAGCGCCCCCGGCCGCGTGGGTGGAGCGGACGGAGGCGCTGCCGGAGTGGGTGCCGACGGGGATGGGGACCACTGTCGGCGGGTGACCGGCGGCGGAGGAACGGATTTGATCTGGACAGTCCAGATCATCGCAGGTGGGAGCCGCCCTTCCTGCTGTCAGAACGTCAGGTGATGACCGCAGCTGAACACATGAGGTCAAGGCCGCGAGGACGTCAAAGACCATTGCAAGGACGACTCACGCGGGAGTCGCGAAGGGTCAGCCGGATGCGAGCGCCGAGGAGCCCTGGTCGATGAGGAGG
This sequence comes from Streptomyces sp. NPDC005866, assembly GCF_040629895.1. Classification (NCBI taxonomy): domain Bacteria; kingdom Bacillati; phylum Actinomycetota; class Actinomycetes; order Kitasatosporales; family Streptomycetaceae; genus Streptomyces; species Streptomyces sp. NPDC005866. The sequence goes on from NZ_JBEXWP010000009.1 coordinate 83,716, forward strand.
CGGGCGGCGGTCACGGCCATCACCTCTCGCACGGTGACGCCCGGAGCGGTTTCCACCAGTCGCAGCCCTTCGGGGGCGACATCGATGACGGCCAGGTCGGTGATGACCCGGTCCACCACACGGCGACCCGTGGCGGGAAGGCTCAACCCCTCGACGATCTTCGGGCTGCCGTTTTTGGCGACGTGCTCCATCACGACAAGAAGCCGGCGGGCACCGTGGACCAGGTCCATCGCACCGCCCATACCCTTGACCATCTTGCCGGGGATCATCCAGTTGGCCAGGTCGCCATGGGCTGATACCTGCATGGCGCCGAGTATGGAGACGTCGATTCGGCCGGCCCGGATCATGCCGAAGGAGAGGGCTGAATCGAAGTAGGCGGTGCCGGCGATGGTGGACACTGTCTCCTTCCCGGCGTTGATCAGATCCGGGTGCTCCTCGCCGTCGTAGGGGTAGGGGCCCACGCCCAGGATGCCGTTCTCGGAGTGCAGCACCACGTGCACCCCGTCCGGCAGGTGGTTGGGGATCAGAGTGGGCAGACCGATGCCCAGGTTGACGTATTGGCCGTCGCGTAGCTCCCGGGCGGCGCGGGCGGCGAGCTGGTCACGGTCGAGCGGCATGGTCACTTCTCCTCGGAGTGGGTGCGCGAGACGGCTGGTTCGGCGCCGGTGTGCGCAGGGCGCACGGTGCGGCGCTCGATGCGCTTGTCCAGCGAGTCGTCGGCGGCGATCACGCGGTCCACGTACACGCCCGGCAGATGGACGGTATCCGGCGGCAGTTCGCCGGCCTCCACGACGCGTTCGGCCTCCACGACGGTCACCCGTCCCGCCATCGCGCACAGCGGGTTGAAGTTGCGTGCCGCCGCGTGGAAGACGCAGTTGCCGTGCCGGTCGGCGACCGCGGCCCGCACCAGGGCGAAGTCGGCCGTGATGGCTTCCTCCAGCAGGTAGCGGCGACCGCCGAACTCCCTTGTCTCCTTGGGTGGGGAGGCCAGCGCGACGCCTCCGTCGGCGCTGTGGCGCCAGGGCAGGCCGCCCTCTTCCACCTGGGTGCCCACTCCTGCCGGGGTGTAGAACGCGGGGATGCCGGTGCCGCCGGCCCGCAGCCGCTCGGCGAGGGTGCCCTGCGGTGTCAGCTCCACCTCCAGTTCGCCGGCCAGGTACTGGCGGGCGAACTCCTTGTTCTCACCCACGTAGGAAGAGGTCATCCGGGCGATCCGGCCGGACCGCAGCAGCAGTCCCAGCCCCCAGTCGTCCACCCCGCAGTTGTTGGACACCACCCGCAGACCGGACGCGCTCGTCTCGGTCAGCGCGGCGATCAGCGTCGACGGTATGCCGCACAGGCCGAACCCGCCGACCGCGAGTGTCGCACCGTCAGGGATGTCCGCCACTGCCTGCGCGGCCGCGGCCATCACTTTGTCCATGCCGTTTCCTTCCCCACCGGGGTGTTGCGTTCGTCGACCCGGCCTGCCCACCACGTCGCGAACAGGACCGGGTGTTGCTCACCTTTGCCTGGGCCGACCGTCACGGACCATGTGCGTCGGCGCCATGACTGGGCCTCAAAGAACGGTGATTGGCAACATGCCGCCCGTCGTACGGCGCTCCTAGGGTTCCGACAATCACGCACCGCACTCCCGTCGTCGCGTACCAGGCCGCCGTTCCGGACAAGGCCTGCGGAACCCGGCGACGGGCGGGCGACACACTGTCAGGAGCCGATCGCATGCGTTCCCGCCTCACGGACACCTTCAGAAGCAGATCTGTTCGCGCCCTCTCCCTGATCGCCCTCGGCGCCCTGGTCGCGGGCTGCTCCTCGGCCGGCACCGCCGGCACCGAGTCCGCCGACTCGGTCGGCAAGTCCGCCCCCGTGAAGGTGGGGCTGGTCTACTCCCGCAGCGGACTGCTGGCCGCCTACGGCAAGCAGTACGAGGAAGGCTTCAAGGCAGGCCTGGCCTACGCCACGCACGGCACGAACAAGGCCGGCGGCCACCCGATCCAGGTCACCGAACAGGACGACGCCGGTGACCCGGCGAAGGCGGTCGCCGCGGCCAAGACCCTCGTGGGCAAGGGCTACAAGATCCTCGCCGGCACCACCGACTCCGGTGTGGCACTCCAGATGGCGCCGCTGGCCGCGCAGAACAAGATGCTCTACGTCAGCGGCCCCGCCGCCACCGACGCGGTCACCGGCATCAACGCCTACACCTTCCGCTCGGGTCGGCAGTCGTATCAGGACATCCTCGCCGCCGGGGCCCTGCTCGGTGACGCCAAGGGCAAGAAAGTCACCGTGCTCGCCCAGAACTCCGCGTTCGGACAGGCCAACGTGGCCGCGGTGAAGGCCGTCCTGGGTGCGAAGGGCGCAAACGTCGGCTCCGTGCTCGCCCCGCCGAGCGCCACCGACCTCACGCCCTTCGCCCGCCAGACCAGGGCCGGTAAACCGGACCTGGTGTTCGTCGCCTGGGCCGGCGCCACCGCCCCCGCCCTGTGGACCGCGCTGAACCAGCAGGGCGTGCTGGACGCGAGCAAGGTCGTCACCGGACTCGCGGGAACCGCCTCGTACCCGGTCTTCGGCCCGGCCGGCTCCAAGGTCGCCTTCCTTGCGCACTACTTCCCGGGCGCCGGCGGCGGCAACCCGGTGGAGAAGGCCATGCTCGACGGCATCACCAAGGCCGGCGGCAACCCCGACCTGTTCAGCCCGGACGGCTTCACCGCCGCCCAGATGATCGTGCACGCGATCGAGTCCGGCAGTGCCACCGACACCACGGCCATGGCCAAGGCGCTGGAGGGCTGGACCTTCGACGGGCCCAAGGGCAAGGAGCAGATCCGCGCGAAGGACCACGCCCTGCTGCAGCCGATGTTCACGGCCCGGCTCAAGGGCAGCGGCAGCGCCGCCCGGCCCGAGCTGATCGACAGCATCCCGACGACAGCAGTCGCACCACCGGCCGCGAGGACGGCGGGCTGAGACGATGTCCTCCTCGAACACGACGTCACCGAGTAACGCGGGGTCTGCGGAATCCGGGGAGACCCGTGCCGTCCCGGCGCCGGTGCTCCGGCTGCGGGACATCGGCTGGACGGTCGGCGGCGCGACCATCGTCGACTCCGTCTCCTTCGACGTCCGCGAAGGCGAGTTCCTCGCCTTCATCGGCCCCAACGGCGCGGGCAAGACCTCCCTGTTCAACCTGGTCAGCGGGCTCAGCCCGGTCTCCCGGGGCACGATCGAACTGGATGGCCGCGACATCACCGCGGAGGCCGCCTACGCTCGGGCCCGACGCGGCCTCGGGCGCACCTTCCAGACCTCCAGCCTGTGGCCGGGTATGACGGTCGCCGACCATGTGAGGCTCGCGGCCCAGGCCGCCGACGGCGGTTCGTACCAGGTTTGGCGCCGTGCTGACACCGACCCGGAACGGGTCGAGCGGGTGCTGGCCCGCACTCAGCTCACGCACCGGGCGGACACCTGCGCCGATGCCCTCTCGCACGGCGAGAAACGCAAGCTCGAACTCGCGGTCCTGCTCGTCGGCGAGCCCAGGCTGATGCTGCTGGACGAGCCGATGGCGGGCGTGAGCGCCGAGGAGGTGCCCGTGCTGACCGAACTCATTCGGTCGCTGCACATGGAGGAGGGACGGACCGTGCTCATGGTCGAGCACCACATGGACGTGCTGCTGGACCTGGCCGACCGGCTGGCCGTGATGCACCACGGCACGCTGCTGGCGCTGGACACCCCGCAGTCCGTGATGGCCGACTCCACCGTGCAGCAGGCCTACCTCGGGGAGGAGCTGTGACCCCCGCTCCGGCACCGCTGCTGGCCGTGCGCGATCTGCGGGTCGTGATCGGGGGCAGGCACATCCTGCACGGCGTCGATCTGGAGGTGGCCGCCTCGGGTACCACTGCTCTGCTGGGCCGCAACGGCGCCGGCAAGACGACCACCGTGCGCGGCATTCTCGGACTGGTGCCCCGGACCGGCAGCGTGCTGCTGGCCGGCGAGGAGACGGTGCGCCTTGCCACCCATGCCCTGGTGCGCCGGGGCATCGGCTACGCCCCCGAGGACCGTGGCGTCTTCGCCGCCCTCAGCGTGGCCGAGAACCTGCGCCTGGCCGAGCGGCCCGGCGCGGGGGAACCGGCCTACGACCTGGTCCACGAGCTCTTCCCGGAGCTGAGGCGACGCGCCCGGCAGGCCGCCGGCACCCTGTCCGGCGGCCAGCAGCAGATGGTCGCCATCGCTCGGACTCTGCTCAACGGCAACCGGCTGATCATCGCCGACGAACCCACCAAGGGCCTGGCGCCCAAGGTGGTCACCGAGGTCGCCCAGGTGCTGGAGCGCGCCGCCGAGGCGGTGCCGGTTCTGCTCGTGGAGCAGAACCTCGCCGTGGTACGCCGCCTCGCCCGCCACTGCGTCGTCCTCGCCGACGGCCGCACCGCGCACCAGGGGCCGGCCGCCGACCTCCTCGCCGACGCCGAGGCGGCCCACCGGCTGCTCGGCGTCGGCAGCACCGGAAGGCCAACTGCCGGTGCGCCTGTTCGCACCGCGGCGCACCCCGCCGCCCGGACCACGGAGGCAGACGCCTGATGTCCACCGTCGTGCTGCTCACCTTCACCGGACTCGGCCTGGGCGCCCTGTACTTCCTGGTCGCCTCCGGCTTGTCGCTGATCTTCGGGCTGATGGACGTGCTCAACTTCGCCCACGGCGCCCTCCTGTCCGTCGGCGCCTACGGCACCTGGTGGGCCGCCTCCGGCCATCTGCCCGGTGCCGGGTCCGGAGGGGCCGGGTTCGCCCTCGCCGTCGTCTTCGGCACCGCTGTGGGCACCATCGCCGCCGTGCTGCTCGAACTCGCCGTGATCCGCCCGCTCTACACCCGCCCCCGCGAGCAGATCCTCGCGACGGTGGGCGTCGGCCTGGCCGTACCGGCCCTGCTGTCCGCGATCTGGGGGTCCGACGCCCGCCCCCTCCCCGGGCCGAAGGCACTGTCCGGCACCTTCGCCCTGCTGGGCGCCGAAGTGCCGCTCAACCGCCTGGTGCTGATCGGCGCGGCCCTGGTCGTGCTCACCGCACTCAAGCTGTTCCTCGGCCGAACCCGGCACGGACTGGTCGTCCGCGCGGGGGTGGAGGACCGGGCGATGGTCACCGCGCTCGGCATCGATGTGCGCAAGGCCTTCACCCTGGTCTTCGCCATCGGCGGTGCGGCTGCGGCCCTCGGCGGTGCCCTAGGCGGCCTCTACTTCGGCTCCGTCGACCCCGAACAGGGCACGTCACTGCTCATCTTCGCCTTCGTGGTCGTCGTGACGGGCGGCATGGGCTCGCTCACCGGCGCCGCCCTGGCCTCGGTGGCCGTGGGCCTCGTCCAGCAGTTCGCCAACTACTACACCACCGCCGGACTCGGCGACCTCGCCGTCGTCGTCCTGCTCGCCGCCCTCCTGCTCGTCAGGCCGCGAGGGCTCACCGGGAGGCTCGCATGACCACCGCCACCCAGCCGAGCGGCCGGGCCCGCGCGGCGGACCACCCCGTCGCCTCCCGCTCCGAGCGGCTGCGGCGAGCCACCCGCTGGTGGCCCGCCCTGCTGCTGGTTGCGCTCTTCACCGTGCCCTACAGCGCGCTGCCGCTGCCGGGCCTGCTCGACGGGCCGATCGGCGGCCCCGGCAACCTGCAACTGCTGGCCCTGTGCCTGCTCTTCGGCGGCCTGGCCACCGGCTACGACCTGCTGCTCGGCCGCACAGGGCTGCTGTCCTTCGGGCATGCGCTCTACTTCGCCGCGGGCACCTACGTCACCAACACCCTGATGCTGGAGGCGGGCCTGCCGTTCGCCGCGTCGGCGCTGCTCGGCCTGCTCGCGGGCACGGTGCTGTCCGCCCTGCTCGGCGCAGTCAGCCTCCGCGTCAGCGGCATCGGATTCTCCATGGTCACCCTGGCCTTCGCGCAGGCCGCGTCGATCCTCGTCCAGCGCGATCCCGGAGGCGTCACCGGCGGCGAGGAGGGCAAGGCCGCGCCCGCGGACAGGCTGCCTGCCTCGCTGGTCGGCATCGAGCACACCGCCAACCTGTACTGGATCGCTCTGGCCTACCTCGTGGTAGTGCTGGCCGTCGTGCAGTGGGTGGTCCGCTCACCCATCGGCCGGGTCTGGGAGGGCATCAAGGAGAACGAGCGCCGGGTGGAGGTGCTCGGGCTGCGCCCGTACGGCTTCAAGCTGGTCGCCTTCGTCCTGTCCGGCACCCTGGCCGCGCTCGGCGGCATCGTCTACCTGCTGCTGACCGGCGGCGCCACCCCGCAGACGACCACCTCCGACTTCACCCTGTCCCTGCTGGTGATGGTGGTGCTGGGAGGTTCGGGCAGCCGGTGGGGCCCCATGATCGGAGGCATCCTCTACACCTGGGCCGACCACCGGCTCGCCGACCTGGCCGGATCGAACGCGGTCGCCGGTCTGCCCTCCGTGGTCCGTGTGCCGCTCTCGCAGCCGCTGTTCCTGCTCGGTGCGCTGTTCGTCGCGGTGATATACCTGCTGCCCGGCGGCGTGGTACGGCTCCCGGCCCGGCTGCGCGCCGCCCACACGTCCCGCGCCACCGCCGACCGCGAGGAGGTCCTTGCGAGATGATTCCGAGTCCGCAGAACGGCACGACGGCCGGTCAGCACGGGGCTGCACCGGCGCGCGAGGAGTTTCAGGTGCCGGTGCCCGGCGGGAAGCTGGCCGTGTCACGCTGGCCGGCCGACGACCCGGGCGCGCCGGTGGTCCTGGCCCTGCACGGCATCACGGCCAACGGCCTGAGCTGGGCGCGCGTCGCCCACCACCTGGCTCGCCGGATCACCCTGGTGGCGCCCGACCTACGGGGCCGGGGCCGCAGCGGGCGACTGCCCGGCCCGTACGGCATCGCGGCCCACGCCGACGACATGGCGGCCGTGGTGGACACGCTGGGCGCTGGGCGGGTGGTGCTGACCGGCCACTCCATGGGCGCCTTCGCGGCGGCCCTGACCGCGGTACGCCACCCGCACCTGCTGACGGGCCTGCTGCTGGTGGACGGCGGCGTGGGCTTCCCCGTTCCCGCCGGACTGGATCCCGACGAGCTGATCACGTCGGTGCTCGGCCCGGCCATGCGACGGCTGTCGATGACGTTCCCGGACCGGGAGGCCTACGGCGCGTTCTGGCAGTCGCATCCGGCCTTCGCCGACTTCTGGTCACCGTGGGTGGATGCTTACATCCAGCGCGATCTCGTCGGGCAGGAGCCCGAACTGCGCTCGTCCTGCAGCCTGGAGGCGGTCCGCGTCGACGGCGTGGACCAACTTGGTGCGGAGGTGTCGGGCGCGGTGCACCGGCTGCCCCGCCCGGCCGTGCTGCTGTGGGCGGAACGCGGTCTGATGGACGAGCCGCAGGGCCTGTACGACGAGCAACGTCTCGGCGCCGCCGGCCTCGATCCCCGCATGGTCCGCACGCAGCTCGTCCCCGGGACCAACCACTACACGGTCATCATCGGCGACGAGGGCGCCCGGGTCGTGGCACAGCACCTGCTGGCCGCGGCCGGTGTGGGGGGAACCGAGGGGCCTGGCGGTACGCCGTCACGGTGACCGGGGCCGGCTCCCGTCCGGGACCTCGCGGGACCGGAAGAACGGCGCGCCGGTCCCGGGGACGTTCTCGCGCATACCCGCTGGGGCGTCAGGCACCCGACATCAGGTGCAAGCGCAGGGCGAGCTGCAGTTCCAGCGTCTGTTCGGGGGTGTTCCAGTCGGGGCCGAGCAGCGCCTGGATGCGGTCCAGGCGCTGCACGACCGTGTTCACGTGCACGTGCAGCTCCTCCTTCGCCCGGGTCAGGCTCCCGCCGCAGTCGAAGTAGGCGCGCAGTGTGCGCACCAGTTGGGTGCCGCGCTGGGCGTCGTACTCCAGCAGCCGTCCCAAAGTGGCGGAGACGAAGCCGTCCACGTCGTGCATGTCACCCAACAACACGCCCAGAAAGCCCAGTTCGGTGACACTCGCCCCGTGCCCGTCGCGGCCGAGGACGTGCAGCGCCCGCAGGCAGCGCAAGGCCTCGGCGTGCACGTCGGCGATGGCCCGCGGCCCGGCAGCCGGCCCGGCGCCGGCCACCGTGACCGGTGCGCCGGCCAGTTGGCCGAGCTGCCCGGCCGCGACGCGGGCCGCCTCACCCGGACCGGTGCCGTCGCACGGGAGCAGCAGCACCACGTCGCCCTCGTGCTCCGCGCTGACGCCGCCGCACCCGAACAGGTACTGCACGGCGGCGTCGGCGAGCCGTTCCCGGACCGCGTCGCCGCTCCGGGCGACGAGCAGCACGTGGGGCCGGTCGAGGTCGAAGCCGAGGCGGCGGCCGCGGGCCACCAGGCCGGCCGGGTCACGGCCGGGCGCGGTGAGCAGATCGGTGATCAGATCGCCGCGTACGCGGTTCTCGGTCTCCGCGACCGAACGCCTCAGCAGGAGCAGCAGCGAGGTCACTACACTGCTGCGCTCGAACAGGCGCCGGTCGGGGCCGTCGAGATCCGGCCGCCCGAACAGGACCAGACAGCCCAGCAGTTCCTGCCCGGCCAGCACCGCGCAGACCCAGCGCCCGTCGTGGAACACCGCGTGGGCGGCGGCGCGTGAGCTCTTCGCCGCCGCGACCAGCGCCGCCGCCTCCTCCTCCGTGCCACCGTCGTCCTCCGTACCCCTGGCGACCGCGCCACCGTGCTCGCCGACAGAGGTGAGCGGCCACCCGGAGCCGTCGTGGACCGCGACGTCCCCCTTCAGCAGACCGGCCACGGCGGCGGCCACGTCCGATACGTCGCCGCCCCGCAGCACCAGATCGGTGAGCCGGTCGTGCGATTCCTCGGCACGCTGCATGGCGGCGGAGTGCTCGCGGATCACGGCGTTGGCCTCGGCCAGTTCGGCCACCGCGATACGCGCGTCGGCCATGGCCTTGGCGGTGTCGATGGCGATGGCGGCGTGGTCGGCCAGCGAGCACAGCAGGGCGACCTCCTCCGGGGCGAACGTGCGTGGCGTGCGATCTGCGGCGAAGAGCGCCCCGATGACCTGGCCGCCACTTCCCGATCCCAGCAGCAGCGGCACGCCGAGGATCGCGACCAGGCCCTCGTCCAGGACCCCGGCGTCGATGCTGCCGGTGTGCAGGAAGCGGTCGTCGGTGCGGTAGTCGGGGGAGGCGTAGGGGCGTGCGGTCTGCGCGACCAGGCCGCCGAGTCCCTCCCCGAGCTCCAGGCGCAGGTTCTGGAACAGTTCCGACACCGAGCCGTCGGTGACCCGCATGTAGGTGCCGCCGGCCTCCTCGTCGGGCAGGGTGAGGTAGGCCGTGTCGGTGCCCAGGAGCATCCTGGCGCGCCGGACGATGGAGCGCAGCACGGCGTCGAGGTCGCGCAGGGCCGCCAGGTCGCCGGCGGTGTCGAAGAGCGCGGTCAGCTCCGCTTCCCGGCGCCGATGCTGCCTGAGCGTGGTCTGGACGCGCAGCGCCGCTTCGGTGGCCTGTTCGACCTCCGCGAGGTCCTGGGCGGCGGCACCGCTGTGCCGGGCCTCGACGGCGACGGCTCCGAGGTCTTCGGCGGGGGCGCCCGCGGCGAGGAGTTCGAGCAGTCTGCGCAGGTGACGTGCGACGGGGGTGGGTGTGTGCGACATGGGCGAACAACCGTTGCGTAGGCGATGGGCACGGGAGGAATCGGCGCACGGCCGAGGAACGAACGGCCGAGGAATGAACGGCCGATGAGGGCCAGTGTCCTCCCCGAACGGAAAGGACCCTGGCCCTCCGGCCGGGAAGCGGTGTCGGCCGTCAGGTGGACGCGGCGGTCTTCTGGTCCGCAAGGCTCTGCGTCGCGGAGCCGTCCGGCTCGATCGCGGCCAGGTTCCTGCCGCGCGTCTCACGGGAGGCGACGACGGCGATCACGGTGATCAGGGCGGCCAGTCCCACGTACACCGAGATCGGGGTGGCGTTGCCGTAGGAGCTGAGCAGCGCCGTCGCGATCAGCGGGGCCGGGGCGCCGGCCGCCACCGACGAGAGCTGGGCTCCGATGGAGGCGCCGGTGTAGCGCATCCGGGTGGCGAACAGCTCGGAGAAGAACGCCGCCTGAGGCGCGTACATGGCGCTGTGGAAGACCAGGCCGACGGTGACGGCCAGGACCAGCGCGGGAAAGGACTTGGTGTCGAGCAGAGCGAAGAAGGCCCACGACCACAGGCCTACGCCGACCGCGCCCACCAGGTACACGGGCTTGCGCCCGACCCGGTCGGAGAGCGCGCCGAACAGCGGGATCAGGCAGAACTGCACGGCCGAGCCTATCAGCACCGCGTTCAGAGCCGTCTGCTTGTCGAGCTCGAGATGCGCGACGCAGTAGGTGAGGACGAAAGCGGTGATCACGTAGTACGAGATGTTCTCGGCCATGCGCGCGCCCATCGCGATCAGGATGTCCCGCCAGTGGTTGCGCACGACCGCGACGAACGGCGGCTGCTCGGCCCGCTGCTCCGCCTTGCGGCGCTCGGCCTTGGCCAGGGCCTCCTTGAACAACGGGGACTCGTCGACGGACAGCCGGATCCACAGACCGATCATGACCAGCACGGCGGAGAGCAGGAACGGCACCCGCCAGCCCCAGGAGTTGAACGCGTCGTCGCTGAACATAGTGGTCATCAAGGAGAGCACTCCGACGGCGACCAGGTTGCCGGCCGGTGCGCCGCCCTGCGGCCAGGACGCCCAGAAGCCACGTCGCTCGGCATCGCCGTGTTCGGACACCAACAGCACCGCTCCGCCCCACTCGCCGCCGAGGGCGAAGCCCTGGATGAGGCGCAGGATGGTCAGCAGCACGGGAGCCGCGACGCCGATCGTGCCGTAGCCGGGGACACAGCCGATCAGGGCGGTGGAAAGCCCCATCATCAGCAGACTGATCACCAGGAGCTTCTTGCGGCCGAGACGGTCGCCGTAGTGGCCGAAGACCACGGCGCCGATCGGGCGCGCGGCGAAGCCGATGGCATAGGTGAGGAAGGACAGCAAGGTGCCGGTCAGCGGGTCCGACTCGGGGAAGAACACCCGGCCGAAGACCAGGGCGGCGGCCGAGCCGTAGAGGAAGTAGTCGTACCACTCGATGGTCGTGCCGATCAGACTGGCAGCGACGATCTTGCGCAGACCGCCCGGTCTTGCCGAGGTGCCTGGGTCGTTCACGGCGTTGTGAGCGCTGGGCATGGTTGTCACCGTTTTCCGGAGTGAGGAGGGAGCGGAACCGCCGGACCCGGTCGCGCTGTTGGACGAAGGGAACGGGTCCGGGGGGAGTCGGTCGGTGCGGTGCGCCGTGGGAGGCGGCGGGCCGGCGCCGTCTTCGTCGGCCTCGGGCGGCCGGAGCCGGCACCCGCGGACGACGGAGGCTGGACGGCCCCTCAGTGGGCCGTCCAGCCTCCGTCCAGGGGGATCGAGCCGCCGGTGATGTAACCGCTGCGTTCGGTGCACAGCCACAGCGCCACCTCGGCGACCTCCGCGGGCTCGATCAGGCGCTTGATCGCGGTGCGTTCCAGGAACACCTGGTCCATCACGTCGGCTGCGGGGATGCCGTGGGCGAGCGCCTGGTCGGCGATCTGCTCCTCGACCAGCGGCGTGCGGACGTAGCCGGGGTTGATGCAGTTGCTGGTCACGCCGTGCGCGGCACCCTCCAGGGCGACCACCTTGCTCAGGCCCTCCAGCGCGTGCTTCGCCGTGACGTACGCCGACTTGTAGGCGCTGGCCCGAAGACCGTGCACCGAGGAGATGTTCACGACCCTGCCCCATGCCTGCGCGTACATGTGGGGCAGGGTGCGGCGGAGGATGCGGAAGGGCGCCTCCACCATCACCCGCTGGATCAGTGCGAAGCGCTCCGGGGGAAACTCGTGCACCGGGGCGACGTGCTGCAGACCCGCGTTGTTGACGACGATGTCGGCGTCGTCCGGCAGCGCGTCCACCGCGTCGGCCTCGGAGAGGTCGGCCACGACGGCGATGCCGCCGGTCGACTCGGCCACCTCCTTGGCGGCCTCGGCGGCCCGGTCCACCACGTAGACCTCGGCACCGGCCGCGGCGAAGCCCTCGGCGCAGGCCCGGCCGATCCCGCTGGCCGCACCGGTGACCAGAACCTTGCGGCCGGTGAGAAACCGGGTCGAGGCCAGGCCGGACGCGGTGGCGTCACCTGGGCCGGAATGCTGGGGCAAGCCCTCGTCGGAGCTCTTTGTGCTGTCCATGGCCGAACACGGTAGGGAGGACCCGTGAGAGGAGACATGTGGGGCGTCGACATATTTTGGCGCCATGAGATAGGTGTCGCCGCCATGTGCCGACATCCCGACGGTCGGCGGGTGTTCCGACAGGCCATGCACGCCGGAAGACCCGATGTGCGTCGGTGCGCGTGGCCCCCGTCACATGTCACAGCGGTACCAACGACACCATGGGTGCGCGAGCCACGCAGGGCACCGCAGTCCTGGCTGTCCCTCACATGTCATGGGCCGGCCGGCCGGTCGTACAGTCCGCTTCCAGCAAGCCGGTACGACAGCGGGCCGGGTGCGGTCAGGTGCCGTACCGGCCGACGCGACGGGCGCGGTCAGAGCCGGGCGGGGTGGGACTGCCGGGCGCCGCGCCGTGCCCGCGCTCCCCCTCCCTCCCCACCATCCAACGGAGTCGCACTATGCCTCACTCCACCTGGCGCGGGTTCTTCCGGCGCACTGCACTGGCTGCCGCACTGGGCGCCTTCATCGCGGGCTTGACCGCCGTCACCCCCCTCGCGTCGAGCGCGGCGGCCGCCGGCACCCTCCAGCAGGTCACCAGCTTCGGCTCGAACCCCGGCAACCTGGCGATGTACGAGTACGCGCCCTCCAACCTGCCCGCCGACGCACCGCTGGTCGTCGCCCTGCACGGGTGCACGCAGTCGGCGAGCGACTACCACACGCACTCCGGCTGGCAGAAGTTCGCCGACCAGTGGGGCTTCGCCGTGGTCTACCCGCAGACCAGCTCGGCCAACAACAGCCTGTCCTGCTTCAGTTGGTTCGACTCGACCAAGGACACCCGGGGCAAGGGCGAGGCGGCCTCGATCATGCAGATGGTCGACACCGCCGCGGCGCAGTTCGGCTCGGACCGCAGCCGTATCTTCGTCACCGGACTGTCCGCCGGGGGTGGCATGACCGCGGACCTGCTCGCCGACTACCCGGACGTGTTCGCCGGCGGCTCCGTCGACTCAGGCCTCCCCGCACAGTGCGCCACCACGCAGACCGCCGCCTCCGGCTGCCAGTACAGCAACCAGAACCTCACCCCGCAGCAGTGGGGCGACAAGGCTCGCAACTCCAATCCGGGGTACTCGGGCCCATGGCCGCGAGTCGCCATCTGGCAGGGCAGCTCCGACACCACCGTCGTCCCGGTCAACGGCACCGAGCTGCGCGATCAGTGGACCGACGTCTGGGGCATCGGTCAGACGGCCTCCAGCACCCAGAGCCTGACCGGCGGCACCACCGAGAGCATCTACAACGACTCAGCCGGCAAGCCCGCCGTCGCCCTGTTCTCGGTCTCCGGCATGGCGCACGGCCTCGCCGTGAACCCCGGTTCGGGCGCCGACCAGTGCGGTAGCACGGGCACCTATTACCTCAACTACATCTGCTCCAGCTACTACACCGCGAAGTTCTGGGGTCTGGACGGCAGCGGCAGCCAGGGCGGCACCGGTTCCCTGCCCGCCCCGTCCGGACTCACGGTGACCGGCACCACCGACACCGGTGCCTCGTTGTCGTGGAACTCCGTCAGCGGCGCCTCCTCGTACAACGTCTACCGCAACAGGACGAAGGTCGGCTCCGCGACGGGCACCACGTACACCGACACCGGCCTGTCCGTCGGCACCTCCTACAGCTACACCGTCGCCGCGGTCGACTCCTCCGGCGCCGTCGGCACGTCGTCCGCGTCGGTCACGGCGACAACGACAGGCTCCGCACCCAAGTGCTACACCGACAACAACTACAACCAGGTACAGGCCGGACGCGCCCACCAGAGCGGCGGTTACACCTACGCCAACGGCTCCGGCCAGAACATGGGCCTGTACAACGTCGCCGTCATCCACACGCTGAAGGAGACTTCCTCGGGCTACTTCGTCATCGCCGACTCCGGCTGCTGAACCGGCAGGAGCCACCTCGCCTGCGCCGCTCGGACCCAGCTCGGCGCGGGCGAGCCCGACGGCGGATCCGGCCCTCTGATCGAGTAGCACGGTCCCGAGGCCGCTCCGGAGACTCTGCGCCATGACCTGCTCCGGCACGTCAACGGCGCTCTCCCATGATGCACCTGGGTTTCAGACCACCGCGGCCGGCGGCCACAGCTGCAAGAGGATGCCGCTCGAATCGGCACGCAACGGGCGTCGCGTGAGCGCTCGTATGCCTATCCGTTGTCCAAGCGATCGTGAGCCGGTGCGGCGCCCACTACGTCGGGCAGATCCAGACGATGACGGGAAGGCGCACGTACATCTGCTCGGGCAAACAGCCCCGTCACGCCGGCAGCCCGGTGTGCGGGTGCAGCCAGATCGATGCGGAGCGGATCGAGCAGGAGGTCTGGCGGCGCGTCAGCAAACTCCTCAAGAGCCCGGACGCGTTGATGGAGCTGGCCCAGGAATGGGCCGATGCCACGCTGGGCGTCCGAAGCGGACAGACCGACCGTATCGAGGAGTCGATGCGCAGATAGCGGTGCAGGAGAAGGCGATCGCCACGGTGATGTCCGTGACGGCCGTCCAGGCCGCGCAGCAAGGTCTCGATCAAGATGCTGCGACCCAGCTCGTGACCCAGACCACTGGCCTGCCGCTCCTGCTCAGGCTGCCTCCCCTCGTCGGCGCGGCGCGGTCCTCGAACGCGCGATCCTGGACGCCGCGTTGGAGCAGCTCAGCACCGTCGGCTGGAACGGCCTCACCATGGAGGGCGTCGCCGCGGGTGCGCAGACCGGAAAGGCGGCGGTGTAGCGGCGCTGGCCCTCCAAGGAGGATCTGGTCGCCGACGCGTTGCAGGCCGGTCTGCCGGGTTTGGAGGAGGCCCCCGACCTCGGAAGTGTGCGGGAAGACCTGCTGGCCCTGTGCCGGAAGGCCCGGGACGCGATGTTCTCGCGCCCTGGCTTCGCACTGCGATCGGTGATTCACGAATGCGATCCGACGCAGGTCGAGCGGTTCCATGGTGTGATCTTCGACGGGGTCGTGGGACCGACCGCCAAGCTGATCGGTGACATCGTCGCCCGTGGCATAGAGCGGGGGGAGGTGCGCGCCGATGCGGCCAACGACTACGTCCTCGACGCCATTCCGGCGATGATGATGTACCGCAACAAGATTTCTGGAAGCGAATGGAACGACCAGGAGCTCGAGCAGATGATTGACCACTACATGCTTCCGCTGTTGCTGTCGCGCGGAGGCTGATCCAGCGCTCCCGCGGCGCAGGGTCCCGTTGGGGAAACCGGGGTGTCGCTCGGGGATCAGTGCGGCGTACCCTAAGGGCGCCATGCCGTACGAACCACCTACTCACACCGTCGAGCGCTCACTCCGCGCCACGACCGGAGCGAAGGTCATTGCCGGTGTCGACGAGGTGGGGCGCGGTGCCTGGGCCGGGCCCGTCACCGTCTGTGCCGCGGTCACCGGTCTTCGCCGGCCGCCGGAGGGCCTCACCGACTCCAAGCTGCTGACCGTCAGGCGGCGTACGCAACTTGCCCAGGCGCTGCGGACGTGGGTCACGGCCTACGCCCTGGGTCATGCCTCGCCGGAGGAGATCGACGACCTCGGGATGACGGCCGCGCTGCGGCTCGCCGCGGTCCGTGCCCTGGAGGCCCTGCCGGTCCGTCCTGACGCGGTCATCCTCGACGGGAAGCACAACTACCTCGGTGCCCCGTGGCAGGTGCGCACGGTCATCAAGGGTGACCGATCGTGTGTGGCCGTCGCGGCGGCCTCGGTGATCGCCAAAGTTCAGCGCGACAAAATGATGGCCGAACTGGGTATCGACCATGCAGACTTCGGATTTGCGGACAACGCCGGGTACCCGTCGCCCGTGCACAAGGCCGCACTGGAGGAGCGGGGACCCACCCCGTACCACCGGTTGTCGTGGGCGTATCTTGATGCGCTGCCCCAGTGGCAGCACCTCAAGAAGGTCCGCAGCTGGGCGGAGGGAAGCGTTCCGGAGATCGAGGGTCAGCTCGGCTTCGACTTCTGACGTTCCAGTCGCACTGTTGTGCCACCCAGTTCACGTGACCTGCACCAACGTTTGATAAATATCAGCTCATGCCTCTCATTCCCGAGGAGCCTCAGATTCACGAGAGTGCCCAGGGTCCCCGCGCCACGCCGGCCAGTGGCCGTACCGCGCCGACCCCCCGTCCCGTACCCGGCCCCCGCCCCGCGGCTCCGTCGCGTCCCGGTCGTCCCGGCCCTCTGCGGCCCACGCCGCCGGTGCAGCGCACGCCGCGTGACGTGGCCAAGCCAGGCCAGCCCGGCCCGGCCGTGCCCGCCGCGGCAGCGGCGGCCCCGCAGATCCAGCTGATCCCGGCATCGGTCGAGAGCGCTCTCGACTCGGCCGAGGAGGCGGTGGACCTGCTTCTTGACTCGGGTCGTGCCCCCGGTGACGTGCTGATGATCACCACCGGCGCGCAGCATCCGTGGGCCGACCACGAGCTGTCCTTCGGCGAAGCCTCCTACTGGGCGCAGCACGACGCGGGCGACGACGTCTTCTACACGGATGCCGCCGTTGCTTCCCGTGCCGCGAGCCGGCCCGTGGTCGTGGTCGCCGTCAACGGCGGTTCCGAAGCCGTCGCCGCCACCGCCCTGCCGTTGGCCCTCTCCCGGGCCGGCGCTCTGCTGATCGTCTGCGGCGACCCGCAGCGGATCAACTCGGTGCTGGGCGCGCGCGTCTGAGCCACCTCCGGCGCCTCTGGGACTCCGGAG
Source organism: Streptomyces sp. NPDC005866 (assembly GCF_040629895.1). Lineage (NCBI taxonomy): Bacteria > Bacillati > Actinomycetota > Actinomycetes > Kitasatosporales > Streptomycetaceae > Streptomyces > Streptomyces sp. NPDC005866. Next base: position 100,549 of record NZ_JBEXWP010000009.1, read on the forward strand.
GTACCGAAGGAGCCGCGGCGACGGACACGCACGGTGGTGCCTTCGGCATGCCCGGCGCCGGGCGGGCCGGCACTGACCGTCGTGGAGCGGCCGTTCGGCGGACGGAGGCTCCGTAGCGCGGGCACCGGGTCGGATCTGTCGAGTGACGGGACGAGACGGGACGTCCTCCGCGGCCCGGAGCGCGGCGAGCGATCCCGCTGAGCACGCCGGGCGGCATGTTCATGGCGCTGACCCACGACGGCTGGCAGGTGCTCGGCCGGTACCCCCGTGCGGGAGCCGGCCTCAGCGGGCGGCAGCGCGGCGCAGTACCTCGGAGACGGCGCCTCCCGTGCGCGGTGACAGGGGCGGGGCCTCAGACAGGGCGAAGGGTTCGGGAGGCGAGTCGGCGTTCGGGCGCCGGCCGCCGCGGCCCTCGCCGAGCACCTGCCAGCCGTCGTGGGTCAGCGTGATGTACGCCCCGCAGCGCAGTCCGTGCAGGGTGCAGGCGTCCCGCAGCCCCCACATCCAGGCACCGTCCTCCTCCGTCCAACGCCCGTCCCCCTCGCGGCAGTAGAGCAGTACGGCGGTCCGTACCGGGGTGCGGCGGCGCAGGTCGTGCGGGATGACCCGGCGCAGCTGGGCCAGTAGCGCGTTGCGGAACATCCAGCCGTCGGCCTGGGCAGAGCGCCGGGTGAACGAGGCGCTGGCGCACAGCCGTTCTTCCGGGTCGAGGACAGCCACGATCGCCGTCGCCGGCTTGGGCCGGTGCCGGGTGTGCAGCCCGCTGACGACCTCACGGGGGTTGCGCAGCAGTGGTATTCCGGCATCGGCCCACTCCGCGGGCTCGAGCAGACGGGTGGCGGAAGCGGCGGACGCGGACGTCGACAACGATGCCGCCGAGGACGGAGCGAATCCGAAGGTCACGTTCCTCCCTTCGGCTACGCGCCCACACAGCGGGCGAGATCGGATTCGGGGGAGCGCGCACCGCAGTAAGGCCCAACCGGATCACGGACGAACCGTGCGGGGAGCGGACCCCAATTCTTCCTGTCGAACTTGAATGCGGCAATGAGCAAATGGGGCCATCCGTTGTTATCTGGTGGTGCGTGGCTTATATCCCTACCCAGTGAGGCACCGGAGGACCCTGGGACGTTCGAGTACGGCACGTGAGTACGCCGCACCGGGTGCCGTATTCAAACAGCATCGTGTCGGTCAGCCCTGCAAGGCCAGGATCAGCGGCAACACCCCGCGGGCCCCGGACCTGCGCAGCATGCGCGCCGCGACCGCCAGCGTCCATCCGGTCTCGGTGAAGTCGTCCACCAGCAGGACCGGACCCTGGGCCGCGGAGAGCGCGGTGGCGAGGGCGGGTGGCACGGTCAGCGCACCGTCGAGGGCCTTCAGGCGCTGGGCACTGTTGCTGCGCGAGACGCGTGGCGCGTCGCCCGCGTAATCCACGGAACCCAGCAGGGGCAGTCTGCCGATCTCCGCGATGTGGGCGCCCAGGGAGTGGATCAGCCGGGGCCTGGAGCGCGAGGCGACGGTGACGACACCCACCGGGCGCGGCTGCGCGTCGGCCGCGCCCGGCGCCCAGCCGCCGGGACCCTTCGCCCAGTCGGCCAGCACCTCCACCACCGCGCGGGCGACATCGTCCGGCACGGGTGCGTCCGGGGCCTGCGGCGCGAGCAGGGGACGTAGCCGATTTCCCCAGCCGATGTCGGACAACCGCCCCAGGGCCCGGCCCGCCGAGGCCTGTTCACCGGCCGGAATGCGTCCCTTGAGATCGATGCCGATGGCCGGCAGGCCGGTCGGCCACATCCGGCGGGGCTCCACCTCGACGCCCGCGCGGCCGAGGTCGACCCGTGCGGCGTCCAAGGCGGCCGAGGAGGTGTCCGCCGTGAAGCGCGGCCGCGCGCAGTTGTCGCAACGGCCGCAGGGCTTCGCGCCCTCGTCGTCGAGCTGGCGCTGCAGGAACTCCATCCGGCAGTCCGCCGTGGCCGCGTACTCGCGCATCGCCTGCTGCTCGGCCGCCCGCTGCCGCGCCACCCACTCGTACCGCTCCGCGTCGTACGACCACGGCTGGCCGGTCGCGATCCAACCGCCCTTGACCCGCTTGACCGCGCCGTCGACGTCGAGAACCTTCAGCATGCTCTCCAGCCGGGAGCGGCGCAGCTCCACCAGCGGCTCCAGCGCGGGCAGCGACATGGGGCCGCCGGCCCGGGAGAGGACGTCCAGGGTGCGGCGCACCAGGTCCTCCGACGGGAAGGCGAGCGAGGCGAAGTAGTCCCAGATCGCCTCGTCCTCCTTGCCCGGCAGCAGCAGCACCTCGGCATGCTCGACACCGCGCCCCGCGCGGCCCACCTGCTGGTAGTAGGCGATGGGGGAGGAGGGCGAGCCCAGGTGCACCACGAACCCGAGATCGGGCTTGTCGAAACCCATGCCGAGGGCCGAGGTGGCGATCAGCGCCTTGACCCGGTTGCCGATCAGATCGTCCTCGGCCTGCTGCCGGTCGGCGTTCTCCGTCTTCCCCGTGTACGACGCCACGGCGTGCCCGCGCTGCCGCAGGAAGGCGGTGACCTCCTCGGCGGCGGCCACGGTGAGCGTGTAGACGATGCCGGAACCCGGCAGCTCGTCCAGGTGATCCGCGAGCCACGCCATCCGGTGCGCGGCGTCCGGCAGCCGGAGCACACCCAGGCTCAGGCTCTCCCGGTCCAGCGCACCTCGCAGCACCAGCGCGTCCGAGCCGCCGCCGGTGCCGAGCTGCTCGGCCACATCCGCGGTCACGCGCGCGTTGGCCGTGGCGGTGGTCGCCAGCACCGGCACACCCGGCGGCAGGTCGGCGAGCATGGTGCGCAGCCGCCGGTAGTCAGGACGGAAGTCATGGCCCCAGTCGGAGATGCAGTGAGCCTCGTCCACGACGAGCAGCCCGGTCGCCGCGGCGAGCTTGGGGAGGACCTGGTCGCGGAAGTCGGGGTTGTTGAGGCGCTCCGGGGACACGAGGAGCACGTCGACCGTGCCTGCCGCGATCTCCGCCTGGATCGCCTCCCAGTCCTCGGTGTTGGAGGAGTTGATGGTGCGGGCGTGGATGCCGGCCCGGGCCGCGGCGTCCACCTGGTTGCGCATGAGCGCCAGCAGCGGGGAGACGATGACCGTCGGGCCGCTGCCCGCGGCCCGCAGCAGCGAGGTCGCCACGAAATACACCGCGGACTTGCCCCAGCCCGTGCGCTGGACGACCAGGGCCCGGCGCCGGTCGGCGACCAGCGCCTCGATCGCCCGCCACTGGTCCTCGCGCAACCGGGCCGCGCCCGTGTCGTCGCCGACGAGCCGGGCGAGGACGGCGTCCGCCCGGGCCCGGAGTTCCGCGTTGCTCGTGTGCTCCATGCGCCCCATACAACAGGACGGGACCGACAGCCGGGCGGGCTGTGGATGAGGCAGACGGCTTTGGCGTGTCCCTGATTCGACTTATCCACAGGCCAAGCGGAGTCACAAGATCCGCGAGATCGTCGGCGCATGACGAATCACAGCGAAACCACCGGACCCTCCGAAAACGGCGACATCACGGGAGGCGCGGAGCCTCTCGGCCGGTCCGCCCACGACACCCAGATCACGCTGCGCACCCCGGCCGAACTGGCTGACGCGCTGCCCTATCTGCTCGGATACCGACCCGAGGACAGCATGGTGCTGGTGGCCCTGCACGACCGGGCCGGCCGCGGCCGCTTCGGCGGACGGGCCCGGCTCGGCATCCCCGCGAACAAGGACGACTGGGAATCGGCCGCACGCCAGCTGGCCCAGGGTCTGATGACGGGCAGCGAGCGCCGCGGAGCCCGCCCCGAGCAGATGGTCGCCTACGTCTGCCAGGAACCGGCGCCCGGCGAAACCGGCCAGGACGTCATGCGCCGGCTCGCACCGCTGGCCCATCTGCTGCGCACCGAGTGCGGCCGCCTCGATGTGCCGGTGATCGAGGCGCTGTGCGTCTCGGACGGCCGCTTCTGGTCGTACTGCTGCCCGGCGGATGAGTGCTGTCCTCCCGACGGCGCCCCCATGGGCCTGCCCGGCACCTCCGTGCTCGCGGCGGCCGCCACCTACGCCGGGATGCAGGTGCGCGGCCCCCTGCGCGAGCTGCGGGCCAGGCTGCAGCCCTGGGAGACCGGCGCCGCGCCGGACCAGGAGATCGCCCTGGACCGCGCCGGCATGGCACTGGTGCCCCGCATCCTCCACGACGCCTCGCGAGCGGACGTGGCCGAGGAGACGCTCACCCTCGCCGAGCGGATCATGGGCCGGTACGCCGCCGCCACCCCGGTGTCCGGCATCCACCACGCGGATCTCCGCGACGACGCCCTGCTCGCCCACGACGAGGCCGCGGTGCTGATCCTCGGACTGCAGGACCGTACGACCCGCGACCGGGCGGCCGCCTGGATGGAGGGCGACGAGGCCGGACCCGCCCTGCGCCTGTGGCGAGCCCTCGCCCGCCGCTGCGTCGGCCCGTACGGCGAACACGCCGCCGCTCCCTTGACGCTGGCCGGCTGGGTCGCCTGGTCGACCGGCGACGACCTGGAAGCGCGGGAAGCCCTGGCGATGGCCCTGGGAGCGGACCCCGACTACATCTTCGCCCGCCTGTTGCACCAGGCCTGCAACGAGGGCCTGGACCCGGAGTCGATCCGCCGCTGCCTGCGTACGGCACGCGTGGGGCGCGAGGAGGCGGACAGCACGGCAGCGGCCGGCGACACCGCTCCGTTCGCCCCGGGCGCAGGCCACGAGCCGACCGCCGCCCCAGAAACCGGACGTCGCCACCGTCCGCGTACCGGGGACAGTTCCGACCCGCGGCGGCCAGGGCCGGAGGGCACCCGTCCGCGACAGTCGGGCGCGGGCCACACCCGCACCCGCCCCGGTTCGTCCAGGCCGGGCGACGGCACGCGCACCCGCGCGGCGGAGAAGGGCGACCGTCGAGGCGGCCGGGCCGCGCGGGAGGACACCCGCACCGGGAGGGGCCATGGCGAGGGGGACGAATGAACGAGGGTCGGTCAGGCGTGGCATGCCGGATGGCCCTGCCCCTCGGCACCCGCCTCGCCGCCGGCACCCTGCGCGCCCTGGCCCGAACCCAACTCCGCGGCCCGGGGCCGCAGGCCGGCATGATCCCCGGCCCGCGCCGCGACGCCGGAGCACACCTGCCACCGGGCTGCACGGGTACGGAGGCCACCCTGCTCTTCCCCGTCCTGCTGGCGGAGGCCCGCCGCTGGGGGCTCCCGGACCAGGAGACGCGGGAACTGCTGCCCGCGGCCGAGCAGTGCCTGACCTGGCTGCGCACCACGGTGGGCGACCACACCTACCTCTGCGACCCGCAGCCCGGCGGCCCCGCCCGCAGCGAGACCCAGGCCCATGCCCACCGGGCCGCGCTGCTCGGCGCCGACCTCCTCGACGCGTACGACCGGCCCGGCGGCGCCGGACTGCGGCAATGGGCGGGGGAGCTGAGGAAGGCGTTCCAGGCGGACTTCTGGGCCGAGGACAGAGGCGGCGGCCGTCCGGCGGCGGCCCTGACCCCGGACGGCCGCCCCCTGACCCACCTCGGCTCCACCGCCGTCCACCTGCTCGACTCCGGCCTGCTCGGCGCGGGCAGGCCGGCCGCCGGCCTGCTCGACAAGGTGCAGACCGAGCAGCTCGCCCGGCTGCTCGGCGGTCCGGCCATGGACTCGGGGTGGGGGCTGCGCGGACTCGGCGCCAAGGAAGCGGGACACAATCCCTTCGGCCACCGGGCCGGGGCCGTCCGGGTCCCGGAGACGGCACTCGCCGTCGCCGGGCTGGCCGCCGCGGGCTACGAGACGGAGGCGGGCGGGCTGCTGCGCGGCCTACTGGCGGCGGCAGAGCATTTCGGCCACCGGCTGCCCGAGATGTTCGCCGACGAGCAGCGCACCGACGGGAGCGCTCCCCTTCCGCACCCCGCGGCCTGCCGTCCGGCGGCCACGGCGGCCGCCTCCGGGGTTCTGCTCCTCACCACGCTCGCCGGCATCCGCCCCGACGCCACGGCCGGGACCGTCACCCTCCGGCCTGTCCGCAGCGCGCCCCTGGGCGAACTCGGCCTGACCGGTCTGCGGGTGGCCGGCGCACCCTTCTCGGTACGGGTCAGCCGGCTCGGCCTGGCCATGGTCGAGGAGGCCGCGGACGGTCTGCGGTTGGGGGTGTGACCGCCTGCGTGGGCCCTGCGCGACGCGACGGCCACGACAAAGATCAGCCGTCGAAGCGAGCTACGAAGGGAGTGTTTATCGTCAGGCAGACGACTATGATCACGGCATGCCCTACGACCCGTCAGCCTTTCCGCCCTTCGCCGTCACCGTGGACCTGGTCGTGCTGACCGTGCGCCGCCACGCACTGTGCGCGCTGGCGGTACGCAGAGGGGAGCAGCCGTTCCAGGGTCGCTGGGCGCTGCCGGGCGGCTTCGTACGGGCCGACGAGGATCTCTCGCAGGCGGCGGCGCGGGAACTCGCGGAGGAGACCGGGCTGCGCGCGCACGACCCCGACGCGCCGGCCCAGGACGGCGGAGCCCACCTGGAGCAACTGGCGACCTACGGTGACCCGAAGCGCGACCCCCGGATGCGCGTGGTCAGCGTGGCCCACCTGGCCCTCGCTCCCGACCTCCCCGCACCGCGCGCGGGCGGCGACGCCAGCAACGCGCGGTGGGCACCGGTAGAGGAACTGCTCGCGCAGGGCGGATACGGCCGGGACGGCGAGGCCGTCGCGCCGCTCGCCTTCGACCATGCCCAGATTCTGTCCGACGGGGTGGAGCGCGCCCGCTCCAAGATCGAATACTCGTCCCTCGCCACCGCGTTCTGCACGCCCGAGTTCACGGTCGGTGAGCTGCGCCGGGTCTACGAGGCGGTGTGGGGCGTGGCGCTCGACCCGCGCAACTTCCATCGCAAGGTGACCGGAACCCCAGGCTTCCTCGTCCCCACCGGCGGCACGACCACCCGTCAAGGCGGCCGTCCGGCCCAGCTCTTCCGCGCCGGTGGCGCGACTCTGCTCAACCCGCCGATGCTGCGACCGGAGGTGTGACCGTCCGACAGCGCGAACCTGGAGAGGTTAAACCCTCCTATACCCGGAAAAACGGTCATTCCGCGCTATCTTCCCTAAGGTGATCGAGGCCTTCGGACTGACCAGCAACCCCCGCAAGGCGCACCCGCCCGCCGTGGACGACGTGACCTTCGAAGCGCACGCGGGCCGCGTCACCGCACTCCTGGGCGTGACGGGCGCGGGCAAGACCACGACGCTCAGACTGATGCTCGAACTTCAACAGGGCCGTGGACTCACCTACTTCAGGGGCCGCCCCCTGCATCGCATCGCCCACCCCTCGCGTGAGGTCGGCGTGCTCCTCGGTGACGTCCCCGGTCACCCGTCCCGCTCCGTCCGCGGCCATCTGCGCATGCTGTGCGCGGCGACCGGGGTCCCGGTCCGGCGTGCCGACGAAGTGCTCGAAGCGGTCGGGCTCGTCAGCCTGCGCGAGGAGCGCCTGGGCACGCTGTCACGCGGCATGGACCGTCGGCTGGGCCTGGCCTGCGCCCTGCTCCCCGACCCGCACACCCTCGTCCTGGACGAACCCGCGCACGGTCTCTCCACCCGTGAGGGCCACTGGCTGCACCGCATGCTCCGGGCGCACGCCGCGCAGGGTGGCACGGTCCTGTTCACCACCTCCGACCCCAAGGAGGCCGCCCGCGCCGCCGACCGTGTGGTCACCCTGGGGGCCGGCAGGCTCGTCGCGGACCAGGAGGCCGCCGACTTCGCCCGCACCCGGCTGCGCCCACGTGTGGCCGTCCGCAGCCCCCACGCCGCCCGGCTCGCCGCCCTCCTCACCAAGGAGGCCCGCACGGCCCACCGCTCCGTGGAGGTCGTGACAGAAGACGGCAACCGCCTGTCGGTGTACGGCAGCACGACGGCCGAGGTCGGCGAGACCGCGTTCCGCCACGGCATCCTCGTCCACCAACTCGCGGATGAGGTGGGCGACATGGGAGCGGGGGCCGGAGCGGAGCCGCCGACGGACGCCGTATCGGAGGAGGCAGTACGACGGCAGCGCGGCGCGAGCGTGCCGGCCGTGGCGGACGCGGCTCGGACGGCGGACGAAAGCCGGAGGGCCGACGAGGCGCCGACCACTGAGCGCTGGGACACGCCCGGCGCCGACCGGCGCCAGGACGCGGGAGTTTCTGCGGTCACCCCACAGCCACGGGCGTCGGCCTCGCCGAGGTCCGTGAGTCAGTCATGCACCGCCGGCAGGGAGTCAGGCCCGGGTCGGCCGTCGAACACGGCGGAGCCGTCCGCCACGGCCGAACAGCAGCCGACCGCGTCCACCGAGGCGCGCGCCGAAGGTCCGGCGGCCGCACCCAGGTCTCCCCACGCGGAACCTCACGGCCGCGCCCTCGCCACCGAGGCCCCGACCGTCGCGATCTCGGCCCGGTCGCCAGGCGCTTCCACGACTGCCCGGCCGTCGGCCACCACCGCGTCCTCACAGCGTCCGGCCCCGGCCACCTCACCCGCCCCGCCGCCCCACGCCACCTCCCCGGACCGGGTGTCCGCCACCGTCCCCGCCCAGCCCCCGTCCACCGCCCATTCCGCTCACCACTCGACCGCCGCCGCCTCCGCTCGCCCGTCGGCGGCCACCGCGTCCGCCCGGCCACCGGCCGGCGCCGCCTCGGCTCACTCCTCGACCGCCGCCACTCACCCCTCGGCCACCGCCTCTGCCCAGGCGCCGGCCGCAGCGGCCTCGGCTCACCCATCGGCCGCTGCCGTGTCCGACCAACCGCAGGCCCGCGCCGTATCCCCCCAGTCATCGCCCCGCCCCGTACCAGGCGAGCCCTCCTCCGCTCCCGCTGCCGCTCCGGAGGCACCGACCCCCGCCGTACCCGACGAAGCCCCGACCACCCAGCTCACTGCCAAGCAGCCGCAGCCACAGCCCGGTGAAGCCCCCACCGCCCAGCTCCCTGCCAAGCCGCAGCGGAAGCCGCAGCCCGGCGAGCCCCTGGCAGTCGGCGGAGACTCCGCCCCCGTCCCGGCCGGGTCCGCGCGGCGGGCCGAAGTCGCCGCTCTGGATGACCCGTCCCCGCTCCCACCTGCCATCTCCGTCCGCCCCGCCCCCAGCCCCCTCCGTCCCCTGCGCTACGAGCTCCGCCGGGCCGCCGGGATCCGTACCGGCTTTGTCACCTGCGCTGCCGTCCTGGCGGTTTCCGCCCTCACCGCCCTCCTGCTCGCCCGGCTCGGGCACACCCCGCAGGCCAGGCTGTTCGCCGCCTGGCCGCGGGAGCTGCCGCTGCCTCCCGCGGCGCTCGGCGCGGGGCTGCTCGGCGCGCTGGCCTTCGGAGAGGAGTTCCGCCACCCCGCGCTGGCGGCGGACCGCGGCACCGTGCCCCGCCGGCTGGGGCTGCTCACCGCGAAGCTGGTGGTCTCGGGAGCCACCGCGGTGCTGCTCTCGTTCCTCACCCTGGGCTGCGACGCCGAAGTGCTTTATCTCGTCTACGGTCGGGAGCTCGCGCAGGTTCCCGCCGACTGGCTTTCGCTCACCGCAAGTTGGTTCGCATTGGTCGTCGGCTGTGCCTGGGCCGGGGTGCTGGCGGCGGGCGTCTTCCGGTCCACCACGGCCGGTCTCGCCGCGGTGCTCGCCGTACCCGTACTCGTCGTGCCCGTCGTACACAAGGCGCTTCAGGGGCCGGGTGCGCGGATGGCAGCCGGACTCCCGATGCGGATGCGGGAGATGTTCCTGCTGCAGTGGCCCTTCGGGGGAGAGCGCTATCTGGTCGCCGCGGTCCGGGTGCTCGCCCAACCCGTGGGCGGGGCACTGGTGTTGTCGCTGACCGCGCTGCTCTGCGCGTATCTGTTCACGACCCTGCGGGGCAGGCTTCGATGACCACGGACCGGGCGCTTCCGATCCCCCTGTGTACACAACTCCCTGCAGAAAGGCCATTTCTTTCCGATAAGGCGTCAATTGCGACGGGGTGAGCGATCACCCTTTCGTGTGCTTTTCACCAAAGACCTCAAGGGAGTTGGAGGCAGCGCCGACAAAGGATCCGTGAGTACCCTTGCGCACACCATGATGACCGCCGCCCGCTCCGCAGACTCTGGTCTGGTCGGCCCGGGCGGACTCGACCGCTACCCGTACGCGGATGCGCCCGCCACCGATCGTGTCGGGGCGCCCTCCTGGGAGGGCCCGGACCCGGAGCTGGGCCGTGTGCACCGACGTGCCGCGGGCAGCCGCGGCCGCGGTCTGCACGGTCAACTCGTCCAACAGCTGGGTCAGATGATCGTCTCCGGCGACCTGGGCGCCGACCGCCCGCTGGTGCCCGAGGAGATCGGCCAGCGTTTCGAGGTCTCCCGCACCGTCGTCCGCGAGTCCCTCCGGGTCCTGGAGGCCAAGGGCCTGGTCAGCGCCCGCCCGAACGTCGGCACGCGCGTACGTCCCGTCAGTGACTGGAACCTCCTAGACCCCGACATCATCGAGTGGCGGGCCTTCGGGCCGCAGCGCGACGACCAGCGCCGCGAGCTCAGCGAGCTGCGCTGGACGATCGAGCCACTCGCCGCCCGGCTCGCCGCCGGACACGGGCGCGAGGACGTCCAGCAGCGTCTGTGCGACATGGTCGAGATCATGAGCCACGCGATGGCTCAGGGGGACGCGCTGACGTTCTCGCGCGCGGACGCCGAGTTCCACTCGATGCTCATCCAGCTCGCGGGCAACCGCATGCTGGAGCACCTCTCCGGCATCGTGTCGGCGGCTCTCCAGGTCTCCGGCGGCCCGTTCACCGGCTGTGAGCGGCCGAACGAGACGTCCCTGTCCCAGCACGCCCGGATCGTCGACGCACTCGGCACCGGCGACGGCACGGCGGCCGAGTCGGCCATGCGGCAATTGCTCACCGTCCACCCCGAGGTCGAGCGCGTGGTTCCCGCCCCGCGTGAGCACTGACCCGCGTCGAGAGCGGTGCGCTCGGTCGGCTCCGCGCTCTCGGGGCGCCGGCCCCTGCTTCCGCCGGACCCCGCCGGATCCCTCAGGGCTCCGGCGGGGTCCGGCGGCGGGGTGGGCGCGCAGCGGTCGTAGGACAGGCGGTCGTATGACAGACACCGCAACGGTCGTGCGGTGTATGGCAGGCTCCGCTGTGGTCGTACGGCGAACCCGCTGCCGTCCGAAGGGCCTGGAGAGATCGTCCCGACAACCTCTGTCCATGTCTGACCGTTTTTGAGCGCTTACGGGGTGTGACTCGGGCCACGCAGATTGGGCGTAACGCTCTTGCGAACAGCGCGATGACCTAAGAGGTGACTGCCGCGGAGGGAATACGGACGCCATTTATGGCGCTGTGCAACCTCCCGGCCCCCGCCCGCGCCGTCGGCCCATCCCCAAGCCGGCGGTCGGCTCCAGTCCGTCCCGGACGGGGCCGGAAGCCGTTTTTCAACGTTCCGAGAGGTTGTTCGTGTCGGCCAGCACATCCCGTACGCTCCCGCCGGAGATCGCCGAGTCCGTCTCTGTCATGGCTCTCATTGAGCGGGGAAAGGCTGAGGGGCAGATCGCCGGCGACGATGTGCGTCGGGCCTTCGAAGCTGACCAGATTCCGGCCACTCAGTGGAAGAACGTACTGCGCAGCCTCAACCAGATCCTTGAGGAAGAGGGTGTGACGCTGATGGTCAGTGCCGCGGAGCCCAAGCGCACCCGAAAGAGCGTCGCAGCGAAGAGTCCGGCCAAGCGCACCGCCACCAAGACGGTCGCGGCGAAGACGGTGACCGCCAGGAAGGCCACCGCTACGGCCGCCCCTGCCGGGCCCGCCGCCGTGGCCGACGATCCGGCAGAGGAGGCGGCGCCCATGAAGAAGGCCGCTGCCAAGAAGGCCCCCGCCGCCAAGAAGGCGCCCGCGAAGAAGACCGCGACCGCCGCGAAGAAGACGGTGGCGGCGAAGAAGACCACCGCTAAGAAGGACGACGCCGAGGTTCTTGAGGAAGAGGTCCTCGAGGAGGCCAAGGCGGGCACCGAGGAGCCCGAGGGCGCCGAGAGCGCGGGCTTCGTCCTGTCCGACGAGGACGAGGACGACGCGCCGGCGCAGCAGGTCGCCGCGGCCGGTGCCACCGCCGACCCGGTCAAGGACTACCTCAAGCAGATCGGCAAGGTCCCGCTGCTCAACGCCGAGCAGGAGGTCGAACTCGCCAAGCGCATCGAGGCCGGTCTCTTCGCCGAGGACAAGCTGGCCAACGCAGACAAGCTGGCGCCGAAGCTCAAGCGCGAGCTGGAGATCATCGCCGAGGACGGCCGCCGCGCCAAGAACCACCTCCTGGAGGCCAACCTCCGACTGGTGGTCTCCCTGGCCAAGCGCTACACCGGCCGCGGCATGCTCTTCCTGGACCTCATCCAGGAGGGCAACCTCGGTCTGATCCGCGCGGTCGAGAAGTTCGACTACACCAAGGGCTACAAGTTCTCCACGTACGCCACCTGGTGGATCCGTCAGGCGATCACCCGCGCCATGGCCGACCAGGCCCGCACCATCCGAATCCCGGTGCACATGGTCGAGGTCATCAACAAGCTCGCGCGCGTGCAGCGCCAGATGCTCCAGGACCTGGGCCGCGAGCCCACCCCGGAGGAGCTGGCCAAGGAACTCGACATGACCCCCGAGAAGGTCATCGAGGTCCAGAAGTACGGCCGCGAGCCCATCTCCCTGCACACTCCGCTGGGTGAGGACGGAGACAGCGAGTTCGGTGACCTCATCGAGGACTCCGAGGCCGTCGTCCCCGCGGATGCCGTCAGCTTCACCCTCCTCCAGGAGCAGCTGCACTCGGTGCTGGACACCCTGTCCGAGCGCGAGGCCGGTGTCGTCTCCATGCGGTTCGGTCTCACCGACGGTCAGCCGAAGACCCTCGACGAGATCGGCAAGGTCTACGGCGTCACGCGTGAGCGCATCCGCCAGATCGAGTCCAAGACCATGTCGAAGCTGCGCCATCCGTCGCGTTCCCAGGTGCTGCGCGACTACCTCGACTAGGTCGCGGTCGTACGACCTCGAAGGCCCGGTCTCCCCGCGGGGAGACCGGGCCTTCGGGCTGCGGGTCGCGATGCACTGGATGACTCTGGGTTTCCCGGTACCACCCAGAGTGAGGAGTGTGCATGCGCCGTCCCTTTGCCCCGGTCCTGACCCGACCGCTGATCCTGGCGGCCGTCGCCGCCGTAATACCGCTGGCCGGCCCGCCGCCGGCTGCCGCCGACAGCGTTGTCGTCGGCGGGTTTCCCGTCGACGTCTCCCAGACTCCCTGGACGGTCGCGCTGTCCAGCCGTGACCGGTTCGGGGGTACGCGGGCCGGTCAGTTCTGCGGCGGGGTGGCGATCGGCCGGACCACGGTGCTGACCGCCGCCCACTGCCTGGCCGACGAGGTGATCGGAGGGCCCTCCGACCGGGTACGCGACCTCAAGGTCATCGCGGGCCGCACGGATCTGCTCTCGGCGCAGGGCCAGGAGATCCCGGTGACCGTCGCCCGGGTCAATCCTCGCTACGACCCCGACGCGAACACCGGCGACTTCGCCATCCTCACCCTCGCCCAGCCACTGCCGGGCGACGCGGTCGTCAAGCTGGCCGCAAAGGGCGACGCCGCCTACCGGCCCGGCACCGCTGCCCTGGTCACCGGATGGGGCGACATCACGGGCGGTGGCGACTACGCGCGCCGGCTGTACGCGGCGCAGGTCCATGTGCTGCCCGACGAGACGTGTGAGCGGGCCTATCCCGGCGGCCCCGACGGCACCTACCGGGCGGATTCGATGGTGTGCGCCGGAGAGGCCCCGGGCGGCCGTGACGCCTGCCAGGGCGACAGTGGGGGACCGCTGGTCGCCAAGGGCCGGCTGATCGGTCTCGTGTCGTGGGGGAGCGGCTGCGGTCGGCCGGGGAGTCCCGGCGTCTACACGCGCGTCTCCGAGGTCGTGGGTGCACTAGGGCCGGGCGGTGCCCTCAGCGGCTCACGACGGCCTCACAGGCCCTCCTGAGCGCCGTTGCGGGCGCATGACGACGGGCGGTCGCTCCACCGAGGGAGCGACCGCCCGTTCACCGGTCTGGGCCGGAGCTGGCTCGTCGTGTGTGCGAGAGGTCAGCGCTCATCTTCGGCGGTGTCCGGAACGGACGTCAGGCGCTCCGTCTCGTCCTGTATCTCAGCGGCGATCTTCTTGAGTTCCGGCTCGAACTTGCGACCGTGGTGGGCGCAGAAGAGCAGTTCTCCGCCGCTGAGCAGCACGACGCGCAGGTATGCCTGGGCGCCGCAGCGGTCGCAGCGATCGGCGGCCGTCAGGTGGCTCGCGGGGGTCAGAACAGTAGTCACGTCGCCTCTTCTCTAGCTCGACGAGCTGTCGTACCAGGGTCAACATCCAACCAGCCCGAAAACGTTCCCGCTCGGGGCTTCTCCTCGAAAAAAATCTTTCGAGGTGGCCGTCTGCTGCCGGTTGGCGGCGAATGTGCCGTAGTGCGCCGTTTGAGTGCTTACGGGTTCGCGCGATTCATCGGTCTCATCCTCCCGGCCGGGTTGCCGGTTGTTTGTGAGGACGTGCCCGGAGCCTAAATGGTTCATGCCTCGAAGGGAACGTGATATGTACTTCACTCCATCGAGGGATCGAACACGTATGCGACCTTGGACTAGTGTGAGTTCAGGACGAGGGTGGCGTTACAACGGCTCTACCAGGCCTCGGTACCCTCTGAACGGCGACCGAAGCCGGCCCCTTACCCAAAAGGGGCACCACTGAAATTCAGCGAGGAGCGAACCGCGTGACCGCCGATACGTCCGTGCCGTCCACAGCGCTGCTGGCAGGAGCAGACCGGGACGGCTCCAACTACACCGCGCGGCACCTGCTCGTCCTCGAGGGCCTCGAAGCAGTGCGCAAGCGTCCCGGCATGTACATCGGCTCGACCGACAGTCGCGGTCTGATGCACTGCCTGTGGGAAATCATCGACAACGCCGTGGACGAGGCCCTCGGCGGCTACGGCGACCACATCGAGGTCATCCTCCACGACGACGGTTCCGTCGAGGTCCGGGACAACGGCCGCGGCATCCCCGTGGACGTCGAGCCCAAGACCGGGCTGTCCGGCGTCGAGGTCGTCATGACCAAGCTGCACGCCGGCGGCAAGTTCGGTGGCGGCTCCTATGCGGCCTCCGGCGGTCTGCACGGCGTCGGCGCCTCCGTGGTCAACGCGCTCTCCGCGCGGCTCGACGTCGAGGTGGACCGCGGTGGCCATGTGCACGCGATCAGCTTCCGCCGTGGTGTCCCGGGCGCCTTCGCCGGCGACGGCCCGGACGCGAAGTTCGAAGCCAAGAGCGGACTGCGCAAGACCAAGAAGATCCCCAAGACCCGCAGCGGGACGCGTGTGCGTTACTGGGCCGACCGCCAGATCTTCCTCAAGGACGCCAGGCTCACTCTGGAGACCCTCCACCAGCGCGCCCGCCAGACCGCGTTCCTGGTGCCCGGCCTGACGATCGTCGTCCGCGACGAGTACGGCCTCGGCGCGGACGGCAGCAAGGGCGAGGAGTCGTTCCGCTTCGACGGCGGCATCAGCGAGTTCTGCGAGTACCTGGCTACCGACAAGCCGGTCTGCGACGTCCTCCGCTTCTCCGGGCAGGGCACCTTCAAGGAGACCGTCCCGGTCCTGGACGACCACGGGCAGATGACCCCCACCGAGGTCACCCGCGAGCTCGGCGTCGACGTGGCGCTGCGCTGGGGCACCGGTTACGACACGACCCTGAGGTCGTTTGTCAACATCATCGCCACGCCCAAGGGCGGCACCCACATGGCCGGCTTCGAGCAGGCCGTCCGAGAGACCCTCAACGAGGTGCTGCGTGGCAAGAAGCTGCTGCGCGTCGCCGAGGACGACATCGTCAAGGACGACGCCCTGGAGGGCCTCACCGCCGTCGTCACCGTCCGCCTTGCCGAGCCGCAGTTCGAGGGCCAGACCAAGGAGGTCCTCGGCACCTCGGCGGCCCGCCGGATCGTGAACAACGTGGTGACCAAGGAACTGAAGGCGTTCCTCACCTCCACCAAGCGTGACACGGCCGCCCAGGCCCGGGTGGTCCTGGAGAAGGTGGTCGCCGCCGCGCGGACCCGCATCGCCGCCCGCCAGCACAAGGACGCGCAGCGCCGGAAGACGGCCCTGGAGTCCTCGTCCCTGCCGGCCAAGCTCGCCGACTGCCGCAGCGACGACGTCGAGCGCAGCGAGCTCTTCATCGTCGAGGGGGACTCCGCGCTCGGCACGGCGAAGCTGGCCCGGAACTCCGAATTCCAGGCTCTGCTGCCGATCCGGGGCAAGATCCTCAACGTGCAGCGGTCCTCGGTGACGGACATGCTCAAGAACGCCGAGTGCGGCGCGATCATCCAGGTCATAGGGGCTGGCTCCGGCCGCACCTTCGACATCGACGCGGCCCGCTACGGCAAGATCATCATGATGACCGACGCCGATGTCGACGGCTCCCACATCCGCTGCCTGCTGCTGACGCTGTTCCAGCGCTACATGCGGCCCATGGTCGAGGCCGGCCGGGTCTTCGCGGCGGTCCCGCCGCTGCACCGCGTCGAGATCGTCCAGCCGAAGAAGGGCCAGGACAAGTACGTCTACACGTACTCGGACCGTGAGCTGCGCGACAAGCTCATGGAGTTCCAGAGCAAGGGCATCCGGTACAAGGACTCCATCCAGCGCTACAAGGGTCTCGGCGAGATGGACGCCGACCAGCTGGCCGAGACGACCATGGACCCGCGCCACCGCACCCTGCGCCGGATCAACGTCTCCGACCTCGAAGCGGCCGAACAGGTATTCGATCTACTGATGGGTAACGACGTGGCCCCCCGGAAGGAGTTCATCTCCGGCTCGGCGGCGACGCTGGACCGGTCGCGGATCGACGCCTAGCCGCTTCGCTGGGCTTTGGCCGAAGTGGAGGTGGGCTGGGCGGGGCATCTGGGTGGGCGGCGGGTTGGGCTGGGCAGGGCGGGCTGGGCGGGGCGGTAGGTCGCTCGGGGGTGAGGCTGGCGGCGGTGAGTATGCGCGCTGACCGCGTCTCAAGAGGCGCTCGCCCGTCTGCCTCGCCTGTCTCCCAGTGACTGGCCCACCGTGTCCCGGTGACCGGCCGACAGGGCCGCACGGAGCCTTAGCCCTTGGGCAAGGATGCCTGTCGGCCTGTCTCGGGGAGATATCCGCCGACCGCCCCACGAGTCACCAACTGGCTGCCGCAAGAGACACCGGGCGGCCGGTTGGCCTCAGGCGGTGCCTGCCGTCTGCCGGTCACCGGCCGTCGCCTGCCTCGCGTCGCCCGCCGGTTGTCGCCTGCCGCCTGTCACCCGCAGTCCGCCACACGGCGGCCGTTCGCGCAGACCTGCGCGTGGTTCTCCACCCGGGGGTGGAGAGATCCCGCTCGTTGGATTCCACCCGTGATCCACCCACGCTCCGATCTGCTGACCTGCGCGTTTCCGTAGCGTCGAAGGCGTCGGCAGTTCCCGCTCCCGACACCGCCCTTCCCGCTCACGGAGGCTCTGATGTCCGGGCTCGTCAACGCGTTGCTGATCGTGGCAGTTGTCGTCGTGGTGATCGTGCGCCAGTTCCGCGCACGCCCGATCGACACGGGTCGGCGCTGGTGGCTCCTGCCCGTGGTCCTCGCGGTCGTCGCGCTACGCGAACCAGGCATACTCGACGCCCATCACCACACCGAATCCGCCCTGCTGCTCGCCACCGAGGTGCTGGTGGGACTGGGGATGGGTGCCGGCTGGGCCTGGACCAGCCGGGTGTGGACGGAGCCCGACGGGGTCGTATGGACCAAGAGCACCAAGGCGAGCGTGGCCGTCTGGTTCGTCGGGATAGCCGTGCGCCTCGGTCTTTTCGGCCTCGGAGCCCTCGTCGGCGTCCATCAGGACAGCTCGGCCCTCATGCTCGGACTGGCGGTCACCCTGCTGGTGCGCGCCGGCATCCTCGTCCGGCGTGTGCAGTCCCTCCCCTCCGCTCCGTCCGTCAGCGGCCCCGCCCGGGCGTACGGTGACGACACGGCCCGGGTCACCAGGAAGGAAGGCGTGTGACGGAGAACCTCTGGACGCGCTGGCCCTCGCGTGAGGCGCTGAGCCGCGAGGGGATCTCCCAGCCCCGGCGCATGCTCGCCTGGGCCGTGCGACTGGTGGTCGTGGGCCTGCTGCTGTGGAGCGCCTTCAACCAGTCGCACGTCCACGGCTGGGGCGTGGCCGCCGCCGTGGCGGGTGTCGTCGTGACCGCAGTGACCTCTTGGGCGTTCTTCCGGACCACCTACGCCCACCGGCTCGTGCCCTCCCTGGTCCTCGTCGGTGTCCTCCTGGCCCTCGCGGTCGCGGCGGAGGCCACCGGGTTCCGTGGACCGGCCCTCGTGATCTGGTGCGGCTGCGGCATCTCCGCCCTGGAGAGGTTGCCGATCGCCATCGCGGTGCCCGTCACGTCCGTCGCCCTGGCCTCGTATTCCGCGTTCACCAACGACGTGTGGCTGACCACCGCTGCCACCGTCGCCGGAATGGCTCTCGCCGGCTACGTCATGAGACTTGATGCCGAGGCCCGGGGCCACGCGCAGCGGCTGCTGGCCCAGGAGCGCGCGGCGAGAGCGGCGGAGGCGGAGTCGGCGGCGCTCGCGGAGCGGGCCAGGATCGCGCGGGAGATCCACGATGTGCTGGCCCACAGCCTCTCGGCCCAGATGGTGCACCTGGAGGCGGCGCGGCTGCTGATCGAGCGTGGAGCCGACCGGGAGCAGATTCTCGAACGGGTCGTGGCCGCCCGGGGAATGGCCCGGGACGGACTCGCCGAGACCCGCCAGGCACTGTCCGCCCTGCGTGGCGAGCTGACCCCGCTGGAGGAGTTCCTTACGGAGATCGTCGATTCGACCGACGGCGCCGAGGTGACTGTTACAGGTGAACGCAGGGCCCTGCCCGCAGAGGCGTCGCAGACCGTACGACGGGTCGCCCAGGAGGCGTTGACCAACGTCCGCAAGCACGCCTACGGCGCCAAGGTGCGCGTGCGGCTGGACTACCAAGAGCACGAAGTGACGCTGAACGTAAGGGATTCGGGCGGTCGTCCCGGCGAGCTCACCGGCGCCGGCAGCGGGTACGGTCTGCTGGGTATGCGGGAGCGGGCCGAGTTGCTGGGCGGGTCGCTGGAGGCAGAGCGTGACGACGAGGGCTTCGAGGTGACGTTGAGGGTGCCCGTATGACGGACGGGGAGAAGAAGCCCGCGCGGGTGGTGGTCGCCGACGACCAGACAGTGGTCAGGGAAGGCATCGTGATGCTCCTCGGCCTGCTGCCGGGCGTGGAGGTTGTGGGAGCGGCGGGCGACGGGGAGGAGGCGGTGCGGCTGGTCGCCGAACTCGACCCGGACGTGGTGCTGATGGACCTGAGGATGCCGCGTTGCGACGGGGTTGAGGCGACCCGGCGGATCAGGTCGGAGTACCCCGGGACGCAGGTCGTGGTGCTCACCACGTTCGCGGACGACGAGTCGCTGTTCCCGGCGCTGAGAGCCGGCGCCCGTGGCTACCTCACCAAGGACGCGGGCGGCGACGAGATCGTACGGGCCGTGCAGAGCGTGCTCTCGGGAGACGCGGGACTGTCGCCGAGCATCCAACGGCGGCTGCTGGAACGGCTGTCGCAGCCCGAGCCGCCGCCCATGGCCGCCGAGGCGCCCGACGGGCTGACCGCGCGGGAGACCGAGGTCCTGGTGCTGATCGCCGAGGGGCTCACCAACCAGGAGATCGCCCGCAAGTTGCACGTTTCCACCGCGACGGTGAAGACACACATCAACAACCTGTTCGCCAAGACCGGCCTCAAGGACCGGGCCCAGGCGGTGCGTTACGCCTACGGGAAGGGTTTGGTGCGGCCACCAGCGGATTGAGTCACCTGATGGGGTGAAGAGCCAGGGGAAGAAGAGTCAGGGATCTTCCCGATCTGTCCATCCTTGGGCATGCAGTCAAGCAACGGGCGTCACCGCGACGGCGGGGGCGGTCCCGAGAGTTCGGCCGAGAGGCACGAGGACCAGGGCGAGTACGGCACGGCCTCCCGGGAAATCAGATACGAGGACCCCTGGTACGACGCTCTGGCCTCCGGCTGGGGCGAGCTGGACGGCACAGGGGTGCCGGCTCCCGCCGTACCGGCCGCGCGAACGGAGCGGGAGCGGGCGGCCGTTCGCGCCCGCGACGTGTATCTGGAGGTGCAGCGCAGCGCGGCCTTTCAGGAGGTGCGCAGCCGCTACCGGAGGTTCGTGGTGCCGGGAGTCGCCGTCTTCCTCACCTGGTACGTGGGGTATGTGGTGACCGCGACGACCGCGCCCGGGCTGATGGCGAGGCCCGTCGCGGGGGCGGTGAACGTGGCGATGGTCGCGGGCCTCGGGCAGTTCCTCACCACGTTCCTGTTCACGTGGGCCTATGCCCGGCATGCGCGGTTGCGCAGGGACCGTGCCGCGTTGGAGCTGCGCTGGGACACCCAGGAGCTGACCCGCGGCGCCCGGGGTGGTGCATCATGACGGGGCAGCATCAGACCCTGGCACTGCTGCTGTTCAGCGGGTTCGTCGCGGTGACGCTCGGGATCACGACGTGGGTGAGCCGGAGACGGCACGGTTCGGCGGAGGAGTTCTACGCCGGCGGTCGGCTCTTCTCCCCGATGGAGAATGGTTTTGCCATCGCGGGCGACTACATGTCGGCGGCCTCCTTCCTCGGCGTGACCGGGCTCATCGCGCTCTTCGGCTACGACGGGCTGTTGTACGTGGTCGGCTTTCTGGTGGCGTGGCTGGTCGTGCTGTACCTGGTGGCCGAACTGGTCCGCAACTGCGGGCGGTTCACGCTCGCCGATGTGATCGCGGCGCGGATGCGGGAGCGGCCGGTGCGGATCGCGGCGGGAACCTCCTCGATCACCGTGTCCGTTCTCTATTTGGTGGCGCAAATGGTGGGGGCGGGCAGCCTGGTCGCGCTGCTGCTGGGGCGAACGAGCGCAGCCGCGCAGGCGTGGACGGTCATCGGGGTCGGCGCGCTGATGGTGATCTATGTGTCATTGGGCGGGATGCGGGCCACCACCTGGATCCAGATCGTGAAGGCGGTCCTGCTGCTCAGCGGGACGGTGGTGCTGACCGTTCTGGTGCTGCTGCGGTTCCACGGCGACATCGACCGGCTGCTGCTCACCGCCGCCGACCGGAGTGGACACGGGAATGCCTTCCTGGCGCCGGGGCTCAAGTACGGCGGCAGCTGGAGCGCGCGGCTGGACTTCATCAGCCTGGGGCTGGCGCTGGTACTGGGCACGGCGGGGCTGCCACACATTCTGTCCCGCTTCTACACGGTGCCCACGGCGCGCGCGGCCCGGCGTTCGGCGGTCTGGTCGATCGGACTGATCGGCGGCTTCTACCTGATGACGATCGTGCTCGGCTTCGGGGCGGCGGCCCTCGTCGGACCGGACGCGGTGCGCGCGTCGAACGCGTCGGGGAACACGGCCGTTCCGCTGCTGGCGCTCGACCTGGGCGGCGGCGCGGGCTCCACAGGCGGAACGGTTCTGTTCGCGGTCGTGGCGGCCGTCGCCTTCGCGACCATCCTCGCGGTGGTCGCCGGGATCACCCTCGCCTCCTCCGCGTCCGTCGCCCATGACCTGTACGCCTCGCTGCGCAGGCCGCACGCCAAACAGCGCAGCGAGGTGACGGTGGCGCGCATGGCGGCGGTCGGCATCGGTGTAGTGGCCATCGCCCTCGGTCTGCTGGCCCGCGATCTGAACGTCGCCTTCCTGGTGGGGCTGGCCTTCGCGGTGGCGGCGTCGGCGAACCTGCCGGTGCTGCTGTACTCGCTGTTCTGGCGGGACTTCACGACCCGCGGTGCGGTGTGGGCCGTATACGGCGGGCTGGTTCCGGCCCTGGGGCTGGTCGTGCTGTCCCCGGTGGTGTCGGGAAGCCCGGGCGCGCTGTTCCCGGCCGTGGACTTCCAGTACTTCCCCCTGCAGAACCCGGGGATCGTCTCCGTCCCGCTCGGCTTCCTCGCCGGCTGGCTCGGCACGGTCACCTCGGACGAGGTCCCGGACGAGGCCAAGCACGCGGAGACCGAGGTGCGGTCGCTGACCGGGGCGGGGGCCGTGTGACCCGTTCGGAGCCGCTACGGCGCCACCCAGGCGTACCGGTGCTCCGGGCGGCCTGTGTCGCCGTACTTCAGGGAGAGGCGGAGCCGGCCCGCCTGTTCCAGGTGGCGGAGGTAGCGCTGGGCGGTGGAGCGGCTGAGACCGGTCTCGGCGGCGACCTCATGTGCGGACAGCGGGTGGCCGGCGCGGTGCAGGACGCCGCAGATGAGGTCGGTGGTGGGTTCGGAGTGGCCGCTGGGCAGCCCGGGCGGGGACGGTGCTGGTGAGGTGCGCAGCGCGCCGAAGATCCGGTCGACCTGCTCCTGGCCGGTCAGGCCGCGGCCGCCGACCCGGTCGACGGTGCGGCGCAGGGCCGCGTAGGAGTCGAGGCGGGCGCGCAACGCGGCGAAGGTGAACGGCTTGACCAGGTAGTGCAGGGCGCCCAGGCGCATCGCCTTCTGGACGGTGGTCACGTCGCTGGCGGCCGTGATCATGATGACGTCGGCGCCATGGCCCTGTTCCCGCATGCGGTGGACGAGTTCGAGGCCGGTCTGGTCGGGCAGATAGTGGTCCAGCAGGACCAGATCGATGGTGCCCCGCTCCACGGCGGCCAGGGCCTGGGCGGCGCTGTGCGCGCGGGCGGCCACCCGGAAGCCGGGAACCTTCCCCACGTACTTGGCGTTTATCTCGGCGACGCGGAAGTCGTCATCGACCACCAGGACGTCAATCATCAGGCCTCTCCTTCAAGGCCGGCGAGCGTTAAGCCCGTGTTTCGTCTGCGCAGTTGTAGCGCGAGCAAAACGAGCACAACAGATGCTTGCGAGCAAAAGAACGGCTTGCGCCCAGAAGACTGCTGCTGTGGTCCCGGCCACACCTACCGTCCCGGCCCATGAGCACAGACAGCAGCCCCGCCATCGAACTGCGGGCGGCGAGCAAGATCTTCAAGACCCCGTCGGGGGGTCTGCACACGGCCGTCCGAGGCCTCGACCTCACCGTCGGGCGCGGTGAGTTCGTGGCCGTGGTAGGACCCACGGGCTGTGGCAAGTCCACCACGCTGACCCTGGTCAGCGGGCTGGAGGAGCCCAGCGAGGGCGAAGTGCTGGTGGCCGGTGAGCCGGTCGACGGTGTCGGCGACAAGGTCGGATTCGTCTTCCAGCAGGACGCCACGTTTCCCTGGCGGACCGTGCTGTCCAATGTGATGGCCGGCCCCCGCTTCCGGGGCGTGCCCAAGGCGGAGGCGAAGGAGAAGGCCCGCGCCTGGCTGGCCCGGGTCGGCCTCGCCGCATTCGAGGACCGTTACCCGCACCAGCTCTCCGGCGGCCAGCGCAAGCGCGTGGCGCTCGCCGCGACCTTCGTCAACGACCCGGAGATTCTGCTCATGGACGAGCCGTTCTCCGCGCTCGACGTGCAGACCCGGGCCCTGATGTCGGACGAACTGCTGGAGCTGTGGGAGGGCACGGGCGCCTCGGTCGTCTTCGTCACCCACGACCTGGAGGAGTCCATCGCGCTGGCCGACAAGGTCGTCGTCATGACCGCCGGGCCCGCGACCGTCAAGCAGGTCTTCGACATCGACCTGCCCCGCCCCCGCAAGGTCGAGTCGGTGCGTCTGGAGCCGCGGTTCATCGAGATCTACCGCGAGATCTGGGAGTCCCTCGGCGAAGAGGTCCGCATCACCCGTGAGAGGGGTGCCGCTCATGTCGCCTGAGGTTCTCAGCACACCGGTCGTCGACACGGCCAAGGCCCCGGACCGCGCCCGGTCGCGGGCCCAGGCCGCCCGCAGACGCAAGGTGATCGTGCTCGCCGTGCGCGTGCTGCTGCTGGTGGCCGTGCTCGGGCTCTGGGAGGTCCTTTCCCGGGCCGCGGTCATCGACCAGTTCAACTTCTCGATGCCCTCGAAGATCTGGGACCAGATCTGGACCTGGGTGACCCACGGCACCGCGCTCGGCCCACTCGGCGAGCAGATCTGGTACACCCTCTACGAGGCGCTGCTCGGCTGGGTCATCGGTGTCATCGCCGGTGTCATCTGCGGTATCGCACTGGGGCGGATCAGCTTCCTCGCCGATGTCCTCGGCCCCTACATCAAGGTGCTCAACTCGATCCCCAGGATCGTGCTCGCCCCGATCTTCGTGATCTGGTTCGGGCTCGGGGCGTCCTCCAAGGTCGCCTCGGCCGTCGTACTGGTGTTCTTCCCGGTGTTCTTCAACGCCTTCCAGGGCGCCCGCGAGGTCGACCGCAACCTGGTCGCCAACGCCCGGATCCTGGGTGCGAGCGACCGCAGGGTGACCCTCCAGGTCGTCATCCCGTCCGCCACCTCGTGGATCTTCACCAGCCTCCACGTCAGCTTCGGCTTCGCCCTCATCGGCGCCATCGTCGGCGAGTACATCGGTGCCACCAAGGGCATCGGCCTGCTCGTCGCGCAATCGCAGGGCACCTTCAACGCGGCCGGTGTGTACGCCGCGATGGTCATCCTCGCCGTCGTCGCGCTCGCCGCCGAAGGGCTGCTGACCTTCGCCGAGCGCCGCATCTTCCGCTGGAAGCCGTCGGACTCCGACAGCTGACCGGCCCCCTGCTCCTCCTCCCCGCACCGCCCTCTCACAAGGACGTGAACCGACATGCGCAAGTCCGCCAGATACACCACCCTGGCCGCCGCCGGCCTGCTCGCCCTCTCCTCCCTCACCGCCTGTGCCAACGACGCGGCGAGCACCGCCACCGGCAGTAAGGGCGGCGGCAAGGGGACGAAGGTCAAGATCATGGTCGGTGGCCTGGACAAGGTCATCTACATGCCGGCGATGCTCACCCAGCGACTCGGCTACTTCGACGCCGAGGGCCTCGACGTGGAGATGCTGAGCGAGCCGGCCGGCGTCCAGGCCGAAACGGCGCTCGTCTCCGGTCAGGTCCAGGGGGCTGTCGGCTTCTACGACCACACGCTGGACCTGCAGACCAAGGGCAAGTCGGTGGAGTCCGTCGTGCAGTTCTCGCACGCGCCCGGCGAGGTGGAGATCGTCTCCACCAAGGCAGCCGGCGACATCACCTCGCCCAAGGACTTCAAGGGCAAGAAGCTGGGCATCACCGGCCTCGGCTCCTCCACCGACTTCCTCACCAAGTACCTCGCCGTCAAGAACGGCGTGAAGGTCAGCGAGTTCACACCGGTCGCCGTCGGCGCGGGCCCGACTTTCATCTCGGCGCTCCAGAAGGGCGCCATCGACGGCGGTATGACGACCGACCCGACGGTCGCGACGGTCCTGGACAAGAAGGCGGGCAAGGTCCTGCTGGACATGCGGACGCCGGAGGGATCCCAGAAGGCGCTCGGCGGTCCGTACCCGTCGTCAAGCCTGTACATGCAGACGGACTGGGTCAACGGTCACAAGGACACCGTCCAGAAGATGGTCAATGCATTCGTCAAGACGCTCAAGTGGATGTCCACGCACAGCGCCTCCGAGATCGCGGCCAAGATGCCCGCCGACTACTCCCAGGGCAACAAGACGCTCTACACGGAGGCCATCAAGAGCACGCTGCCGATGTTCACCGACGACGGTGTGATGCCCCAGAACGGTCCCGAGACCGTTGAGAAGGTGCTCAAGGCATTCAATCCGAACATCCAGAACGCCAATGTCGACCTCAGCAAGACGTTCACGACCGAGTTCGTCGAGGCCGCCAAGTAGCGGCGGGGCTGAGCTCGTTCAGCCGCGGGTCGCCCACACGTAACGGTGTTCGGGGCGGCCCGCGTCGCCGTATTTGAGGGTCAGCCGGGCCCGTCCGGTGCGCTCCAGGAGCTTCAGATAGCGCTGGGCGGTCTGGCGGCTCACCCCGGTCCGCTCGGCGATCTCCTGGGCTGACAGCGGGCCCTCGGAGTTCATCAGGGACTGGCGCACCAGTTCGGCGGTGGTGGGGGAGTGCCCTTTGGGCAGGTCCGGCTCGGAGGTCGTGGACAGGACGCCGAAGATGCGGTCCACCTCGGCCTGTTCGGCCTCGCCGCCGCCGTCCAGGGTGCGCCGCAGCTCGGCATACGCCTCCAGCTTGGCGCGCAGCCCCGCGAACGCGAACGGTTTGACCAGGTACTGCAGGGCGCCGTGGCGCATGGCCGCCTGCACGGTCGACACGTCCCGGGCCGCCGTCACCATGATCACGTCGGTCTGGTGGCCGCGCCGGCGCATCTCCTGGACCACCGCGAGGCCCGTGTCGTCGGGCAGATAGTGGTCCATGAGGACCAGGTCGAGATGGGGCAGCGCCTCCAACTGGCCCAGTGCCTCGGCCGCGTTGTGGGCCTCTCCGGCCACATGGAAGCCCGGCACCTTCTCGACGTAGGCGGCGTTGACCCGGGCGACCCGGGTGTCGTCGTCCACGACCAGGACCTCGATCATCGCGTCTCCTCGTCGGCCGGGATGAGCGCCGGTGCCGGCTCCGGCTCGGTCAGCGCCTCGGGGAGCACGACGGTGAACTGCGCGCCCCCGCCGTCCGCCTCGCCCACGGTCGCCCTGCCGCCCTGCCGTTCGGCGAGCCGGCGCACCAGGGAGAGGCCGATGCCGCGCTTGCCGTGCGCGGGCGGCTTCTTGGTGGACCACCCCTCGGTGAAGACCAACTCCCGTTGCTCCGCCGGGACCCCGGGTCCGGTGTCGCGCACCCTGAGGACGATCGCGCGGCCCTCGGCGCACAACTCGACTTCCACGCGCGCGTGCGGAGTGCCGGCGACCGCGTCCAGCGCGTTGTCCACGAGGTTGCCCACGACCGTGACCAGGCCCCTGGGGTCGATCAGCCGGTCCGGGAGCCGGGTGCGGTCCGACACCCACAGGGCGACTCCGCGCTCGGCCGCGACGGTGGCCTTGCCGACCAGCAGGGCGGCCAGCAGCGGATCGTGGATCTTCTCCGTGACCTGCTCGGCGGTGACCCGGTGGTCGCCCACCACCTCCCCGACGAACTCCACGGCGTCTTCGTACATCTCCAGTTCCAGCAGCCCGAGCAGGGTGTGCATACGGTTGGCGTGCTCGTGGTCCTGGGCACGCAGGGCGTCGATCAGCCCGCGGGTGGAGTCGAGTTCGCGGCCGAGCTGCTCCAGCTCGGTGCGGTCGCGCAGGGTGGCGACGGCGCCGCCGTCGTCGGTGGGCATGCGGTTGGCGACCAGGACCCGCTGGCCGCGCACGGTGAGCAGATCGGTGCCGGCCACCCGGCCGGCCAGCACATCGGTCGTACGGCCCTCGCCGAGCGCGTCGTCGGGGGACCGGCCGACGGCTTCGTCGCCGATGCCCAGGAGCCGGCTCGCCTCGTCGTTCAGCAGGCGGATGCGGCCGCCGCGGTCGAGGGCGACGACGCCCTCCCGGATGCCGTGCAGCATCGCCTCGCGCTCCGCGAGTAGCGCCGAGATGTCCGAGAAGGCCAGGTCACGGGTCTGTCGCTGGACCCGTCGGGAGATCAGCCAGGCGGCCAGCGCGCCGACCGCGAGGGCGCCGCCGGCGTACGCGAACAGCCCGGGGATCGCGCTCAGCAGCCGCGCCCGCACGCTGTCGTACGCGATACCGACCGAGACCGCCCCGATGATCCTGTGGTCGCTGTCGTACAGCGGCACCTTGCCCCGCGCGGAGCGCCCAAGGGTGCCGTCGTCGATCTGCATGACCTCCTTGCCGGCCAGCGCCTCCCTGGGGTCGGTCGAGACATGGCGGCCGACCTCCGAGGGCGTGGTGTGGGACCAGCGGAACCCCCGCAGGTCCATCACCACGATGTACTCGGCGTGGGTGGCCTTCCGGATCCGCTCCGCCTCCTTCTGCACCGGCCCGTCCGTGCTCGGCCGGGTGGTCAGGACGCCCTCGGCTATCTGCGGGTCCTGTGCCGTGGTCTGGGCGATCGCCAGTGCCCTGCGCATCGCCTCCTGGTCCAGCTGCTTGCTCAGCGGTGCCAGGAAGAGTCCGGTGGCGAGCACCGCGACCCCCGCGGCGATCGCGACCTGCATCAGCAGGACCTGCGAGAACGCCCGTCGGGGCAGGCCGAGGCGCAGGCGGCGTGCGGGGGGAGTGGGGCTCATACCCACGACGGTACGTGGGGGTGCGGGCGCGGCCGTAGGGGGTGTGGCGTGGATCTCTTGACTGTTCCTTGGGGAAAACCGTCTCCGACCGTCCCCGACCGTCTGCAGGGCCACGTCAGCTCGCCAGAGCCGTCGCCGTCCGCAGTTCCCGCAGCGACACGACGTCCATCCGGGCCGGCGACCCCAGCGCCGACACCCCGCAGCTCTCCGGGCGGGGCGGCAGCGAGGCGCCCTGAGCCACGGCGACTCGCCAGCGGCGGCCGTCGGCGTGGGCGACGGTGACGTCCCAGCGCGGGGCCGCGCCCTCGGTCCGTACGACGCTCAGCACGCCGGCCGCGTACTCGCCCGCCGCCTCGCGCACGGCCAGCTCGGCCGCCTGGCCGGGCCGTTCCCATGCGGAGCACCCACGGCAGCCCTCCAGCACCACACGGCCCTCCTGGGCGGCGTGCAGGACCTCCTTGACGGCATGTGCCTCGGCGCGGCCGTACGCGTAGCCGTACGGCAGGACGAGCACCGTCGGCGAGAAGCGATGGCCACCCAGATGGGTGACCTCCCAGGTGCCCGCTACGCCGGACGCGGCCAGCTCGGCGGCGAGCGGGCGGCCCAGCAGGGCGCAGCAGCGGTCGCGCTTGCCATTGGTGCAGACGAGCGCGAGGGGACTGCCCGAGTGCGGCCGGCCGCCGAGCGCCGCGCCGAACGAACGGTGGTCGCCCGCGCCGAGCGCGGCGAAGTCGAGGCCGAGCAGTCGCGCGGGGTCGCGGGTGGAGGTGCTGTGCAGCCAGACGTTGCCGGGAACCGTGTGGGCCGCGTACACCTGGCGGACGGCGGAGGTGCCCGGATCGGCGTGGCGGCCGGCGCGGCGGATGAGCGCGATCCGCACCCCGGTCCCCTTGGCCGCGGCCTCCAGAGCGCGGCCCAGGGCGGGGTCCAGGTGGCTCGAGGTGAGCGCCTTGGCACCCCACGGGCCGGGCTGTTCCAGCAGCAGCCACGTCGTCGCGGTCGCCGCGGTGCCGGAAACGGGCTCGTCGAGCATCCGGGAGACGGTTGCGCACCTACTCACAGAGGTGAGCCTAACCTGACTTGGCCCAGGATGACTTCCGGCCTCGCCCGTTCGCCCCTGCGGCGGGGTTATCCGGCAGGGGCTGCGGCGGTTTCGGACCGACGTAATGACCGCTGGGACGCATCCGCAGCGGGCGCTCCCCGTACTCCTCCAGGGCGTGTGCGATCCATCCCGCCGTTCGGGCGACGGCGAAGATCGTCTCGCCCGCGGTGGCGGGCATACCGCAGGAGGCCGTGAGGACGGCCAGCGCCAGGTCGACGTTGGCGTGCAGCGGAGCGTGCCGAGCGGTCGTGGCGACGACGTCCCGGGCCGCGAGCAGGGCGGGCTCCGCGCGGGGGACCTCCTCCAGGAGGCCGAACAGCACACGCGCGCGTGGGTCCTCGCCCTCGTAGAGACGGTGCCCGAGTCCGGGGATACGGCGGCCCGCGCGGAGTTCGTCCGCGATCACCGGGACGGCGGTGCCCTGGTCGAGGACGTCGAGCAGCATCCGGTGGGCGAGGCCGCTGGAGGCGCCGTGCAGTGGGCCTTCGAGGACGCCGAGCCCGGCCGACACGGCCGCGTACGCGTGGGCCCGGGCGGAGGCGGCGACCCGGACCGCGAGCGTGGAGGCGGCCAGGTCGTGGTCGACGAGCAGCGCGAGCGCCGTGTCCAGGACGCCCAGCGCGGCGTCGCTGGGGTCGATGACGGTCAGCCGGCGCCACAGACGGTGGGCCAGCGGGCCGTGGTCGTGCCGGCGCTCGCGCTGCACCGGCAGTGCGGCGACGAGCGTGGGGATCAGCAGGCGCGCGGTGCCGAGTACGGCGTCGTCGGACAGGTCGAAGCGCAGTGGATCCTGGGCGGCGGACGCGATGGTGGCGACCCGCAGCCGGTCGGTGGGGGAGGTGTGCTCCGGCAGCGCGTCGACGGCCCGGCGGGCGACCGCGACGGCGGCCTCCGGGGCGGTGAAGGTCATGCCGGGGGTCATCCGGCCCGTCCACAGCCACTCGGCCACCTCCTCGTAGGAGTGCCGCGCGGCGAGTTCGGTGGCGTCGACGCCCCGGAAGAAGTAGCGGTCCTTCTCGATCAGCGTGATCCGGGTGCGCACCGACAGATCCCCGCCGGACCCCGGACTCCCGGCGGCTTCCCGCCTGTTGCGCCGGGCGAGCGCATCCACCTCGTCGGCGTCGAAGGTGCTGGCGCGGCCACCGGGCTCACGCCTGCTGCTGAGCTGACCGCGGCTCACATAGGCGTACACGGTCTCGGGCTTCACGCCGAGCAGCTCGGCGGTCTCCTTGGTGCTCAGCCGTCGCGCGGGACTGCCTGGAGCGGGTTGTTGATCGCGCATGGCGCCACCGTAGCCGTGTCCGGTGAAGGTTGATTCAATCAATATTGGCACGCATTTCATCGGGTAAGGACAGTCGAATGGTCAGGGCCGCCGAGCGCGTCGCCCCCCGGTGGCGCCGCACACTGCCGCGATCACAGCGCGTACCGAGGACGCGCCTCTGCCTGTCTTCGCGAGTGTCCCTGGCTCACCCCCCCGGGTTGAGACCAGGGGGTTCCACGGGCGCGATAGACGCCTCGCCGCACAAGAGTGGGTCCGGAATCGGGAAGCCGGACGTCATGGCTCCAGGCCGCACGGCGGCAGAGATGACAAGGACTTCAGAAATGCGCACGGACATATGTGGACCGCTGAGCGACGACGCCGTATGGGTCAGGGGTGTCACGGGGATCAAGCTCCATCACACGACGGACCTCCAGGACGCCGGCCGGTTCCTGGGCAACGCCGCGATGGCGATGCGGGCCGCGCACGTACGGACCGGCGACGACCGTTATTCCTCTCTCGTCGGTCAGGTCAAGGCCGTGCTGACAGAGGCGCGCGAGCTGGAGGACGAGGCGCGGGCGGACGTGCGCCGGCTGCATTCCGCCGACCCCGAGAAGTTCATCCGCTGCCGCGAGGGGGAGGAACCGTGGCCCGGCGAGATCGAAGCCGGCTTCATCCCACGGCACACCTGCAAGGACGAGTGCCTCTACCACGCCCACAACGTCCTGGACGCCATCACGCAGTGCATCTGCGGGCGGCCCCCGTGCCGGGCCTGCGCCATCGAGGTCGGTTGACCCGGGACTGTGCCGTGCCCGGTCGAGCACGGCACTCCGAGGCGGACGTCGCCACCGCCTGCACGGGGAGTTCGAGACGCTGCACGCCGGCGACGAGGCGTTCATCGGATTCTCCCAGGCCATGATCCTCAGCCGCCGTCTGGGCCGCCCGGGTATCCGCCCGCGGCCAGAGCAGTCTCGGTGGGCTGCCGCGGCATGAACCGTCCCGACGGCAACAAGGGACGCCTCGCCGGGTTGGCCGGCCCACCGGGACGACGGGACTCAGTTCCGGCGGCGGGTCGTTTCCTATCCTGGACCGGCCCACCTCCCGCCCGCGTGAAAGAGGCCCCCCGTTGGAGCACCACCGCAGCCCCCAGCAGATCCCGGTAGTCGTGCTCGCCGGATTCCTGGGCTCCGGGAAGACCACGCTCCTCAATCACCTGCTGCACCGCGGCGGAGGGAGCCGGATCGGGGCGATCGTCAATGACTTCGGGGCCATCGAGATCGACGCGATGGCCGTGGCCGGCGCCCTCGGCGACTCGACGGTCTCGCTCGGCAACGGCTGCCTGTGCTGCGCCGTCGACGCGAGTGAACTGGACCTGTACCTGGAGCGGCTCGCGAACCCCGCCACCGGTATCGACGTCATCGTCATCGAGGCGAGCGGTCTCGCCGAGCCCCAGGAACTCGTCCGGATGCTGCTCGCCAGCGAGCACCCCGGCATCGTCTACGGCGGCCTGGTCGAGGTCGTCGACGCCGCCGAGTTCGCCGACACGCGCGCGAAGCACCCCGAGATCGACCGGCATCTTGCCCTCGCGGACCTGGTCGTCGTCAACAAGCTCGACCGGGCCGAGCCGGGCGGTGAGCGTGTCCTCGGGCTGGTGCGCTCCCTCAGCGACCCCGGGGCCGCTGTCGTCCCGGCGACCTACAGCCGTATCGACCCCGAGTTCCTCTTCGACTGCCGGCCCAGCGAGGAGCGCGTCGGGCAGCTGTCCTTCGACGATCTGCATGAGCATGACGGCGGTGCCGAGCATGAGGGGCATCTGCACACCGGGTACGACAGTCTTTCCTTCGTCTCCGGCGATCCCCTCGATCCCCGCCGGCTCATGGCCTTCCTCGACAGCCGGCCCGAGGGGCTCTACCGGATCAAGGGATACGTCGACTTCGGGCCGTACGACACCGGGAACCGGTACGCCGTGCATGCCGTGGGCCGGTTTCTGCGGTTCTACCCGGCGCCCTGGGGACGGGACGAGGAACGGCTGACGCAGCTCGTCCTCATCGGCTCCGGCATCGACGCGCCCGCCCTGGGCAAGGAGCTGGAGGCCTGCACGAGCGACGCCCCGCACGCCGACGAGCACGGCATGTGGGGCGTCCTGCGCTACGTACAGGGCCTGGAGCAAGGTCCTGAGGAGGATGCGTACGAGGCTTAGACCGGCCCCGCCACCACCCACACCGTCTTCGGCAGCGACACACCCGAACCGTCCCGGCGCGGGTCGGGCTCCGGAAGGTCGGCCGGCGTGCCGTTCTTCTGGGCCGCCTTCGCCGGAACCGGGCCCGCCCAGGCGAAGGCCAGGCAGTCCTCGCCCTTGAGCAACCGCTGGCAGCGCACACCGCCGGTGGCGCGGCCCTTGCGCGGGTACTCGTCGAACGCGGTCAGCTTGGCCGTCGTCTGCACCGAGTCGTCGAGCGTGCCGCGCGAGCCGGCCACCGTGAAGACAACCGCGTCGGCCGCCGGGTCCACCGCCGTGAAGGAGATGACCTTCGCGCCCTCCGTGAGCTTGATGCCCGCCATACCGCCCGCCGGACGGCCCTGCGGACGCACCTGGGAGGCCTGGTAGCGCAGCAGCTGTGCGTCGTCGGTGATGAACACCAGGTCCTCCTCGCCGGTGCGCAGCTCCATCGCGCCGACGATCCGGTCGCCCTCTTTGAGGGTGATGACCTCCAACTCGCCCTTGTTGGTCGGGTAGTCGGGGACCACGCGCTTGACCACACCCTGCTCGGTGCCGAGGGCGAGACCCGGCGAGGACTCGTCCAGCGTGGTCAGGCAGACCACCGACTCGCCGTCCTCCAGGGAGAGGAACTCGGACAGGGGCGCACCGCCCGCGAGGTTCGGAGCGGTCGCCGTCTCCGGGAGCTGCGGGAGGTCGACCACGTTGACACGGAGCAGACGGCCGGACGAGGTCACCGCGCCGACCTCGCCGCGGGCGGTCGCCGGGACCGCCGAGACGATCACGTCGTGCTTGGCGCGCTTGCCGTCGGAGTCCACCGGGAACGGCTCGCCGTTCATCGTGCGCGCCAGCAGCCCCGTCGAGGAGAGCAGCACCCGGCACGGGTCGTCGGCCACCTGGAGCGGCACCCCGGCCGCCGGGGCGCCCGCGGCCTCCAGCAGGACCGTGCGCCGCTCGGTGCCGAACTTCTTCGCCACCGCTGCCAGTTCGGCGGAGACCAGCTTGCGCAGCTCCGCGTCCGACTCCAGGATCCGGGTCAGCTCGGCGATCTCCGCGGTCAGCCTGTCCTTCTCCGCGTCCAGCTCGATGCGGTCGTACTTGGTCAGCCGGCGGAGCGGCGTGTCCAGGATGTACTGGGTCTGGATCTCCGACAGCGAGAAGCGCTCCATCAGGCGCTCCTTGGCCTGCGCGCTGTTGTCGCTGGCGCGGATCAGCCGGATGACCTCGTCGATGTCGACGAGGGCCGTCAGCAGGCCCTCCACCAGGTGCAGCCGGTCGCGACGCTTGGTGCGACGGAACTCGCTGCGCCGGCGGACCACGTCGAAGCGGTGGTCGAGGTAGACCTCGAGGAGCTCCTTCAGGCCCAGGGTGAGCGGCTGGCCGTCCACCAGGGCGACGTTGTTGATGCCGAAGGACTCCTCCATCGGCGTCAGCTTGTAGAGCTGCTCCAGGACCGCCTCGGGCACGAAACCGTTCTTGATCTCGACGACCAGACGCAGCCCGTGCTCGCGGTCGGTGAGGTCCTTGACGTCGGCGATGCCCTGCAGCTTCTTGGAGTTGACAAGGTCCTTGATCTTGGCGATGACCTTCTCGGGGCCGACCGTGAAGGGCAGTTCGGTGATGACCAGGCCCTTGCGGCGGGCCGTGACCGTCTCCACCGACACCGTGGCGCGGATCTTGAAGGTGCCGCGGCCCGTCTCGTACGCGTCCCGGACGCCCTCCAGGCCGACGATCCGGCCGCCGGTGGGCAGGTCGGGGCCCGGAACGTGCTTCATCAGCGTGTCCAGGTCCGCGTTCGGGTACCGGATCAGATGGCGGGCGGCCGCGATCACCTCGCCGAGGTTGTGCGGCGGCATGTTCGTCGCCATGCCGACCGCGATGCCCGACGAGCCGTTGACCAGCAGGTTCGGGAAGGCGGCGGGCAGCGCCACCGGCTCCTGCTCCTGGCCGTCGTAATTGGGCGTGAAGTCGACCGTGTCCTCGTCGATCGACTCGGTCATGAGGCTCGTCGCCTCGGCCATCCGGCACTCGGTGTACCGCATGGCGGCCGGCGGGTCGTCGTTGCCCAGCGAGCCGAAGTTGCCGTGGCCGTCGACCAGCGGGACGCGCATCGAGAACGGCTGGGCCATGCGCACCAGGGCGTCGTAGATCGACGCGTCGCCGTGCGGGTGCAACTTACCCATCACTTCGCCGACCACGCGCGCGCACTTCACATAGCCGCGCTCGGGGCGCAGCCCCATCTCGTTCATCTGGTAGACGATCCGGCGGTGCACGGGCTTGAGACCGTCGCGGGCGTCCGGCAGGGCGCGCGAGTAGATGACCGAGTACGCGTACTCAAGGTAGGAGCCGCGCATCTCGTCCACGACGTCGATGTCGAGGATCCTCTCCTCGTACGAGTCGTCGGGCGGCGGGGTCTTCGTGCTGCGGCGGGCCATCGCTGCCGGCTCCTTGCTCATGCGTGAACGGGATCTGACGCGGACCATTGTGGACCGCGGCACTGACAACCCGGGCCGGGACCCGGTCTCCGCGGGCCGCCCCCGGTGCCTCGGAGGCGTTCGAGAACGGGTGGGACGCAGGCTACGCGATCCGCTGTGGGCGTACGTCGTGCGGGAACTTCGCCGGGCCCCGGCACGCTTGCATACAGTGGCAGGACTGGCAGAAAAACCGCGGTTCGAGACCGCTCCAGCGAGCGAAGGGACGTACATGCCCATGGGTCACACGACCACGGCCGAGACAGGCTCCGGAGGCCTGACAGCGACCGAGCACCGCTTGGCCAACGGTCTGCGCGTGGTGCTCTCCGAGGATCACCTGACCCCGGTCGCGGCGGTCTGCCTCTGGTACGACGTCGGTTCCCGGCACGAAGTCCAGGGCCGTACCGGCCTGGCTCACCTTTTCGAGCACCTGATGTTCCAGGGCTCCGCCCAGGTGGACGGCAACGGCCACTTCGAGCTCGTCCAGGGCGCCGGCGGCTCGCTCAACGGCACCACCAGCTTCGAGCGCACCAACTACTTCGAGACCATGCCCGCCCACCAGCTGGAGCTCGCCCTCTGGCTGGAGGCCGACCGCATGGGCTCCCTGCTCGCCGCCCTGGACGACGAGTCGATGGAGAACCAGCGGGACGTCGTCAAGAACGAGCGCCGCCAGCGCTACGACAACGTCCCCTACGGCACCGCCTTCGAGAAGCTGACCGCGCTCGCCTACCCGGAGGGCCACCCCTACCACCACACGCCGATCGGCTCGATGGCGGACCTGGACGCGGCCACCCTGGAGGACGCCCGGGCGTTCTTCCGTACCTACTACGCGCCCAACAACGCGGTCCTGTCGGTCGTCGGCGACATCGACCCGCAGCAGACCCTCGCCTGGATCGAGAAGTACTTCGGTTCCATCCAGGCGCACGACGGCAAGCCCGCCCCACGCGACGGTTCGCTGCCCGACGTCATCGGCGAGCAGCTGCGCGAGGTCGTCGTGGAGGAGGTGCCCGCGCGCGCGTTGATGGCCGCCTACCGGCTCCCGGAGGACGGCACGCGCGCGTCCGACGCGGCCGACCTGGCCCTCACCGTCCTCGGCGGCGGCGAGTCCTCCCGCCTGTACAACCGGCTCGTACGCCGCGACCGGACGGCCGTCGCCGCCGGCTTCGGCCTGCTGCGGCTGGCCGGTGCGCCCTCCTTGGGCTGGCTGGACGTGAAGACCTCTGGTGACGTCGAGGTGCCGGTCATCGAGACCGCCATCGACGAGGAACTCGCCCGGTTCGCCGAGGAGGGTCCTACCCCCGAGGAGATGGAGCGTGCCCAGGCACAGTTGGAGCGCGAGTGGCTGGACCGGCTGGGCACCGTCGCGGGCCGCGCGGACGAACTGTGCCGGTTCGCCGTCCTGTTCGGTGACCCGCAGCTCGCCCTTAGCGCCGTCCAGCGCGTCCTCGCGGTGACCCCGGAAGAGGTCCAGGAGGTCGCCAAGGCCCGCCTGCGGCCGGACAACCGCGCGGTGCTGGTCTACGAGCCCAAGTCCCCGGAGGCGGTCGAGGACGCCGACGTCCCCGAGGACCCCGAGGCCGAGGCCACGGTCGAAGCCGCCACCGACGAGCACGACGACGAGGAGACGGCCAAGTGACCGAGCTCGCCACCATGGACTTCCACCCGCGGCCCCAGCCTGGCGAGGCCCGGCCCTGGGCCTTCCCGGCCCCCGAGCGCGGCACCCTGGACAACGGGCTGACCGTGCTGCGCTGCCACCGCCCCGGCCAGCAGGTCGTCGCCGTGGAGGTGCTCCTGGACGCGCCCCTGGACGCCGAGCCGACCGGCCTGGACGGCGTCGCCACGATCATGGCGCGTGCCTTCTCCGAGGGCACCGACAAGCACTCCGCCGAGGAGTACGCCGCCGAGCTGGAGCGGGCCGGCGCCACCCTCGACGCCCACGCCGACCACCCCGGCGTCCGGCTCAGCCTGGAGGTCCCGGCCTCCCGCCTGGGCAAGGGGCTCGGACTGCTCTCCGACGCGCTCAGGGCGCCCGCCTTCGCCGACAGCGAGGTCGAGCGGCTGGTCCGCAACCGCCTCGACGAGATCCCGCACGAGCTGGCCAACCCCAGCCGCCGGGCCGCCAAGGAGCTCTACAAGGAGCTGTTCCCGTCGACCGCGCGGATGTCCCGCCCGCGCCAGGGCACCGAGGACACCGTCGAGAAGATCGACTCGGCCGCCGTACGCGCGTTCTACGACCGGCATGTCCGCCCCGCCACCGCCACCGCGGTCGTCGTCGGCGACCTGACCGGCATCGACCTGGACGAGCTGCTCGGCGAAACCCTGGGCGCCTGGCGCGGCTCCACCGCCCAGCCCCGGCCCGTGCCCCCGGTGTCCGCCGACGACACAGGCCGTGTCGTCATCGTGGACCGCCCCGGAGCCGTTCAGACGCAGCTGCTCATCGGCCGCGTCGGCCCCGACCGGCACGACCGCGTCTGGCCCGCCCAGGTGCTCGGTACATACTGCCTGGGCGGCACCCTCACCTCCCGGCTGGACCGCGTCCTGCGCGAGGAGAAGGGCTACACCTACGGTGTCCGTGCCTTCGGGCAGGTCCTGCGGTCCGCCCCCGACGCCAGCGGCGCCTCGATGCTCGCCATCAGCGGCTCCGTGGACACCCCGAACACCGGCCCGGCCGTCCAGGACCTGTGGACGGTGCTGCGCACCCTCGCCGCCGAGGGCCTCACGGACGCCGAGCGCGACGTCGCCGTGCAGAACCTCGTCGGCGTGGCGCCGCTCAAGTACGAGACGGCGGCGGCCGTCGCCGGCACCCTGGCCGACCAGGTCGAGCAGCACCTGCCCGACGACTTCCAGGCCACGCTCTACCGGCAACTGGCCGCCACCGGCACCGTGGAGGCAACCGCGGCGGTCGTGAACGCCTTCCCGGTCGACCACCTGGTGACCGTCCTCGTCGGCGACGCGGCGCAGATCAAGGAGCCCGTCGAGGCCCTCGGCATCGGCGAAGTGACGGTCGTCGCAGCTGAGTAGCCGGACGAGCGGCACGCGCGCGTGAAGCGGCCCTGGTGACTGCCATGTCACCAGGGCCGCCGAATGTCCGAATTGGGGCGGAGGTTGCCTGTCTGCCCTGTGGGATGCGCGACAAAAACCGTGATCCGTTTGGGCATTGCGAGGACGCCCTCGTAGGTTCTTCCGGTCTGTCCGTCAGGCAGTGCGCCGCGCCCGCGGCACCGGACAGTCATCGCCGAGTCCCCGTACGGCGCGAGCCAGGGGAGCCGGGGACCCACGCAGTCCCTGGGGTGAATCGGGCGCCCGCGCGAGCCGCGAGGGGGCCCGTAGGAGACCTTCCTGCTCCGAACCCGTCAGCTAACCCGGTAGGCGAGAGGGAAGGAAAGGACCAGCCTCTACATGGCGTTCATGTGCGCCTCCGGGAAGCACCGCCGCCCCGGCCGGGTCAAGCGCACCACCGCGCAGGCCGCCGGCATCGCGGCCCTCACCACCACGGGTGTCATCGGCACCGTCTCGGCCGCCCCGGCGCTCGCCGCCGAGAACTCCGTCGAGCAGACCGGCCTCACCCCGGTCATCACGGTCAGCGACTCGATCGCCGACCAGATCGACGCCCAGGCCGCCGCGCAGAAGGCCGCCGCCGAGCGCAAGGCGGCCGAGGAGGCCGCGCGCAAGAAGGCCGCGGAGAAGGCCAAGAAGGAGCGCCAGGCCAAGGCGCGCGCCGCACGGGAGGCCGAGCGCAAGCGCCTCAACGCCTTCGTCGCGCCGATCTCCGACTCGTACGTCTCCACCGGTTACAAGACCGGCGGCTCCCTGTGGTCCTCCGGCGCCCACACCGGCATCGACTTCCACGCCGCCAGCGGCACGGTGGTGCACGCGGTCGGCACCGGCACGGTCGTCTCCACCGGCTGGGGCGGTGCGTACGGCAACCAGATCGTCATCAAGATGGCCGACGGCATGTACACCCAGTACGGCCATCTGTCGTCCATCGGCGTCTCGGTGGGACAGAAGGTCACCCCCGGCCAGCAGATCGGCCTCTCCGGCGCGACCGGCAACGTGACCGGCCCGCACCTCCACTTCGAGGCCCGCACGACGCCCGAGTACGGCTCGGACGTCGACCCGGTCGCCTACCTCCGCAAGCACGGCCTGAACGTCTGACACCACCACGGCGCCCCCTCGCGCGAGCCCGGCGCGGCCGCCCCGCGCGAGCCCGGCGCGCACCCCCCGTGCGCGGGCGCACGGGCGCACGCGCAAGACAGCCCGGCGTGCGCGCCCCGCGCGAAGCCCCGTGTGCGCGCCCCATCGCCGAGCACCGGCCGAGCACCGGCCGAGCACCGTATGAGGATTCCGCACGCGCGGCGGCGCGTACACCGCCCGGCCACGCGAGCACGGTGGTGAACATGTGACGTCACATGGCGAGAGCCCCGAAGCCCCGGTCCCGGAGTCGGGGCTTTCGTCGTTTTCGTGACCCCACTGTCCAAAAAATATGCATGGATTCCGGGCCGCCGTCGGAAATTCCGGCTCATTGCAATAGAGTCACGGAAGGACGTCACTCGGCGGCGTTTCACGGGGATTAAGGCGGAGGTCGGACATGCGTATTCCGGCGCACTCGGTATGCACGGCGATCCGGGACGACATCGTCGCGGGTGTCTACGAGCGCGGCAGCCGGCTCACCGAAGAACTCCTGGCCCGCCGCTACGGCGTCTCACGCGTCCCCGTCCGCGAGGCCCTGCGCACCCTGGAGGCCGAGGGCTTCGTGGTGACGCGCCGGCACGCGGGCGCGTGCGTCGCGGAACCCACCGAGCAGGAGGCCGCCGACCTGCTGGAGATGCGCCTGCTCCTGGAGCCGCTCGGCGCCTCCCGGGCCGCCCAGCGCCGCACCGAGGCCCACCTCAAGGTGCTGCGCGGACTCGTCAGGCTGGGCCAGGAACGGGCCCGCAGGGGCGGCAGCGAGGACCTGCGCTCCCTGGGCGGCTGGTTCCACGAGACGCTCGCCCAGGCCACCGGCAGCCACGCCCTGACCTCGACACTCACCCAGCTGCGGCACAAGATCGCCTGGATGTACGCCGTCGACGCCCCCGCCAACCCGGTGGAGTCCTGGGCCGAGCACGGCGCCATCGTGGACGCGGTGACGCGTGGCGACGGTGAGCGCGCACGGGCGATCACCGCCCTGCACACCGAGCGGTCCACGGTCTCCCACCGGCTGCGCTTTTCCGGCGGCACGGACCGGGTGAACGGTGTGAGGACTTCGCAACACCCCGTAAACATGCCGAGCCTGCGGCATTAACACCGGCGCCGTATACAAAGAGGTGTTATTCGGCGGAGCGGTATTTCCGTTGCCCTCTGTTGCTCTCCGCTGCCCGTATTTCGCGCGCGCCTGGAATTTCCGGTGGCGCGTCTTCGGTGTGCCCGGCGGGGAATTAAACTATGCCCGGTGCAGAATCCGGCCCCGTATAAAGGGCGGCCGTTCATAAAGACCGGCTCCGAGCGAAGTCCGGCCGGAAACGGCGAGGCCGCGCCACACCCTCGGAGGGGTGACGCGGCCTCGGTCGTGCGGGCGCCATGGCGCTCAGACGGTCTCGGGGAGCTCCTCAAGACCCTCGGCGACCAGCTTGGCCAGGCGGTCGAGGGCGGCGTCCGCACCCTCGGCGTCGGAAGCGAGGACGATCTCCTCGCCGCCCTGGGCGCCCAGGCCCAGGACAGCCAGCATGGAGGCCGCGTTGACGGGGTTGCCCCCGGCCTTGGCGATCGTCACCGGGACGCCTGCGGCCGTGGCGGCTCGGACGAAGATGGAAGCGGGGCGGGCGTGGAGACCCTCGGCCCAGCCGACGTTGACGCGGCGCTCAGCCATGTGATGCTGCCCTTCAGTACTCAGGGTTGTCTAGACCAGTTTCCCATATCGTGAAGCATGCCCGGAGCCGGACGTGAGCCCCTCCGGGTGTGTCGTCGGACCGCGGCCTCGGTCCGACTTCCGTCCCCCACAGACTGCCTCGCGCCACTGTCGGACGCGAGCCGTACTCTGGGGCCCATGCAGACCCCGGCGGACCGGCAGGACCGGCACGAGTACCCCTCCCACTGGGAGGCGGACGTGGTGCTGCGCGACGGGGGTACCGCGCGCGTCCGGCCCATCACCGCCGACGACGCCGACCGCCTGGTCAGCTTCTACGAGCAGGTCTCGGCCGAGTCGAAGTACTACCGCTTCTTCGCGCCGTACCCCAAGCTCTCCGCCAAGGACGTCCACCGCTTCACGCACCACGACTTTGTGGACAGGGTGGGACTCGCGGCCACCATCGGCGGCGAGTTCATCGCCACCGTACGCTATGACCGCATTGGCGCCGGCGGCATGCCCGCCTCCGCGCCCGCCGACGAGGCCGAGGTCGCCTTCCTCGTCCAGGACGCCCACCAGGGCCGGGGCGTCGCCTCCGCACTGCTGGAGCACATCGCGGCCGTCGCGCGGGAGCGCGGGATCCGCCGGTTCGCCGCCGAGGTGCTGCCCGCCAACACCAAGATGATCAAGGTGTTCACGGACGCCGGCTACACCCAGCAACGCAGCTTCGAGGACGGCGTCGTACGCCTGGGCTTCGACCTGGAGCCCACGGACCGCTCGGTCGCCGTCCAGCGCGCGCGGGAGCAGCGGGCCGAGGCCCGTTCGGTACGACGGCTCCTGGCACCCGGTTCCGTGGCCGTGATCGGCGTCGGCCGCGCGCCCGGCGGCGTCGGCCGCAGCGTCCTCGGCAACCTCCGGGACGCCGGCTTCACCGGCCGCCTGCACGCCGTGAACCAGGCCTTCCCCGAGGACTTCAAGGAGGTCGACGGGGTGCCCGCGCACCGCTCCGTGCGCGACATCGACGAACCGGTCGACCTCGCCGTCGTCGCCGTACCCGCCGAGCACGTCACGGACGCCGTCACCGACTGCGGCGAACACGGCGTCCAGGGGCTCGTCGTCCTCGCCTCCGGGTATGCGGAGAGCGGCCCGGACGGCCGCGAACGCCAGCGCGAACTCGTCCGGCACGCGCGCACGTACGGCATGCGGATCATCGGGCCGAACGCCTTCGGGATCATCAACACCGCCGACGACGTACGGCTGAACGCCTCCCTGGCACCCGAGATGCCCCGCCCCGGCCGCATCGGCCTCTTCGCCCAGTCCGGCGCCATCGGGATCGCCCTGCTGTCCCGGCTGCACCGGCGGGGCGGGGGCGTCACCGGGACCACGGGCGTGTCGACCTTCGTGTCGTCCGGCAACCGCGCGGACGTGTCCGGCAACGACGTCCTTCAGTA
The DNA here is from genome assembly GCF_040629895.1 of Streptomyces sp. NPDC005866. Classification (NCBI taxonomy): domain Bacteria; kingdom Bacillati; phylum Actinomycetota; class Actinomycetes; order Kitasatosporales; family Streptomycetaceae; genus Streptomyces; species Streptomyces sp. NPDC005866. The sequence goes on from NZ_JBEXWP010000009.1 coordinate 142,895, forward strand.
CTGGTACGACGACTCCGAGACCGATGTCGTCCTCATGTACCTGGAGTCCCTCGGCAACCCGCGCAAGTTCACCCGCCTCGCGCGGCGCACCGCGGCGGCGAAGCCGCTGGTCGTGGTGCAGAGCGCCGGCTCGGCGCCGCAGGGGCACGCGGTGCGGGCCACACGGCTGCCGCACGCCACGGTGTCCGCGCTGCTCCGGCAGGCCGGGGTGATCCGCGTCGACACCATCACGGAGCTGGTCGACGCCGGGTTGCTGCTCGCGCGCCAGCCACTGCCGGCCGGGCCCCGGGTGGCGATCCTCGGAAACTCGGAGTCGCTGGGGCTGCTGACGTACGACCGGTGCCTGGCGGAGGGGCTGCGGCCGGCACGGCCGCTGGACCTGACGACCGGGGCGACCGGGGCGGACTTCCACCGGGCGCTGACGGACGCGCTGGCGGACGAGTCCTGCGACGCGGTGGTCGTCACCGCCATTCCGACCATCGGGGAAGGGGCGGTCGGGGACCCGGAGCTGGCGGAGGCCCTGCGGTCGGCGGCCGAGGAGGTTCCTGGGAAGCCCGTGCTGGTGGTGCATGTGGAGCTCGGGGGGCTCGCGGAGGCGCTCTCGGCCGCGGGGCGCACCGCACCGCAGACGGGTGCCATGGCACCCGTCGCTGCTGGCGGTGCCCCTCCGTCCCGGCCTGCGCAACGATCGCCCCTGGCGGCCGAGGCACCGTCCACCGCGGGAGCCGCCCGGACACCGCCCGCCGCTGTCACCGAGGCCGCCAAGCCCCCCACCCCCCACCCCTGCTCCCATCTGATCCCCGCCTACCCCGCTGCCGAGCGCGCCGTCCAGGCCCTCGCCGAAGCCGTGAAGTACGCGCAGTGGCGGCGGGAGGCCGCCGATCCCGGGAGGGTGCCCGAGTACGACGACATGGACGAGAAGGGGGCCGCCGAGCTGATCGGCGCGCTGCTGGAGCGCGGGGAGGGGCTCACCCTCGGGACCGAGCAGACCTGTGCGCTGCTCGGCAAGTACGGCGTCGACGTGCACCGCGCGCTGCCCGCCCCCACCCCCGAGGCCGCCGTCGCGGCCGCCCGTGACCTCGGCTACCCGGTCGCCCTCAAGGCCACCGCCCCTCACCTGCGCCACCGCGCCGACCTGGGCGGAGTACGGCTCGACCTGGCCGACGAGGAACAACTGCGCCGGGCGTACGCCGAGTTGACCGGGCTGTTCGGACCGCCGCAGGAGCTGCGCCCGGTGGTGCAGCGGATGGCCCCCCGGGGTGTCGACACCGTCGTGCGGGCCGTGATCGACCCGGCGGCCGGCGCTGTGCTCTCCTTCGGGCTGGCCGGGGCCGCCTCGCAGCTGCTCGGGGACACGGCCCACCGTCTGGTCCCGGTCACGGACCGGGACGCGACCTCGCTGGTGCGGTCGATCCGCACCGCGCCCCTGCTGTTCGGCTGGCGCGGCTCGGCCCCCGTCGACACGCCCGCCCTGGAGGAACTGCTGCTGCGCGTCTCCAGACTGGTCGACGACCACCCCGAGGTGGTCGCGGTCACCCTGGAACCGGTCGTGGTAGCCCGGCACGGCGTCAGCGTCCTCGGTGCCACCGTCCGCCTCGCGCCGCCGCCCGCCCGCGACGACCTGGGCCCGCGGACCCTGCCCGCGTACTGACGCCGGCGAACACCCGCCCCCGCGATGGCGTTCGAGAAGGTGCGTCGACTGGCCCGGACCCCCCTTGCCCACGGATTAGGATGGACGCCATGGCCAAGACCAGTACGACGACCCAGGGGCTGCGCGTCGCGATCGAGCGCAGCGGCTACTACCCGGCCCTCGTGGCCGAGGCGGTGGAGGCTGCCGTGGGCGGTGAGCCGATCCGGTCGTACCTGGTCCACCAGGAGACGACGTTCGACCAGAACGAGGTGCGGCGGCATGTGACCGTGCTCGTCCTCACCGGCAACCGCTTCATCGTCAGCCACACCGACGAACAGGCCGCCGACAGCACCTCCCCGACGCCGTACGCGACGACCTCCACGGAGTCGGTCAAGCTCGGCCGGATCTCGTCGGTCGTGGTCAGCCGGGTCGTGGCCAACCCGGAGCAGTACACGCCGGGCACCCTGCCCCGCGAGATCGTGCTGACCATCGGCTGGGGCGCCGTCTCCCGCATCGACCTGGAGCCCGCCGCCTGCGGTGACCCCAACTGCGAGGCCGACCACGGCTATACGGGCAGCTCCACGGCGGACGACCTCAGCCTGCGCGTGAGCGAGGCCGGGGACGGCCCGGAGACGGTGCGCCAGGCGCTGGCCTTCGCCCAGGCCATCTCCGAGGCGACCGCGGACGTCACGGACTGATGGCGTACGCCGCCTGGGACCATCCGGAACCGCTCGCCCTCGGCTCCGCGCCGCTGCCCGAGTACGGCAGCGGCTCCCTCGCCGACCTGCTGCCCACCCTGGCCGCCGGGATGGCCGTACCCGGAATGACCGCGTCGATCGCGGAACTGACGGCCGCCGACCGCAACTGCGTCTTCCTGATCGACGGTCTGGGCTGGGAGCAACTCAGGGCCCACCCGGACGAGGCCCCGTTCCTGACCTCGCTGCTCGGCAGCTCACGCGGCGGCACCGGACGGCCCATCACCGCCTGCTACCCGGCGACCACCGCGACCTCCCTCGCCTCAGTCGGCACCGGTCTGCCGCCCGGCGCGCACGGCCTGCTCGGCTACACCGTCCGCAATCCGGCCACCGGCGAGCTGATGAACCAGCTGCGCTGGCAGCCGTGGACCGACCCGGCCGCCTGGCAGCCGTATCCCACCGTCTTCCAGCTCGCCCAGAAGGCGGGCGTGCACTCCGCCCAGGTGTCCTCCCCGACCTTCGAGCACACCCCGCTCACCAAGGTCGCGCTCAGCGGCGGAACGTTTCACGGTCGGCTGACCGGCGAGGAGCGGATGGACTCCGCGGCGGAGCAACTGGCCGCCGCCGACCGCTCTTTGGTGTACACGTACTACGCCGAACTGGACGGCGCCGGGCACCGGTACGGCGTCGACTCCGACACCTGGCGCGGCCAGCTGATGCACGTCGACCGGCTGGTGCAGCGGCTCGCCGAGCAGCTCCCGCCGCGCAGCGCGCTGTACGTGACCGCCGACCACGGCATGCTCGACGTGCCGTTCGACGAGCAGCACCGCATCGACTTCGACGAGGACTGGGAGCTGCGGGCCGGCGTCGCCCTGCTCGGCGGCGAGGGCCGCGCCCGGCACGTCTACGCGGTGCCGGGCGCCCAGAACGACGTCCTGACCTGCTGGCGCGAGGTACTCGGCGAGCAGTTCTGGGTGGCCTCCCGGGACGAGGCGATCGCGGCCGGCTGGTTCGGCCCGCCGGGCCGGTTCGACGAACGGGTGTACGGCCGGATCGGTGACGTCGTCGCCGCCGCGCACGACGACGTCCTGATCATCGCCTCCGAGCGGGAGCCCAAGGAGTCGGCGATGGTCGGCAACCATGGCTCGATGACCCCTGCCGAGCAGCTCGTCCCGCTGCTCGAAGTACGCTCCTGACACTCTGCCCGCACGGCCTCACCGAAACTGAAAGGTCATCAACTCCCCATGCCCGAGCTGGTCTTCTTCTCCGGAACGATGGACTGTGGGAAGTCGACACTGGCTCTACAGCGAATCCACAACCGGTCGGCGAGGGGTCTAGAGGGCGTGATCTTCACTCGCGATGACCGGGCGGGGGAGGGGAAGCTGTCTTCGCGGCTCGGTCTGGTGACGGAGGCTGTCGAGGCGGCGCCGGGGATGGACCTGTACGCCTATGTCGTGGGTCGGATGTCGCAGGGCGACAAGGTCGACTATCTGATTGTGGACGAGGCGCAGTTCCTGGCGTCGGAGCAGATCGACCAGCTGGCGCGGGTCGTGGACGACCTGGGCCTCGACGTCTTCGCCTTCGGTATCACGACCGACTTCCGGACCAGGCTCTTCCCGGGCTCGCAGCGGCTGATCGAGCTGGCGGACCGGATCGAGACCCTTCAGGTCGAGGCGATGTGCTGGTGCGGGGCGCGCGCCACGCACAATGCCCGCACGGTGGGTGGCGAGATGGTGGTGGAAGGTGAGCAGATCGTCGTCGGCGATGTGAACCGTGCCGCCGCGGAGGTCGGCTACGAGGTGCTGTGCCGACGTCACCACCGCCGCCGCATGACCAGCGCCGCGGCGCGGGCCGGCGCGCTCTCGCCGGACGTCCTGCCGGTCGACCCGGCCTGAGCCTCGAAACCCGCCTGTGACGCCGTCGGTCCGAAGCCCACCGCCGTCCGAGAAGCGATCTGCGCGTGGTCTGCGTGGCTGTTCTCGAGCCCGCCACAAGGGGGTGAGCCCGCCACAAAGGTGGACGACCTACCCGCTCACAGTGGCCTGACCTGGGAGTTCAGAACGCAGGCATGACCGCACGGGCGAGGGTGGGCGGTCGCCGCAGGCGATCCTTGACGCTCGGACGACGCTCGATCCAGTGGGTCTGACGCCCGCCACTCTGCCGCCCGCCGGCCCGTATCAGTGGCGAGCGGGAAGCGTGATGCCGTATGCCCTCATCTTGCGGTAGATCGTCGTGCGGGAGATGCCGAGCCGCTGTGCCGCCAGCAATTTGTTGCCTTCCACCTCCAGCAGCGCCTGGACCAGGGTGTCACGCTCGGATGCTTCCCAGGGGCTCAGAGACCGGCTGCCTGCGCTGTGCAGGGACGGCGGCAGGTCGCGGAGCTCGATCCGGTACGTGCGGCGGCCCGCGGCGGCCTTGCACAGGGCGTAATTCAGCTGGCGGATGTTGCCGGGCCAGTCGTGCCGGCGCAGCAGAGACAGAACCTCCGGTGCGCACTCCACGCCCGCGCCGATGCGTTGCAGCAGACAGTCGACCAGGGCCGGGACGTCCGCGAGACGGTGCCGCAGGGCGGGTACCGCCGCCGCTTCGACGAAGCAGTGCCTCAGGGGCTCTGGTACGCAGGATGCGCGGTGGAGCGTGCCCACGATCCATGTGCCCTGTGCCGCCGCGGCGTCCAGCGCCAGGGCGACGGCGGGTGCCTGCTCGGGGGCCACGGCGCCGACGTTCCGCAGGACCAGGGCGCGGCCCGGCCCTGTCGGCGCCGCGCGCAGGGCGGCCGGCAGGTCGGTCCCGGCCTCGGCGGCCCGGGGGTCCATGGCATCCACGATGACGGGCGCCGAGGCTGCCCCGGTAAGCGCGTGGGCGGCACGGATCAGCGCGGATTTCCCTGTTCCGGTCTCGCCGTGGAGCAGGAGCGGTGTCCGTTCACGGGCACAGCGCGACACCGTACGGGAGACGGTGTTCCATGCCGGGGCCGTCCCGGCCAGGCCCGGCAGCGGCCACGGCAGGTTGGCGCCCTGCTCCTCACGGGAGCGGGGGCGGGAGCCGGTACGGGGGCGGGCCTGGCCGGAGGGATGGTCCGTGAAGGCCAGCTCCAGCAGGTACCCGGCCGCGCCTGCGGAACTGTCGACCTGGCGGCACCGCATCAGCACGGTCTCTCCGCCGGTCAGCTGCACCTGTTTGCGGGTGCGCGGCGCATGTCCCAGTTCGGCGGCGGCCTCGTGCAGCAGCCGGTGGTCGTCGCCGGTGAGCCTCGCCGTGGCCGCGGGGCTGGCGAGCACGAGATCCTGGCCGAGGCAGAGCACCGGCCGGTCACCGTAGTGGGTCACCTGCTGGAACGCTTCCAGCAGGGCTCGCTGGTGCGAGCTGCTGAACTCGTACATCACGCGCTCGATGTCGCTTGCGGCTTCCTGCACCAGGGCTGCCATGAGGGTGCGCGCCGGGCCTTTCCAGCAGGTCAGGTTCATGGCTCCTTCGACCCGTCCGGTGACCGAGTTACGGATCGGGGCGGCCGCGCAGGAGACGTTCTGCAGGCGTTCGTTGAAGTGCTCGGTGCCCAGCACCACGTTGGGCCGGCGCTCCTCCAGCGCGACCCCGATGCCGTTCGTACCGACGAACTGTTCGGCGTAGTTGAAGCCGGGCGCCAGGTGGACCCGGTCCAGGTGCGCCGAGAGCCGCTTCTCCCCGACGCGGCGGTCGCGTACCCAGCCTTTTCGGTCCGTCACGATCACACAGGCGTCCGAACCCGCCAGCGCCTGTTCCAGACGGTCCAGGACCGGCGTGGCGGCACGTACCAGGCGGCTCTTCCGGTCGTAGTCCGGCTGATAGGGGACGACCACATCGTCCGTGCCGATCCCCAGGTACTTGGAACGCTGCCAGGAGTTACGGATGCCCTCGGGCACGATCGGCGCAGGCGGGTCCGCGCTTGCGAGGAACTGCAGGCGTGCTCGTGCGATGCTCCGGTCCCGCTCTGTGCTGTCACTGAACATGACGTCTCCGATGAGCGCGTTTCCTTCATGTTACGAACGCGTTTACGCCTGTCAACGGTGGTTCGCCATGGCTCTTCCGTGCGCCGTGCCCTGGTCCGGGGCGGGTCAGGCGTGTTCCACATTGAAAAACTCGACGGTACTCCTCGCCCCCACGCTGATGGTCAGCACCGCACGAAGGCTGCGGCGACTCAGCGTCGAGCACAGGAGCACCTATGACTTCCGCAGGCAACGCAACCCGTACCGCGATCGTCACCGGCGCCGCCCGCGGCATCGGCCGCAGTGTCGCGGAGCGGCTGGCCAAGGACGGGCTCGACGTGGCCGTCGCCGACCTCCCCGGCATGAGCGAGGAGCTGAGCGAGGTGGCGGCCGTCATCGAGAAGACGGGTCGCCGGGCCCTCGCCGTGCACGCCGATGTGACCAGCAAGGAGCAGACCGACGCGCTCGTCGAAGAGGTGGCGGACCGCTTCGGCAAGGTCGACGTCTACGTGGCCAACGCCGGTATCGCCAGGGTCACCCCGCTGCTGGACACCGGGACAGACGAGTTCGAGCAGGTCATGGCCGTGAACCTGCGCGGCGTCTTCCTCTCCTATCAGGCCGCGGCACGGCAGATGATCGCCCAGGGCGGCGGCGGCAAGATCATTGGTGCGGCCTCGATCGTCGCGTACCGCCCGTTCGCGCTGCTCGGTACCTACTCGGCGTCGAAGTGGGGCGTACGCGGTCTGACCCAGGCCGCGGCCATGGAGTGGGCGCAGCACGGCATCACCGTCAACGCGTACTGCCCGGGAATCGTCGGCACGGACATGTGGGACCTGATCGATGAGCGGCTGGCGGAGGCCGAGGGCCTGCAGCAGGGCATGGCGATCAAGAAGTACGCGGAGGCGATCGCGCTCGGCCGGATCGAGGAGCCCGCGGATGTCGCGTCCTTCGTCTCGTATCTGGCCTCGCCGGACTCGGACTACATGACCGGCCAGTCCGTCATGATCGACGGCGGAATCCAGTTCTCGTGAAGCGGGCCTCGAGCGCCGACTCGGTCAACCATCCATCGCGAACTGGGGAGTGAGATGTATTCCAAGGACGGCGAGAACTACTTCATCGTGGACGCGCACGTCGCGCTCTGGGACGCGCGCCCCGAGAACCAGCTCAACATCCACGGCAAGCAGTTCATCGACTGCTTCTACGACTACCACCGCAACCTGAGCCCCGAACCGGAACTGTGGCCGTACGAGGAGTACCTCTACTACGGCGGTGAGCGTCTGATGAAGGACCTTTTCGTCGAGGGGTACGTGGACCATGCCATCTTCCAGCCCGCGCGGCTGGGAGCGTTCTACCGCAACGGCTTCGGGCAGACCGAGGAATCCTTCGCGCTCGCCCGGCGGCACCCGGACAAGCTGACGTACAACCACTCCTGGGACCCCCGGTACGGGCAGAAAGGCCTCGACCAGCTGCGGCGGGACGCCGAGCGGTTCCAGCTCAAGGGCGTGAAGCTGTACACCGCCGAGTGGAAGGGCGACAGCCGCGGCTACAAGCTCGACGATCCGTGGACGTATCGCTATCTCGAGGCGTGTCAGGAACTCGGGATCAACAACATCCACATCCACAAGGGGCCGACGATCCGGCCGCTCGACCTGGACGCGTTCAATGTGGCGGACGTCGACAAAGCGGCCACGGAGTTCCCCGAGATGAACTTCGTCGTAGAGCACTGCGGCCTGCCCCGGCTGGAGGACTTCTGCTGGATCGCCACGCAGGAGCCCAATGTGCACGCGGGTCTCGCGGTCGCGATGCCCTTCATCCACAGCCGGCCGCGGTACTTCGCGCAGATCATCGGCGAACTGCTGTACTGGCTGGACGAGGACCGCATCCAGTTCTCCAGCGACTACGCGCTGTGGACGCCGCGTTGGCTGATCGAGCGGTTCGTCGACTTCCAGATTCCTGCGGACATGACCGAGTACGCGCCGATCACCCTGGCGCAGAAGAAGAAGATCCTCGGGCTGAACGCGGCTGCCATGTACGACATCGAGGTGCCTACCGGGCTGGGCGTCGTCGAACCGGTGGTGGCCTGAGATGTCCGCCGACACACGGGAACGGTCTGCTCGCGCGGCGCTGGACACGGTCTTCGATCCGGAGCTGGACGAGCCGATCACCGACCTCGGCTTCGTACGCTCCGTGACGGTGACCCCCGACGGAGCGCTCACCGTCCGTCTCAGGCTTCCCACCTCGTTCTGTTCGCCGAACTTGGCGTATCTGATGGCCTCGGACGCGAAGGACGCGTTGACGGCGCTGCCCTGGACACGGGATGTCGCGGTGCTGCTCGACGACCACCACGACTCGGACCTGATCAATCGCGGGCTGGCCGCGGACGCGGGCTACCGCGGAACGTTCGGGGCCGAGGCGGAGAAGGATCTCGAAGCGCTCCGGCTGACGTTCCGCCGCAAGGCGCATTCCGCAGCGATGGAACGGGCGCTGGCTCTCCTGCTCCGGGGATCCCCAGACCTTACCGAGGAGGACCTCCACGGCGTGGTGCTCGGCGACCTGCCCGACGCGGCGGCGTCCGGTGCGCTGCTGCGGCGACGCGCGGCGCTGGGTCTCGGGGTGGCACCGTCCGACCCGGTCCTGGTGGACGAGGAGGGACGGCGCTACCCGCCGGGGGAGATCCCGCTCCGGCTGCGCTTCGCCCGTGCGGTCCGGGTGTCGATCGACGGCAACGCGCACTTCTGCCGGGGCCTGCTCCGCACCCGGTATCCGCAGTCCGCGGCCGACCAGTCCCCGCGCGCGGGGGAGTTCCTTCACCTCACCGCTCCGCCGAAGGAGAACGTCTCGTGAGAGCAGTCCAGGTCGTGGGATACGGCCAGAACCTCAAGATGGCCGAGGTTCCGGCTCCCGAGATCACCGGCCCGTACGACGTGATCGTCAGGATCGGCGGTGCCGGCGTGTGCCGCACCGACATCCACATCCTGGAAGGGCAGTGGGCGCAGAAGTCCGGGGTGGCACTGCCCTACACGATCGGACACGAGAACGCCGGCTGGGTCCACGCCGTCGGCAGCGCCGTCACCAATGTCTCCGAGGGCGACAAGGTCATCGTGCACCCGCTGATCACCTGCGGACTGTGCCGGGCGTGCCGGGCAGGTGACGACGTGCACTGCGAGAACAACCTTTTCCCCGGTATCGATACGGCCGGCGGTTATGCCGAGTACCTGAAGACCTCCGCGCGCAGTGTCGTGCGGATCGACGACTCCCTCGAACCGGCCGATGTCGCGGCTCTCGCCGACGCGGGCCTGACGGCCTATCACGCCGCGGCCAAGGCCGCCCGGAAGCTGCGGCCGGGGGACCGCTGCGTCGTGATCGGCGCGGGCGGGCTGGGGCACATCGGCGTACAGGTACTCAAGGCCATCACTGCAGCCGAGATCGTCGTCGTCGACCGCAATCCCGACGCGGTGGCCCTGGCCGTCTCCATCGGGGCCGACCACGGTGTCGTTGCCGACGGCCTTCAGGTGGACCGGGTACGCGAACTGTTCGGTGGGCAGGGGGCGGAGGCGGTCATCGACTTCGTCGGTGAGGGCGGCTCCACCAAGGACGGCGTCGGCATGCTGCGTCAGGCGGGCGATTACCACGTGGTCGGTTACGGCGAGAACATCGACGTCCCGACCATCGACATCATCTCCGCCGAGATCAACTTCATCGGCAACCTCGTCGGCTCCTACAACGACCTGTGCGAGCTGATGGTCCTCGCCGCACAGGGCCGTGTGCGCCTGCACACCGCGAAGTACCCTCTCGATCGTTTCCAGGACGCCCTGGACGATCTCGGCAGCGGCCGGATCCGGGGCCGGGCGATCCTCACCCCATGATCCCGCCCCCAACGACAAAGGAAGTGGCCCCTTGATTTTCATCACCGTGAAGTTCCGCGTCCTTCCCGAGCACGCCGACCGCTGGCCCGAGGTGGTGGAGGAGTTCACCCGGGCGACGCGCGCCGAGCCAGGATGCCTGTGGTTCGACTGGTCCCGCAGCATCGAGGACCCGGCGGAATACGTTCTGGTGGAGGCCTTCCGGGACGACGAAGCCGGTGCGGCGCACGTGGGCTCGGCGCACTTCAAGACGGCGCAGCGGACATTGCCGCCCCACCTCGTCGCCACGCCCAGGATCGTCAATGTGAAGGTGCCCCAGGACGACTGGTCGCTTCTCGGTGAGATGACGGTCCACGAAAGCTGAAGCGGGTCGTGGAGTGACGGAGGGGGCCGAAGCCAGTGGGACGGGCTTCGGCCGCCCTTCGCATGTCCGACAGCTACGGCGTTGCCCGCGCACAGACGTCCACGACCAGCTGGAACCGGGCTCCTCCGCCAACGGCCCGACCAGCTGACGGCAGCCACCGTCGCCCCTGCCCGTCCGCCGATCGGCTCGCGGAGCAGCAGCGGGAGCAGGGGCGTAGTCGTGCAGCCGGCCGCCCACGTACGCCCTCCCGCCTCGCCCTGGTCACGGACGCCGTCGAGGCCGAGGACGGCCAGGACCTGTGCGCGTACCTTGGTCGACCAACTCTCGCAGGGCGGTCGACGATCTGACGTACCCCGGCACGACCTGACTCAGCGCGGGCTCTGGATCACCGAGAAGACGGCGCCCTCCGGGTCGGCCACCGTGGCGACCCGGCCGTGTGCGCTGTCCCGGGCCGGCTTAAGCACCTGCCCGCCCAGCGCGGCGACCTCGCGCAGGGTCGCGTCCGCGTCGGCCACCTCGAAGTACGTCAGCCAGTGCGGCCCCCGGTCCCGGGGCAGCGAGAGGCCGACCCCGTGGATGCCGGCCACCGGCCGGCCCTCGACGTGCAGGGTCACGTAGTCGAAGTCGGCGGACACCACCGGCTCCTCCGCGTAACCGAACACCGCCTTGTAGAACTTGGCGACGCTTCCGGTCTCGAAGGTGAGCAGCTCGTTCCAGGCGGGCGTGCCGGGGACACCGGTGACGGCCGTCCCGAGGCGGGCCGAGGCCTGCCAGATGCCGAACACCGCGCCCGACGGGTCGGAGCCGATGGCCATCCGCCCGGCCTCGGCCGCGTCCAGCGGGCCGACGCCCACCGTTCCGCCGCACATCCGGACCGTCTCGGCCGTCTGGTCCACGTCCTCCGAGGCGAAGTACGGCGTCCAGGCGATGGGCAGTTGGCGGTCCGGCTGCAGCTGCCCGATGCCCGCGACCTCCCGCCCGTCCAGCAGCGCCCGGACGTAGGGGCCGAGCTGCTGGGGGCCGGGCTGGAACTCCCAGCCGAACAAGGCCTCGTAGAACTCCTCGGTCGCGGTCAGGCCGTGCACCATCAGGCTCACCCAGCAGGGGGTGCCGGGCGCGCGCCGAGTGTGTGTACTGCCGTTCGGGCCGGCCGATCCCCGTTCCTCGGTCATCGTCACTCTCTCCTCGGCCCCTCGCGGTGGCCGTGTCGCTTCCGCTCTCCGGACCGGCTGTCGCCGCAGCCGTGGGCACGCCCCGTGCCGATGCTCGCACCCTCCGTGGCGCCCTGCGCCCGGCCTGCGGGGCGGCTTCGCCGCGAGGATGCCTGATCTGCCATTTCTCGCCCGTTTCCGGCCGATTGCCGCCGGGTGTCCATCAGCCATACAGCATGTGCCCGATCCCGTACGCCCCGTGATCGAGCCTGTCCGGCCGAGCAGAGTAGTCGTACCTGGACGATGGGGCCACCCCTGGCGTAAGGATGGGGCCATGGAAGCCATCATCACCGCAACCGAACTCGCCGACGACCTGAGCGGGCCGAACCCGCCCGTGCTGCTGGACGTGCGCTGGCAGCTGACCACGCAGGGCGGCCTGGCCTTCGACGGCCGGGCCGAGTACACGGCCGGGCGCCTTCCGGGCGCCGTCTACGTGGACCTGGACACGGAGCTGGCCGGGGCGCCCGGGGAGCGCGGCCGGCATCCGCTGCCCGACCTGGCCGCCTTCGGTGCGGCGATGCGCCGCGCGGGTGTGTCGGCGGACCGGCCGGTGGTCGTGTACGACGGCGGACACGGCTGGGCGGCGGCGCGCGCGTGGTGGCTGCTGCGCTGGACGGGTCACCCGGATGTGCGGGTCCTGGACGGCGGGTTGCCGTCCTGGGAGGGCGCTCTTTCGACTGACCCGGCCGAACCGGCCGAGGGCGACTTCGAACCGGCGCCCGGCGCGCTGGAGTTGCTCGACGCGGACGGAGCGGCCGCGCTGGCCCGCGCGGGTGTGCTGCTCGACGCCCGTGCGGGGGAGCGGTACCGGGGTGAGGTGGAGCCGATCGACCGGGTGGGCGGACATATCCCGGGCGCCGTGTCCGCGCCGACCACCGAGAACGTGGGCCCGGACGGCCGTTTCCTGTCCGCCGGGGAGCTGAGTGACCGTTTCAAGGCCCTGGGCGCCTCCCAGGCGGCCCCGGTGGGCGTCTACTGCGGCTCGGGCGTCTCGGCCGCCCACGAGGTGCTGGCGCTGGCTGTGGCGGGCATCCCGGCGGCGCTGTACGTGGGTTCGTGGTCGGAGTGGTCCGCCGACCCGTCCCGTCCGGTGGCGGTCGGACCCGACCCGCAGTAAGGGCAGCAGAAAGAGGGGGCACGCGCGCGTGCCCCCTCTTCGTACGGTCGTACGACCTGTTCCTACTCCTGCTTCTTGCGCCGCGTCCCGAAGACGATCTCGTCCCAGCTCGGCACGGCGGCCCGGCGGCCGGGGCGGACGCCGTCGGCCTCGGCCTGGCGGTCGGTGGCGCCGATCAGCCGGTCGCGGTGGCTGCCGACGGAGCGGGGCATGAGGACGTCCGCGTAGGCGGAGCCGGCCGACGCCGCCGGGGCCGGGGGCTCCTCCGCCGCCGGTTCCGGGGCGGGCTCCTCCGGGACCTCCGCGGGGCGCTCCGGGACCACCATGTCGCCCCGGAAGCTCGGTACCGCCTCCAGCAGGCTGGTCAGCGAGTCCCGCTCACTGGTCGTCTCGTCGACCGGCTCGGACGACTGCGCGGGCAGGCTCGGCCGGTCCCGGTCGCCGGAACGGTCCATCGGGCGGTCTCGCGGCAGCCGTGCGATCCGGGGTACGAACGGAAAGCTGGGCTCCGGTACGGCGAGGTCGTCGGACTCGCCGATCAGCGAGCGAGCCTCGTCGTCGACGGCCTGGACGAGCCGCCGGGGCGGGTCGTAGGTCCAGCTCGCCGAGTGTGGTTCGCCCGCGACCCGGTAGACGAGGAGGACCTCCCAGGTGCCGTCGTCGCGCCGCCAGGAGTCCCACTGCACGGTGTCCTTCTCGGCGCCGCGCAACACCAGCCGCTCCTGGACGGCCTCGCCGAGCAGCGGCCCGGAGTTCTCGCCGGGCCGGCGGACCGGCGTCTTTCGGGCTCGCTCGGCCATGAAGGCGCGCTCGGCCAGTACCGGACCCTCGAAGCGCCGCACCCGGTCGACGGGGATCCCGGCGAGCTGGGCGACCTCTTCCGCGGTCGCGCCCGCGCGTATCCGCGCCTGGATGTCTCGGGGCCGGAGATGGCTCTCGACCTCGATCTCGATCTGGCCGAGCCGGGGCCGGTCGCCGCGCACGGCGGCACGGAGCCGTTCGTCGATCGGAAGCGTGTACTCCGTAGAGTCGGCAGCCTTGAGCACCAGCCGTGTGCCGTCATTGGAGACGGCCACGACACGCAGTTCGGGCATGGGGACCTCCCGGGTGGTGCCTGCCGACGTCACGTGCGTCGCTGCTTCCGCTAGTCGAGTGTGGCCTGCCCGGGTGCAGCCTGCCACAACCTTGCCGAGTTGCCCGGCGTGTCGGGCACGGGCCCTGGAACGCCGTTATGGCACGGTTACCTATTCGCAACGCTAAGTGACCAACTCCGTCACCCTGTGCAACGGGCCCCCTCCCGGCAGTCCTGCAAGGCTCCGGACGCCCTGGCGGGAGACCGGACCCAGGGCTCGCAACAGTACTCCATTCGGGCCACGTGCGTGGATTGGCGCGCCGCCCAACTTCTGGCAACGACCGTTCTCCGTCCACCGGTTGCCCACTTCAGCCGATCTTGAACGTGGCGTATTTCACGCAATCCACAGAAACGGAACCAATGGTTTCGCTCGTACGTCCCTTTCTTATGCAGTCGATCGAACAAGTGCGGGAACGGTAGGCAAGGTTCGGGAATGCGTGAAAGGCCCGGTTCTGGTGACGAGACCAGTGTGGGGGAGGAGGTGAAGGGAAGTTCGAAGCGTATCGACCTCAGCGTGCCCCAGATCGCCGGCAGTGCGATGGCCGCGGTGGTGGCCGCCAAACTCGCGTCCTATTTCGGGGTGTACGGCACGATCCTCGGCGCCGGAGTGGTCAGTGTGATCGCCAGCTGTGGCGGCACGGTGTTCCAGCACTTCTTCAAGCGCACGGGAGAACAGCTCCGCGACGCCACGGTGACCACCCGGCCCCGTGAGCAGGCTCCGCCGGCGCCCGGCGAGTTCACCGAGGGCACCGTCTACCGCGCCCGGGTGAAGACCTGGCGCCGCCCGGTGTTCGTGGCGGCCGTGGTGTTCGCGGTGACCATGGCCGGCATCACTACCTACGAACTGGTCTCCGGCAACAGCTTCACCGGCGACTCCGGTACGACGGTCAGCGGCGCCGTCACCGGCGGCACCACGTCCTCGAAGTCGTGGGACCCCTCGGCCCCGTCGGGCTCTCCCGACCCGAAGTCCGATGTCGGTACGGCCACTTCGCCGGCCCCGTCGCCGTCGTCCTCCTCGGACGCGTCACGGACGCCCGCGAGCGACGGGGCCATCACATCGGCGCCGCCCGCGAGCGAGTCCGCGAGCGGGCAGCCGAGTACGGCCCCCACGCCCACCGAGTCCTCGGCTACTGCCCCAGAACCCTCCGCAAGTAGTCGTTCTGGAACAGCCGGTCCGGGTCGAGCCGGTCCCGCAGCGCCGTGAACTCGCCGAAGCGCGGGTAGGCCGCGGCGAAGTAGTCCGCGTCCCGGGTGTGCACCTTGCCCCAGTGCGGACGGCCCTCGTGTGCGACGAAGATGCGTTCGGCGGCCGTGAAGTACGCCTGGTACGGCGTGCCCCGGACCATGTGCACGGCGATGTAGGCACTGTCCCGGGCGGAGGCGGTGGACAGGGCGATGTCGTCGGCGGGGGCGGTGCGGACCTCGACCGGGTAGCTGACCCTGAGGTCCGAACGCTCGACCATCGCCTTGATCTCCCGCAGCGTGTCCGGCAGGGCCTCGCGCGGGACGGCGTACTCCATCTCGACGAACCGCACCCGGCGGGTCGAGGTGAAGACCTTGTAAGGGATGTCGGTGTACGTCCGTGTGGACCAGGCCCGGGTGGAGATCTGGGCGATGGCCGGAATGGCCGCGGGCGCCGCGCGGCCGACCCAGTTGGCCATCTGCCAGAGCCCGTTGGCGACGAACTCGTCCTCGAACCAGCTCGCGAGCGGCTTCACGGGCTGCGCCGGGCCCGCGCTGCGGTTGTTGCGCTTGGTGTTGGTGGACGCGGTGTGCGGGAACCAGTAGAACTCGAAGTGCTCGTTCTCGGCCCAGTGCTGGTCGAACTCGGCCAGCACCCGGTCGAAGGGCATCGGTTCCTCGCGGGCCGTGAGCAGGAAGACCGGTTCGACGGCGAAGGTGATCGCGGTGACGATCCCGAGGGCACCGAGGCCGATCCGCGCGGCCGCGAAGAGCTTGGGGTTCTCCTGCTCGGAGCAGGTGAGCACCGAGCCGTCGGCGGTGACCAGTTCGAGCGCCTTGATCTGGGCGGCGAGTGAGGCGGACTCGCGGCCGGTGCCATGGGTGCCGGTGCTGGTGGCCCCGGAGACCGTCTGCTCCATGATGTCGCCCATGTTGGTCAGCGACAGACCCTCGCGGGCCAGGGCCACATTGAGTCTCTTGAGCGGGGTGCCGGCCTCGACCGTGACGGTCATGGCTTTACGGTCGATGTCGCGGATGCCGGTCAACAGTTGAGGGCGGATCGAGACACCGTCGGTCGCGGCGATCGTGGTGAAGGAGTGGCCGCTGCCGACCGCCTTCACCTTCAGACCGTCCTCCGCAGCCTGCCGTACGGCCGCCGCCAGTTCCTCCGTGGAGGCGGGTGTGACCTCCCGCGCGGGGCGGACGGTGACATTCCCTCCCCAGTTACGCCACGTGCCGCTCTTCCCGCTCGCTGTACTGCTCAACGGTGCCTCCCCGACCCGTGACCGGCCTGTTGAGCCGGTGGTACCCGAGGAAACCGACCACGACCGCGACGGCCCCGGCCACGGCCGGAACCCCGTACCCGGCACGGGCGCCGGCCGCGTCGATCACCCAGCCGGCGACCGAGGAGCCGAGCGCCACCCCGACCGCGAGGCCGGTGCTCACCCAGGTCATGCCCTCGGTGAGCTTCGCGCGAGGTACGTGCTTCTCGATGAGGGACATCGTCGTGATCATCGTCGGTGCGATGGACAGGCCCGCAACGAACAGCGCCACGGCCAGAAGCGGCAAGTTTCCGACCAGTAGGAGGGGGATCATACTCACGGCCATCGCACATATGCCCAGCAGCCATCTGCGTTCCGGCTTCCCCGCGAAGCGCAACAGACCGAAGACGACCCCGGCCAGGCAGGAGCCCGCCGCGTACAGGGCCAGGACCACGCTCGCAGCGGCCTTATGGCCGCGTTCGTCGGCGAAGGCGACGGTGACCACGTCGACCGCCCCGAAGATCGCTCCCGTGGCCACGAAGGTTGCCACCAGTACCTGGAGGCCTGGCGCGTGCAGCGCCGAACCGCGGCCGTCATGCCCGCGCGGGTGCGGGGCGGGCTCGGTGGCGTGCTGGGCGGTCAGCCAGAAGACGCCGGCGGCCAGGAAGCAGGCGGCGAGCAGCGGCCCCGCCTCCGGGAACCAGGCCGTGGACAGGCCGATGGAGATGATCGGCCCGAAGATGAAGCAGACCTCGTCGACGACGGACTCGAACGAGTAGGCGGTGTGCAGCCGGGGGGTGCCCCGGTAGAGGGCGGCCCAGCGGGCCCGGATCATCGCGCCCAGGCTCGGCACCGCGCCGATCCCGGCGGCACAGACGAACAGCACCCAGTCGGGCCACCGGTAGTGCGCGGCGCACAGCAGTCCGGCCGCCGCGGCCAGCGCGAGCAGCGTCGCGGGACGCAGCACCCGTCGCTGGCCGTGCCGGTCGACCAGCCGGGAGACCTGCGGGCCGAGGGCGGCGGCGGAGAGCGCGATGGTGGCCGAGAGCGCGCCCGCGAGGCCGTACCGCCCCGTGAGCTGGGAGATCATCGTGACCACGCCGATGCCCATCATGGACAGCGGCATCCGGCCGAGGAAGCCCGCGGCCGAGAAGCCCTTGGTGCCGGGTTCGGCGAACAGGGCGCGATAGGGGCTGGGCACGGGGGTTCTCCGACGGCTGGGTAAGGCGTGACTGCGGTTGATACAGCTTACGAGTGAGGGCCCCCTGATGCACCCGCTCGGCACTGGGGATAAACCTCCCGAATCCGACTCTTCACGCGCCTGTTTCCGGCCCGTCAGCGCCGGGTGGCAGGATCGGCTCATGTCAGACGCGCTCGATGCCACCCCCTACGACGCCCTGCTCCTGCTCTCCTTCGGCGGCCCGGAAGGCCCGGACGACGTGGTCCCGTTCCTGGAGAACGTGACGCGCGGGCGCGGTATCCCGAAGGAACGCCTCAAGGAGGTCGGGCAGCACTACTTCCTGTTCGGCGGGGTCAGCCCGATCAACGACCAGAACCGCGCCCTGCTGGACGCCCTGCGCAAGGACTTCGCCGAGCACGGCCTGGACCTGCCTATCTACTGGGGCAACCGCAACTGGGCGCCGTATCTGACGGACACCCTCCGCGACATGGTCGCCGACGGCCGCCGCCGCATCCTGGTGCTCGCCACCAGCGCCTACGCCTCCTACTCGGGCTGCCGCCAGTACCGCGAGAACCTCGCCGACTCGCTGGCCGCGCTGGAGGCCGAGGGCCTCGAACTCCCGAAGATCGAGAAGCTGCGGCACTACTTCAACCACCCCGGCTTCCTCGACCCGATGATCGACGGGGTCCTCGAGTCCCTCACCGACCTGCCCGAGGACGTCCGTACGGGCGCCCACATCGCCTTCACCACCCACTCCATCCCGACCGCGAGCGCCGACACCTCAGGCCCGGTCGAGACGCACGGCGAGGGCGGCGCGTACGTCGAGGAGCACCTGGACGTGGCCCAGCTGATCGCCGACGCGGTCCGCGAGCGCACCGGTGTCGACCACCCCTGGCGGCTCGTCTACCAGTCCCGCTCCGGCGTCCCGCACATCCCCTGGCTGGAGCCCGACATCTGCGACCACCTGGAGGCGCTGCACGAAGCCGGCGTCCCGGCCGTCGTCATGGCCCCCATCGGCTTCGTCTCCGACCACATGGAGGTCCTCTACGACCTCGACACGGAGGCCAAGGCCAAGGCCGAGGAACTGGGACTGCCGGTACGGCGGTCCGCGACCGTCGGGGACGACCCCCGGTTCGCCGCCGCCGTCCGCGACCTGGTCCTGGAGCGCGCGGCCGTGGCGAGCGGGCGGGAGGCCACGCCGTGCGCGCTGGGCACGCTGGGCGCGAGCCACAACCTCTGCCCGGTCGGCTGCTGCCCGTCCCGCGCCCCCCGTCCGGCCGCCGCCGGCGCCGACAGCCCGTACGCGTGAGGAGCCCCGTGACCGACGCCCTGCACACCGACCTGCTCGAGCTCGCCCGGGAGGCGGCCGCCCGCGCGGGCGAGCTGCTGCGGGACGGCCGCCCGGCCGACCTCGCCGTCGCCCGGACCAAGTCCAGCCCGATCGACGTCGTGACCGAGATGGACATCGCAGCGGAGAAGTTGATCACCGACCTGATCTCCGCACGCCGCCCCGACGACGGCTTCCTCGGCGAGGAGGGCGCGTCGACGGAGGGCACCAGCGGGATCCGCTGGGTGATCGACCCCCTCGACGGCACGGTCAACTACCTGTACGGGCTGCCGACCTGGGCGGTCTCCATCGCGGCCGAGCGGGACGGCGAGACCGTGGCCGGCGTCGTGGCGGCCCCGATGCGCGGCGAGACGTACCACGCGGTGCGCGGCGGCGGGGCCTGGGCGACCGGGGCGTGGGAGGGCGAGCTGCGGCTGACCTGCCGTCCTGCAGCGCCGCTGGAGCAGGCGCTGGTGTCGACCGGCTTCAACTACGTGACGGAGGTCCGCACCCACCAGGCAGAGGTCGCCGCCCGGCTGATCCCGCTGCTCCGCGACATCCGCCGCAGCGGCTCGGCGGCGATCGACCTGTGCGACCTGGCCTGCGGCCGGCTGGACGGGTACTACGAGCGCGGGCTGAACGCCTGGGACTGGGGCGCGGGGGACCTGATCGCGAGAGAGGCCGGCGCGTTGACCGGCGGCCGCCCCGGAGAACGTCTGTCGCGCGACCTGACGATCGCGGGCACTCCGGGCGTCTTCGAGCCGCTTCAGCAACTGCTGGAGGACTTCGGAGCCTGGCACGACTGAGCCCGAACGCCTGGGTCGGGGGCACGGCACCGCCGAATACGCCGTGACGGCTGAGCACCGTTGCGGCGGGTGGCAAATCGAACGTCGTTGCGGTGGGTGGTGAGCAGACATGAGCGGGGCCCCGGCGCTGGATTCGCCGGGGCCCCGCTCTCGTGCCGGTGAGCTGCTGCTGCGGGACTGTCAGACGCTGGTCGCGCCGACCTCCACACCGTGTTCGGCGGCGAGGCGGCGCAGGTCGTCGAGCTCGGCCTGTTCCACTTCGACAAGGAAGTCGTCGCCCTCGTCACGAGCCCGTGTGAGGTCGGACTCGGTCGCCTTTATGCGCTGCAGAAGTCCTGCGGTGAATGCGTCCATGCTGCGCCCCCTCGTCCTGGGTCGTGGGTCGGTGGCACGGGGGTGTGCCGTTGAAGGGGCGATCACGTCTCTCGCGGGTGCCCAGCGCTGCCCTGCTGGGCGGCGACGGTGCCGGACACCCCCATCGTCCACTCTGCTGTAGCGGCGACGTACGTACCGCATGGTGCTGCGGCACATGCAGAGCGTGATCGCGGGGTGTACATGCCGTCCTCCCCCCGCTCCCCTCCGTGGAAACCTCAACCGGAAGAGAAAATCTCCCATTCCCGCCCGGCCGCCCCGATCCGGCCCTCCTCGTCCCCGTCTTACTGCCGACTTATGGCCGAAAAGGGCAGGATGGAGGTCACACACCCCAGGAGCCCCCTGCCCTCGTGCGCCTGTGCGCGCTACGCGGGTGGACAGAGGAAGGACAAGCGACGTGCGCGTACTCGTCGTCGAGGACGAGCAACTGCTCGCCGATGCGGTGGCCACCGGACTGCGCCGGGAGGCCATGGCCGTCGACGTCGTGTACGACGGTGCGGCCGCTCTGGAGCGCATCGGCGTCAACGACTACGACGTGGTCGTCCTCGACCGCGACCTCCCCCTCGTGCACGGCGACGACGTCTGCCGCAAGATCGTCGAGCTCGGCATGCCCACGCGCGTGCTGATGCTCACCGCGTCCGGCGACGTCAGCGACCGTGTGGAGGGCCTGGAGATCGGCGCCGACGACTACCTCCCCAAGCCCTTCGCGTTCAGTGAGCTCATCGCGCGCGTCCGCGCCCTCGGCCGCCGTACCAGCGTGCCGCTGCCCCCCGTCCTGGAGCGCGCCGGCATCAAACTCGACCCGAACCGCCGCGAGGTCTTCCGCGACGGCAAGGAGGTCCAGCTCGCGCCGAAGGAGTTCGCCGTCCTGGAGGTGCTGATGCGCAGCGAGGGGGCGGTGGTCAGCGCCGAGCAGCTCCTTGAGAAGGCCTGGGACGAGAACACGGACCCGTTCACCAACGTCGTGCGGGTGACGGTGATGACGCTGCGCCGCAAGCTGGGCGAGCCCGCCGTGATCGTCACCGTCCCCGGCTCGGGCTACCGGATCTGATGACCGTGGCCACCACTCCCGCACCTGCGCAGGCGCCCCCCAAGCCCACCTGGGACCCCCGGAGACCACAGCCGGTCTTCCCGTGGCTGCGCCCGACCATCCGCATACGGCTCACGCTGCTGTACGGCGGCATGTTCCTGATCGCCGGCATCCTGCTGCTCTCGATCATCTACCTGCTCGCCGCGCAGGCGATCAGCACCGGCAACCAGCCGCTGTTCAAGATCATCGGCGGTTCGGACATCAAGATCTCCAGCGACAACTGTCCGGCGATCACCGGCACGACCAGCCTGCAGATCTCGGACTTCAACGCCGCGATCGCCCAGTGCGTGGACCATCAGCGCCAGGCGGCCCTGGACGACCTGCTCAGCCGCTCGCTGCTGGCCCTGCTGGGCCTGGCCGTGATCGCCTTCGCGTTCGGTTACGCGATGGCCGGCCGGGTGCTGTCCCCGCTCGGACGGATCACCCGTACCGCTCGCGCGGTGGCCGGCTCGGACCTGTCCCGCCGGATCGAGCTGGACGGCCCGGACGACGAGCTGAAGGAGCTCGCGGACACCTTCGACGACATGCTGGAGCGGCTGCAGCGGGCCTTCACCGCCCAGCAGCGCTTCGTCGGCAACGCCTCCCATGAGCTGCGCACGCCGTTGGCGATCAACCGCACGCTCCTGGAGGTGCACCTCTCGGATCCGAACGCGCCCGTGGAACTGCAGCAGCTCGGCAAGACCCTGCTGGCCACCAACGAACGCAGCGAGCAGCTCGTGGAGGGCCTGCTGCTGCTGGCCCGCAGCGACAACCAGATCGTCGAGCGCAAACCGGTCGACCTGGCTGAGGTGGCCACCCAGGCCGTCGACCAGGTACACGCCGAGGCGGAGGCCAAGGGCGTGACCATCCGGGGCGTGCGGAAGCCTGCGGTGGTGCAGGGCAACGGCGTGCTGCTGGAGCGGATCGCGCTGAACCTGGTGCAGAACGCGGTGCGCTACAACGTGCCCAATGAGGAGGTGCAGCGCGAAGCGCTTCCCAACAAGGGTGGTGGCGGGCGACGGGAGGGCGGCTGGGTCGAGGTCGACACCGAGATCCAGCACGGCCAGGCGGTACTGTCCGTCGCGAACACCGGCCCGGTCGTGCCGGCCTATGAGATCGACAACCTGTTCGAGCCCTTCAGACGGCTCCGTACCGAGCGCACCGGCAGCGACAAGGGCGTCGGCCTCGGCCTGTCCATCGTCCGGTCCGTGGCCCGGGCGCACGGCGGCCACATCGCGGCCCAACCCCGCGAGGGCGGTGGGCTCGTCATGAGGGTCACCCTGCCCGTCTGAAGCCGTTACAAGATCACGACACACGCGAGGGATGTTCGCTTTGCGCGGAATTTCTTATCGGCGTGTCGCGCTACCCCGTGTGTGATCGATCACAAGCGCGTATTTCTGGCCATATACTCTCAGTGATCATGGCTGGGGGAATAAAGCCGGGAAAATCCCTGTTTTCAGGGGTCTTGATCACGGGAAGTACAGGGTGAGGCGCCTTTGAGGTGTCTCGTGAGGACCGTGTACGGTCCCCATCGCCATTCAACCCGATCACTCTCGAGGGATCCGGTTGGGTGTCGATTGAGTAACAGACCTTGATGTGAGGCAAAATCTCCGCCTCGGGTCGGGCACAAGTCCGGCCTCTCACGCGTTACGTGCGCTGGAGACACCGCAGACACCCAGAGGGGGAGAGCGACATGGCAACCGATTACGACACTCCACGCAAGACCGACGATGACGTCGACTCGGACAGCCTTGAAGAGCTGAAGGCTCGGAGGAACGACAAGTCCACGTCCGCTGTGGACGTGGACGAGTTCGAGGCCGCCGAAGGCCTGGAGCTGCCCGGCGCGGACCTCTCGAACGAGGAGCTGGCCGTCCGGGTGCTGCCCAAGCAGCAGGACGAGTTCACCTGCATGAGCTGCTTCCTGGTGCACCACCGCAGCCAGCTGGCCCGGGAGAAGAACGGTCAGCCGATCTGCCGCGACTGCGACTGAGGAGGGGTCGGGCATGACTGGCTCGACCCCACCTCGGAAGCGCCGCTTCTCTCGCAAGGGAGCGGACTCGGGGCCGTCCGACGGCCCGCACGCGCGTGACGACGGGCGAGGCTCATCCGATCCGGGAGCCTCGCTCGAACCGGCGGCCGACCGGGGTGACCTCCCGGCGCCGGCGGACCAGCCCGCGCCCGTCGCACGGCGACGGGCCGGGGCCATCCGTGACAAGGCCGTGGACCTGGCCCGGGAAGGCGCCCGCAAGGGCGGCAGCCGGGCCAAAGCGGGGCTGGCCCACCTCGCGGACCGGATCATCGAGATCGCCCCTCGTGTCCCCGTACGCGACCTCGCGACCCTGCGTCGGCACTTCCCGGGCCTCGGGCCCGAGCAGCTCGCCGACAAACTGGTGGCGGGCGCGGCGGGCGCGACCTCGGCGGTCGGTGCCGGGATCGGCGCGGCGGCGATGCTGCCGGTGCCGCCGGCGATGCCCACCGAGCTGGCCGCGGAGATCACCGGGGTCGCGGCGATCGAGCTGAAGCTGATCGCCGAGCTCCACGAGGTGTACGGCGCGCGGCCGCCGGGGAACCTGAAGGCCCGCAGCACCGCGTATCTGTCCTCCTGGTCGGGGGAGCGCGGGATCGACGTGATGAGGCCGTCGACGGTCAACAACGCCCTCGGCGGGCAGATGAAGCGCGAGCTGCGCCAGCAGATCACGAAGCGGGTGGTGCGGGATCTGCCCAACCTGATGCCGTTCATGGTGGGCGCCGCCGTGGGCGCGGTCATGAACCGCCGGGACACCAAGAGGCTCGCGGCGCGGATCCGGGCGGACCTGAGAAAGATCCAGGTGCCGTGGGAGGAACTGTCGCAGCTGCCCCCGCTGGAGAAACCGGCGGAGCCACTGCCCATCGCGGAGCTGCCGGAGGACTTCGGGGGCTGACGGCCGGTCGGCGGCGCTCAGGCTTCGAGGTGCGGAAACCTGCGCCGCCCGCACCCGCGGGGGAGAGGCCTACTGGGCCTTCTTGGCCGCCTCGATCGCCGCCGCCAGAGCCTCCGGCTCCCGTGTCGACAGGTACAGGTACGGCGTCGGGTCCTCCGGGTCCGTGACCTCCACGCGCAGGGCCCTGGGGATGTAGGCGCGCAGCAGGAGGAAGGCGCGGACGTCGGCCTTGTACGTGCGCCAGGCGCGCGCCTCCTCCGGGTCCAGGATCTCCGACGCCCCCAGGGCCGACACCGGGATCTTCGCCTCGCCCGCGATCAGTGAGTCGCCCACCACCCGGATGCGCGGGGAGCCGTACGAACTGGCCACCACCGCTGCCGCCGCCGTGCCGCCCACCAGGCCGCCCAGCGTCGGCAGGGTGCCGAAGGGCAACAGGACCAGGGCGCAGGAGACGCCGATCAGGAAGCTGAGGAACCACCACGACCGGGGGGCCGTCAGGCGTTCTTCGTAGGGGGTGGCGGAGAGCTGCATGGAGCCAAGCTTGGCACGGTGTCCGGATTCACTGGACGCGCGGGTAAGGTCTGCGGCTGTGAGTGGTAGTTCCGCAGCTCTTCAGCCTCCCGCCAGTGCCCGCGAACCGGTGCGGCACCCCGACGCTCCCGCGCCCGGTGAGCTCATCGGCGCCCACTACGAACAGTGTTTCGGATGCGGCCACGAGCAGTCGCACGGGCTGCATCTGGAGGTACGGGCCGGCGAGGGGGTCTCCCTCACCGCCGAGTTCACCGTGCGGGCCGCCCACCAGGGCGCCCCGGGCCTCGCGCACGGCGGTGTCCTCGCCACCGCTCTCGACGAGACGCTCGGCTCGCTGAACTGGCTGCTGCGGAAGATCGCCGTCACCGGACGGCTGGAGACCGACTTCGTACGGCCGGTGCCCGTGGGCACCATGCTCCACCTGACGGCCGAGGTCGTCGCCGTGGCCGGCCGGAAGATCTACTCGACCGCCACCGGGCGAGTGGACGGCCCCGACGGACCCGTCGCCGTCCGCGCCGACGCCCTCTTCGTCGAGGTCCCGGTCGAGCACTTCGTGGACAACGGCCGCGAGGACGAGATCCGGGCCGCCATGAACGACCCGGTCCGGATCCGGCGCGCCCGCGCCTTCGAGGTGAACCCGTGAACCCCGCATCCGTCAGCCCTCTCGACGTCCTCATCCGCCGTGTCGACCAGGGCGTACCGATTCCTGCGTACGAGCACCCCGGTGACGCGGGGGCCGATCTGCGTACCACCGAGGCGTGCGAGCTGAAGCCCGGGGATCGGGCCGTCCTGCCCACGGGGGTGTCGATCGCCCTCCCGGATGGGTACGCGGCCTTCGTACACCCTCGTTCGGGGCTCGCCGCCCGGTGCGGTGTGGCCCTCGTGAATGCCCCGGGGACGATTGATGCCGGGTACCGTGGGGAGATCAAGGTGATCGTGGTGAATCTCGACCCGCGCGAGTCCGTGCGGTTCGAGCGCTTCGACCGGATTGCCCAACTGGTCGTCCAGCAGGTCGAGAGGGTCCGCTTCCAGGAGGTGGCGGAGCTCCCCGACTCGGCGCGGGCCGAAGGGGGCTTCGGGTCCACCGGCGGGCATGCCGCGGTGGGCGATGTGAGCGGCGCAAGCGGTCAGGCCGCCGAGGGCGGTCGGACGGGTGGGAATCGATACGCTTCGGTCGTATCCGACCGGGAAGGACAGTGACGTGTTCGGACGTCGCAAGAAGAAGGGTGCCGCCGAGGACGCGGCCGGCGAGGCCGAGCAGGTCGTCGACAGCGTCGACACCGAGGCGGACGAGGAAGAGGGCGGGCGCGAGCGCGTACGCCTGGAGCCGGAGCCCCGGCCCGACGGGCCGTGGGACGCCACCGAGGTGCGGGATCCGGGCGAGGGCCGGGTGGACCTCGGCGGTCTGTTCGTGCCCGGCGTCGACGGCATGGAGTTGCGGGTCGAGGTCGCCGGTGACGCGATCGTCGCGGCGACGGTGGTGCTCAAGGACAGCGCCGTGCAGTTGCAGGCCTTCGCCGCGCCCAAGCGCGAGGGCATCTGGGGTGAGGTGCGTGAGGAGATCGGCTCCGGCATCACCCAGCAGGGTGGCATCGTCGACGAGGTCGAGGGACCGCTGGGCTGGGAGCTGCGTGCCCAGGTGCCGGTGCAACTGCCGGACGGCACGGGCGGCTTCCAGGTGGTGCGGTTCGTCGGTGTGGACGGTCCGCGCTGGTTCCTGCGCGGTGTGATCTCCGGGCAGGGCGCGGTGCAGCCGCAGGCCGCCGGGCTCCTGGAGCAGATCTTCCGGGACACCGTCGTGGTCCGCGGCGAGGGCCCGATGGCGCCCCGTGACCCGATCGTCCTCAAGCTGCCGAACGACGCCCAGATGGTCCCCGAGGGTGTCCAGCAGGAGGAGGGCTCGCGCTTCTCCGGCGGCATGGGCCAGCTCCAGCGCGGACCGGAGATCACCGAGGTCCGCTGACAGCACGGGAAGCGACAAGGGCCGTACCCCCTGGGGTGCGGCCCTTTCACATGCCCGGCGCTCCCGATGTGAACGGTCGCCCCTTACTTCACACCTTGACGGAAGTCTGGTCCGTACCTACGGTCTCGGGTCAACGCCTATGTTCACAGAGGCGCTCCAAGTTCACATA
This sequence comes from Streptomyces sp. NPDC005866, assembly GCF_040629895.1. Lineage (NCBI taxonomy): Bacteria > Bacillati > Actinomycetota > Actinomycetes > Kitasatosporales > Streptomycetaceae > Streptomyces > Streptomyces sp. NPDC005866. Next base: position 169,654 of record NZ_JBEXWP010000009.1, read on the forward strand.
CGAGAACGTACGAGAACGGAGTCGCTGTGCGTCGCATCCCCCTGCTCGCGGCCGTGGGAGCCCTGCTCCTGGGCGCCTTCACAGCCCCCGCCGCCCACTCGGCCCCCAGCACGTTCGTGCACCCCGGGGTCACCGTCTCCAGGGCCCAGCTGGACTTCGCCCGCACCGAGGTGCTGGCCGGCGCCCAGCCCTGGAAGTCGGCCTACGACCAGATGATGGCGAGCAAGTACGCCGACCTGAACCGCACGCCCAAGCCCCGGGCGACCGTCGAGTGCGGGTCGTACTCGAACCCCAACTACGGCTGCACCGACGAGCGCGAGGACGCGATCGCCGCCTACACCGACGCCCTCGCCTGGTACATCACCAAGGACGCCCGCTACGCCCAGAAGGCCATCCAGCTCATGGACGCCTGGTCGGCCACCATCACCGGCCACACCAACAGCAACGCGCCCCTGCAGACCGGCTGGGCAGGCTCCTCCTGGCCCAAGGCCGCCGAGATCATCAGGTACACGTACACCGGCACCTGGGCGAACGAGGCCCGCTTCGCCACCATGCTGCGCAACGTCTACCTGCCCACCGTCATCAAGGGCTCCAACTCCAACGGCAACTGGGAGCTGTCGATGATGGAGGCCGCCGTCGGCATCTCCGTCTTCCTGGAGGACAAGACGTCGTACGACACGGCCATGGCCAAGTTCCGTACCCGCACGGCCGCTTACGTCTACCTGGCCTCCGACGGGTCGGTGCCGAAGACCGTGCCCAGCCAGAACCTGGACACCACCGCCAAGATCGTCTCCTACTGGCAGGGCCAGTCCACCTTCGTCACCGGCCTCACCCAGGAGACCTGCCGGGACTTCACCCACACCGGCTACGGCATCTCCTCGATCTCGCACGTCGCCGAGACCAGCCGGATCCAGGGCCAGGACCTCTACGGCACGGACGTCGGCGAACGGCTGCGGCAGGCGCTCGGCTTCCAGTCCAGGTACCAGCTGGGCACCGCCGTCCCCAGCTGGCTCTGCGGCGGCTCCCTCAACCTCGGCCTCGGACCCGTCACCGAGGTCGGCTACAACGCCCTCCACAACCGGCTGGGCATCGCCATGACCAACACCCAGACGCTCACCCAGAACAGCCGCCCGGCGGGCAGCAACAACCTCTTCGTCGCCTGGGAGACCCTCACCCACGGTGACAACCCCAACTGAGCCCCGAGGCCCCGAGGCCCCGCGGCCCTCTCAGGGAGGCCCGCGGGGCACATCAGGGTTCTGTCAAAGATGCCAGCCGCCGATCCCCCTGCCCCATTGGCCGGGATTGTTGGCCGTAAGGTCGACGCTGCGTAGGCGGCGGTAAGCGGAAGACAATGGGACCATGGCACGCGGCAAGCTTCGGATCTATCTCGGTGCGGCACCGGGTGTGGGCAAGACCTACGCCATGCTCTCCGAGGCCCACCGGCGCGTGGAGCGCGGCACCGACTGTGTGGTCGCCTTCGTCGAGCACCACGAACGGCCGCGCACCGAGGTGATGCTGCACGGCCTGGAGCAGGTCCCGCGCAAGGAGCTGAAGTACCGCGACGCCCTGTTCACGGAGATGGACGTGGACGCCGTACTGCACCGCGCCCCCGCCGTCGCCCTGGTGGACGAACTCGCCCACACCAACGTCCCCGGCTCCCGCAACGCCAAGCGCTGGCAGGACGTCGAGGAACTGCTGGCGGCCGGGATCGACGTCGTCTCGACCGTCAACATCCAGCACCTGGAGTCCCTCGGCGATGTCGTCGAGTCCATCACGGGGGTGCGCCAGCGCGAGACCGTGCCCGATGAGGTGGTACGGCGCGCGGACCAGATCGAGCTGGTCGACATGTCGCCCCAGGCGCTGCGCCGGCGCATGGCGCACGGCAACATCTACCAGCCGGACAAGGTCGACGCGGCCCTGTCCAACTACTTCCGGCCCGGCAACCTCACCGCCCTGCGTGAACTGGCGCTGCTGTGGGTGGCCGACCGGGTCGACGAGTACCTGAAGCAGTACCGCAGCGAGCACCGGGTCTCGGCGATCTGGGGCTCCCGGGAGCGGATCGTCGTCGGGCTCACCGGCGGTCCCGAGGGGCGGACGCTGATCCGGCGGGCCGCGCGGCTCGCCGAGAAGGGCGCCGGCGGCGAGGTCCTTGCCGTGTACATCTCCCGCAGCGACGGCCTGACCTCGGCCTCCCCGAAGGAACTCGCCGTCCAGCGCACCCTGGTCGAGGACCTCGGCGGCACCTTCCACCAGGTCGTCGGCGAGGACATCCCCGCGGCCCTGCTCGACTTCTCGCGCGGCGTCAACGCCACCCAGATCGTGCTCGGCTCCTCACGCCGCAAGGCCTGGCAGTACGTCCTCGGGCCCGGCGTCGGCGCCACGGTCGCCCGCGAGTCGGGACCCGACCTGGACGTCCACATCGTCACCCACGAGGCGGTCGCCAAGGGGCGCGGGCTGCCGGTGGCCCGGGGCGCACGGCTCGGGCGGGGCCGGATCATCGCCGGCTGGCTGGCCGGTCTGATCGGCCCGGCCGTCATGGCGGTGCTGCTGAACACCGTCGACCTCGGCCTCGCCAACGACATGCTGCTCTTCCTGACCGTCACGGTCGCGGCCGCGCTGCTCGGCGGGCTCTTCCCGGCGCTGGCCTCGGCGGCGTTCGGGTCCCTGCTGCTGAACTACTTCTACACCCCGCCCCTGCACCGGCTGACCATCGCCGATCCGAAGAACATCGTGGCCATCGTGATCTTCTTCGGGGTCGCGCTGTCCGTCGCCTCGGTCGTGGACCTCGCCGCCCGCCGCACCCACCAGGCCGCCCGGCTGCGCGCCGAGTCCGAGATCCTCTCCTTCCTCGCCGGCAACGTGCTGCGCGGTGAGACCAGCCTGGAGGAGCTCCTTGAGCGGGTACGGGAGACCTTCGGCATGGAGTCCGCCGCCCTCCTGGAGCGGGCGGGCGACGTCGAGCCGTGGTGCTGCGCCGGGCGCGCCGGATTCGGGCCCGCCCTGGAGCGGCCCGAGGACGCCGACGTCGACATGCCCATAGGCGACCACATGGCCCTCGCGCTGACCGGCCGGGTGCTGCCCGCCGAGGACCGCCGGGTGCTCGCCGCCTTCGCCGCCCAGGCAGCGGTCGTACTGGACCGCAGGCGGCTTCGGGAGGAGGCCGACCAGGCCCGCGCGCTCGCCGAGGGCAACCGGATCCGTACGGCCCTGCTGGCCGCCGTCAGCCATGATCTGCGCACCCCGCTCGCCGGGATCAAGGCGGCGGTGTCGTCGCTGCGCTCGGACGACGTGGCATGGTCCGAGGAGGACCAGGCGGAGCTGCTGGAAGGCATCGAGGAGGGTGCCGACCGGCTCGACCACCTCGTCGGCAACCTGCTCGACATGTCCCGCCTGCAGACCGGCACCGTCACCCCGATCGTCCGTGAGATCGACCTCGATGAGGTGGTCCCGATGGCGCTGGTCGGCGTGCCCGAGAACAGCGTGGAGCTGGACGTCCCCGAGACCCTGCCCATGGTCGAGGCCGACGCCGGACTCCTGGAGCGGGCGGTGGCCAACCTGGTCGAGAACGCCGTCAAGTACAGCCCGGCCGGCCGGCCCGTCCTCGCCTCCGCCAGCGCCATCGCGGACCGCGTCGAGCTGCGGATCGTGGACCGCGGGCCCGGCGTGCCCGACGACGCCAAAGACCGCATATTCGAGCCCTTCCAGCGTTACGGTGACGCTCCGCGCGGTGCCGGGGTCGGTCTGGGGCTCGCGGTCGCCCGGGGCTTCGCCGAGGCGATGTGCGGCACCCTCAACGCCGAGGACACGCCCGGCGGCGGCCTCACCATGGTCCTCAGCCTCCGGGCGGCAGGATCGGTCGCCGCAGCAGCGGAACCCGTGGCGGAAGCCGTGGCAGAACCGGAAAGGCAGGCCTCATGACCCGTGTGCTCGTGGTCGACGACGAGCCGCAGATCGTGCGCGCCCTCGTGATCAACCTCAAGGCGCGCAAGTACGAGGTCGACGCGGCCCCCGACGGCCGTACCGCCCTCGAACTGGCCGCCTCCCGCCACCCCGACGTGGTCGTCCTCGACCTCGGCCTGCCCGACATGGACGGCGTCGAGGTGATCAAGGGACTGCGCGGCTGGACCCGGGTGCCGATCCTGGTGCTGTCCGCCCGCCACTCCTCGGACGAGAAGGTCGAGGCGCTCGACGCGGGCGCCGACGACTACGTCACCAAGCCCTTCGGCATGGATGAGCTGCTGGCCAGGCTGCGGGCCGCCGTCCGCCGTGCCGAGCCGGTCGCCGGGGGCGGCGAGGACGACGTGCTGGTGGAGACCGAGGGGTTCACCGTCGACCTGGCCGCGAAGAAGGTCAACCGGGCCGGCAAGGATGTCCGGCTGACCCCCACCGAGTGGCACCTGCTGGAGGTGCTGGTCCGCAACACCGGCCGGCTGGTCAGCCAGAAGCAGCTGTTGCAGGAGGTGTGGGGGCCGTCGTACGGGACGGAGACCAACTACCTGCGCGTGTACATGGCGCAACTGCGCCGGAAGCTGGAGGCCGACCCCTCGCACCCCAAGCACTTCATCACGGAGCCGGGCATGGGGTACCGGTTCGAGAAGTGAGCTGGACTACGACGGTGTCTGTGAGCCCCGGTACGCTTCAGACATGAGTGCTGTTCCTCGTTCCGAAAAGCCGGCCGGCCGGTTCCGGCGCATGCTCGGCCGGCTGTCCTCGTCGCAGGAGGACCTGGAGTCCGAGGAACTGCGCGAGGACGCCGACACGGCGGGCTGCATCCGGATCGGCGACTGCCAGGACCGGCAGATCGTCACCGTAACTGGTACCTTGCGCACGGTCACCCTGCGGCCGCGTGCCGGAGTCCCCGCCCTGGAGGCCGAGCTGTTCGACGGCTCCGCCGCGCTGGACGTGGTCTGGCTGGGCAGGCGCTCCATCGTGGGCATAGAACCGGGGCGCAGGCTGATCGCATCGGGCCGGATCTCGATGAGCCGGGGCCGCCGGGTGCTGTTCAACCCCAAGTACGAACTGAGACCCCTCGGTAGGGAGTAGCCGGTGACGTCGCTCGACAAGCCGACCGAAGACACTCAGGCGGAGAACGATGCGCGGGCGGTGACCGAGGCCGCGCTGTTCGAGGCCTTCGGCGGCGTACGCGGCATGGTCGAGACGGTGCTGCCCGGCCTGCTGTTCGTCACGATCTTCACCATCAACAAGGACCTGCACTGGTCGGCGATCGCCGCCCTCGCCGTCTCCGTGGTGCTGGTCGTGGTGCGCCTGGCCATGAGGGGCACCGTCAAGCACGCCTTCAGCGGTGTCTTCGGCGTCGCCTTCGGTGTCGTCTTCGCGATGATGACCGGCAACGCCAAGGACTTCTACCTGCCCGGCATGCTCTACACGCTGGGCCTGGCGCTGGCGTACATCGTCACCACGCTGTGCGGGGTGCCACTGATCGGCCTGATCCTCGGCCCGGTCTTCAAGGAGAACCTCTCCTGGCGTACCCGCAACCCCGGCCGCAAGAAGGCCTACGCCAAGGCCAGCTGGGCCTGGGGCCTGATCCTGCTCGCCAAGTGCGCGATCCTCTTCCCGCTGTACTGGTGGGCCAACACCGCCCAGCTCGGCTGGGTGCTGGTCGCGCTGAAGATCCCGCCGTTCCTGCTCGCCGTCTGGCTCACCTGGGTCTTCCTGGCGAAGGCGCCGGCGCCGATCGATGTCTTCGCCGAGATGGAGGCGCAGGAGAAGGCCGAGGAGGAGCGCAAGGCCGCGCCGGCCGAGGAGAGCGGCGAGGCCTCGGGCGGACGCCACCGCAAGTAGCCGGATACGGGAGAAGGGCGCCCTCCACAGCGGAGGGCGCCCTTCTCTCTGTTCCGTGTGCTCCCGTCAGCCGTCTTCCCGCCGTACCGACAGCAGGTCCTCCAGCTGTTCCTCGCGGGCCTGGGCCGCGACGAAGAGGAGTTCGTCGCCCGCCTCCAGGGAGTCCTCGGGGGAGGGGGTGAGGACCCGGGTGCCGCGGATGATCGTGACCAGGGAGGTGTCCTCGGGCCACGCCACATCGCCGACCTGGGTGCCGGCCAGGGCTGACTCCTCGGGCAGGGTCAGCTCGACCAGGTTCGCGTCGCCGTGGCTGAAGCGCAGCAGGCGGACCAGGTCGCCGACGCTCACCGCCTCCTCGACCAGGGCGGACATCAGACGAGGCGTCGAGACGGCGACGTCCACGCCCCAGGCCTCGTTGAACAGCCACTCGTTCTTGGGGTTGTTGACCCGGGCGACGACGCGCGGAACGCCGTACTCCGTCTTCGCGAGGAGCGAGACGACCAGGTTCACCTTGTCGTCGCCCGTCGCGGCGATCACGACGTTGCAGCGCTGCAGCGCCGCCTCGTCCAAGGAGGTGATCTCACAGGCGTCGGCGAGCAGCCACTCCGCCTGCGGGACCCGCTCGACCGAGATGGCGGTCGGGGCCTTGTCGATCAGCAGGACCTCGTGGCCGTTCTCCAGCAGCTCGCCCGCGATCGAGCGGCCGACGGCGCCGGCTCCGGCAATGGCGACCCTCATCAGTGACCGCCCTCCTCTTCCGGACCCCCGGCGAAGGCGGCCTCGACCTTGTCGACGTCGTCCGTCCGCATCATCACATGCACCAGGTCGCCCTCCTGCAGCACCGTCTGCGAGGTGGGCAGCATCGCCTCACCGAGCCGGGTGAGGAAGGCGACCCGGACACCGGTCTCCTCCTGCAACTCGCTGATCTTGTGGCCGACCCACTTCGGGGACACGTGCACCTCGGCCAGCTGGACCCCGCCGGTGGGGTCACGCCACAGCGGCTCCGCGCCCGAGGGCAGCAGCCGGCGCAGCATCTGGTCGGCGGTCCAGCGGACCGTGGCGACGGTGGGGATGCCGAGGCGCTGGTAGACCTCGGCGCGCCGCGGATCGTAGATACGGGCCGCGACGTTCTCCACACCGAACATCTCGCGGGCCACCCGGGCCGAGATGATGTTCGAGTTGTCACCGCTGGAGACGGCGGCGAAGGCGCCTGCCTCCTCGATGCCCGCTTCGCGCAGCGTGTCCTGGTCGAAGCCGACTCCGGTGACCCGGCGGCCGCCGAATCCCGGGCCCAGCCTGCGGAAGGCGGTGGGGTCCTGGTCGATCACGGCGACCGTGTGCCCCTGTTGCTCCAGGGTCTGGGCGAGAGCGGAACCCACTCTGCCGCAGCCCATGATGACGATGTGCACGACCGTCCTTCCGGTGTCCAAAAGTTACTGCTCAGCCCCATCAGGGTCTCAGACCGACGCCCAAGCTACACACGCACCGTCCGGCCCGGGCACCCCTGTGCCACGCTCATCGCCGAGTGATGCTGCGCACGCTCCAGGCAGTGAGGACTCCGAGGCCGACGAGGGCGACCGCGGCACCGATCAGCTCTGCGGTCGCGGGCATAAGACCTCCGAAGTGCGATGACAGGCGGGGTCTGCCATCTAGGCACGAATGACGCGAAGGCAACGGAATCCGCAGTTCCAGCCGTCACCTTTTTCACTCGGGAGGCAGATCCAGTACTGCGGCTGGAGGGTTGGCAGGCCGAAGGCCTACGATCCTTTCTCGTGTCCAAACTGACCGACGTGCCCAAACGGATCCTGATCGGGCGCGCACTGCGCAGTGACCGGCTGGGCGAAACACTCCTGCCGAAGCGCATCGCACTCCCCGTCTTCGCCTCCGACCCGCTGTCCTCCGTCGCCTACGCGCCGGGGGAGGTCCTGCTGGTCCTGTCCATCGCGGGCGTGTCGGCGTACCACTTCAGCCCCTGGATCGCGGTCGCGGTCGTCGTGCTGATGTTCACCGTGGTCGCCTCATACCGGCAGAACGTGCACGCCTACCCGAGCGGCGGCGGCGACTACGAGGTCGCCACCACCAACCTCGGGAACAAGGCCGGCCTGACCGTCGCGAGCGCCCTGCTCGTCGACTACGTCCTGACCGTCGCCGTCTCCATCGCCTCCGGCATCGAGAACCTCGGCTCGGCGGTCCCCTTCGTGGTCGAGCACAAGGTCTTCTGCGCCGTCACCGTGATCGTGCTGCTGACGCTGATGAACCTGCGCGGGGTGAAGGAGTCCGGCAAGCTCTTCGCGATCCCGACGTACGTGTTCGTCGGCGGCGTCTTCATCATGATCGCGTGGGGCGCGTTCCGGGGCCTGGTACTCGGGGACATGATGCGGGCCCCGACCGCCGACTTCCACATCAAGGCCGAACACCAAGGCCTGGCCGGCTTCGCCCTGGTCTTCCTTCTCCTCCGCGCCTTCTCCTCAGGCTGTGCCGCGCTCACCGGTGTCGAGGCGATCTCCAACGGCGTCCCGGCCTTCCGCAAGCCGAAGTCGAAGAACGCGGCGACCACGCTGGCCATGATGGGCCTGCTGGCGGTCACCATGTTCTGCGGCATCATCGCGCTCGCCGCCGTCACCAAGGTCCGCATGGCCGAGAACCCGGCCACGGATCTGATCCACAACGGCGTCGGGGTCGGCGCGGGGTATGTCCAGAACCCGGTGATCTCCCAGGTCGCCGAGGCCGTCTTCGGCAAGGGCAGCTTCCTGTTCATCCTGCTCGCCGCCGCCACCGCCCTGGTCCTCTTCCTGGCGGCGAACACCGCGTACAACGGCTTCCCCCTGCTCGGCTCGATCCTCGCCCAGGACCGCTACCTGCCGCGCCAGCTGCACACCCGCGGCGACCGCCTCGCCTTCTCCAACGGCATCGTGCTGCTCGCCGGCGCCGCCGCCCTGCTGACGGTCATCTACGGCGCCGACTCGACCCGCCTCATCCAGCTCTACATCGTCGGCGTGTTCGTGTCCTTCACGCTCAGCCAGACCGGCATGGTCCGGCACTGGAACCGCCACCTGGCGACCGAGAAGGACCCGGCCAAGCGCAGCCACATGATGCGCTCCCGTGCGATCAACGCGTTCGGCGCCTTCTTCACCGGCCTGGTGCTGGTCGTCGTCCTGGTCACCAAGTTCACGCACGGCGCCTGGGTGGCGCTGCTCGGCATGTGCATCTTCTACGCGACGATGACCGCGATCCGTAAGCACTACGACCGGGTCTCCGAGGAGATCTCGGCCCCCGAGGAGCCGGACGACGACCTGGTACGGCCGTCCCGAGTCCACTCGGTCGTCCTGATCTCCAAGATCCACCGCCCCACCCTGCGCGCCCTCGCCTACGCCAAGCTGATGCGCTCGGACACCCTGGAGGCGCTCACCGTCAACGTCGACCCGGCCGAGACGAAGGCGCTGCGCGAGGAGTGGGAGGGGCGCGGGATAGACGTACCGCTGAAGGTCCTCGACTCGCCCTACCGCGAGATCACCCGGCCGGTCATCGAGTACGTCAAGGGCCTGCGCGCCCAGTCCCCGCGGGACGCGGTCTCCGTGATCATCCCGGAGTACGTCGTCGGCCACTGGTACGAGCATCTGCTGCACAACCAGAGCGCCCTGCGCCTCAAGGGCCGGCTGCTGTTCACGCCGGGTGTCATGGTGACCTCCGTGCCCTACCAGCTGGCGTCCTCGGAGCTGGCGAGGAACCGGGCCCGCAAGCGGCAGGAGTGGAACGCGCCGGGCGCGGTGCGACGCGGTCCGGCCGAACACCGGCCCAAGGAGCACAGCGCGGGCTGAGCGGGACGGGTACCGGTGCCCCTGCGTGGAGTCGGGGCGCCGGTGGGCCTGCGTGGAGTCGGGGCGCCGGTGGCTCTGCGTGTGGAGTCGGGGCGCCGGCGGCGTAGGCCGCGGGGGAGGGGGCTTTCGGCGACCGCGTGTGGGTAGGGGGGCTTCGGCGACCACGTAGACTGGTGGGCTGTCGTCGGCCCATGAGCGGCCGGTCCCCCTCTCGCTGATCTGGAGTCACCCCGCCATGCAGGCAGAACCGAAGAAATCTCTGGTGGGGACGGAGTACGAGGTCGAGGTGGGCCCGGTCGCACACGGCGGCCACTGCATCGCCCGGACCGCCGAGGGCCAGGTGCTGTTCATCCGGCACGCGCTGCCCGGCGAGCGGGTCGTGGCCCGGGTGACCGAGGGCGAGGAGGGGGCCCGCTTCCTGCGCGCCGACGCGGTCGACATCGTGGACGCGTCCAAGGACCGCGTCGAGGCACCCTGCCCCTACGCCGGCCCCGGCCGCTGCGGCGGCTGCGACTGGCAGCACGCCAAGCCGGGCGCCCAGCGCCGGCTCAAGGGCGAGGTGATCGCCGAGCAGTTGTGGCGGCTGGCCGGCCTGACACCGGAGGAGGCGGGCTGGGACGGCACGGTCATGCCCGCCGAGGGCGACAAGCTGCCGGCGGGTGAGGTGCCGCAGTGGCGCACGCGCGTGCAGTACGCGGTCGACGCCGACGGCAACGCGGGGCTGCGCCGGCACCGCTCGCACGAGGTGGAGCCGATCGAGCACTGCATGATCGCCGCGCCGGGTGTCAGCGAACTCGGTATCGAGGAGCGCGACTGGTCGGGCATGGCCTCGGTGGAGGCGATCGCCGCGACCGGCTCCCAGGACCGCATGGTGATCCTGGAGCCCAACCCCGGCGCCCGGCTGCCCCTCGTCGAACTCGACAAGCCGGTCTCGGTCCTGCGGGTGGACGAGAACGACGGCGGCGTCCACCGCGTCCACGGCCGCGCCTTCGTCCGCGAACGCGCCGACGGCCGTACCCACCGCGTGGGTAACGGCGGCTTCTGGCAGGTCCACCCGAAGGCGGCGGACACCCTGGTGACGGCGGTGATGCAGGGCCTGCTGCCGCGCAAGGGCGAGATGGCGCTCGACCTCTACTGCGGTGTCGGCCTGTTCGCCGGCGCCCTCGCCGACCGCCTCGGTGAGAAGGGCGCGGTCCTCGGTATCGAGTCAGGCAAGCGCGCGGTGGAGGACGCCCGCCACAACCTGGCGGACTTCCCGCGGGTACGCATCGAGCAGGGCAAGGTGGAGTCGGTCCTCCCGCGCACCGGCATCACCGAGGTCGACCTCGTCGTCCTCGACCCGCCCCGCGCGGGCGCGGGCCGCAAGACCGTGGAGCACCTGACGTCGCTGGGCGCCCGCAGGATCGCGTACGTCGCCTGCGACCCGGCCGCACTGGCACGGGACCTGGCGTACTTCCGGGACGGCGGGTACCGGGTGCGGACGCTGCGGGCGTTCGATCTGTTTCCGATGACCCATCACGTGGAGTGTGTCGCCATCCTCGAACCGGCCGCAAAGGGCTCCTGACCTGCGGTTTTACCTGTGCGCATTATGTGCGGTGTGGGCGTTACGGGCGATATCTTGACGCTGAAATGACGCTCGTGACGCTCATTTGACGCTCGTTCTGATGGGGTGTCAGGCGAACTATTGGGCAGGTCAGGCCCTGTCGGGTGGCGTATATCGATGGGGGGCCGAGGGCGGGCGACGTTCTGCGCGGAGCTGCTGGTTCCTGATGATCACTTGTCCCGGAAGAGACCAGTGAACGCGGTGACCTGCCCCGATAAGTTGCTAAGGGTCGCTGACCTGCGCGAATGGCCTTTCAGCTGTTTCACGTTCGTGCCGGTTTATGGAGCCGGAAGTCCCAGAAAAGTCCCAGAGGGCTCCCAGCGCTGACGGATGCTCTTTCGGCTCTATACGCCAATGGGGGTTCGTCGATCGCCTCCGCTGTCGACGAGGGTGCTGGAACCTTGGTGTCGGGTGACTGGCGCTCGGCGGATGCCTTGCGGGATCGTAGGTTCCTGATGACCAACGATGACTCTGCGGTCGCCGGTGGCGGTCAGCCGGCGGTGCCTGCCAAGCCTCGGGCGCCCTACAGCGAGCGGCCCGTCGCGCGGGCCCGACGGGCGAAGGTGCAGGAGCTGATCGACGGCTCGTTGCCGAGGGGCGTGTGCGGATCACTGATCCTGATGCCGGCGAGGTCGCGGAGTGGCGGCGTGTCGTCAACTACGCGAAGCGGCACGGTCTGGAGCCGGTGGGCAAGCGCATCGAGAAGGTTCCCTACGGCGGGCGTGGTCTGGAGTTGTTTCTCGCGGAGGACCCGCATCCCGACGCGCGGAGTCAGCGGCCGACGGAGGGCGGGGGTCTTGTTCCCGTACCCACGCGGTTGGGGCACCTCCAGGTCCGCGAGTGTGTGCATGGCGGTGCGCAGCCTGCCCATGGTCGCCGCGGCGTGGATGCCCTGACCGACCACGTCGCCGACGACGAGGGCCACTCGGGCGCCGGACAGCTCGACCACGTCGAACCAGTCACCCCCCACGCCCCGGTCGAGGTCGGCCGGCGCATAGCGGGAGGCCACCTCGACGGCGGCGCCGCCTCGCACGCGCTGGGGGAGCAGGTCACGCTGGAGTGTGAGGGCGGCGGTGCGCTCGCGTGCGTATTGCAGGGCGTTCTCCAGACAGAGCGCGGCCCGGGTGACGAGCCCCTCGGCGAGCAGCAGGTCGTCCTCCTGGAACGGCGCCACCCCGACGCGCGCCTGCTCAGTTGGATCTCTTCGCCCTCCCGGTGCGCGGTTCGGTCTTGTCGCCCTTGGGCTGAATCATCCGGAATACTCCTGTTATTCACCCGGTTGACATCAGGAGCGACGCGGATCCCGGAGACGAAGACGGAAACAGCGACCCAGGCGCTGGAGCCCGGTGACCACCCGACGGGCCGTCACCAGCCTGGCTGCGCCGCCACACCCGCAGTCGTTCACCCTGGCGGAACCGGGGGCCATGATCCAGCAGCATGCACGGGAGCAAGAAGTGAGCGTTGCGACCACCGCGAAGGCGAACAGGACCCTGCGGGCCTGGTGGCGCGCAGCACCGCGCCCGCTCTGGGTGGTCGCCCCGCTGCTCCTGGTCATCTGCGTCCCGGTGGCCGACGCGTTCCTTCCGCCGGACATCCACCTCGCCCATCTGCTGGTCGTCGCCACCGCCGTGACCGCCATCGGCACCGGTCCGCGACCCACGGCAATGATCGGTGCTCTCTCCGTACTCGCGCTGATCGCCGCTGGGGCGGAGCGGCGGGTCCTGAGCACCGAGAGCGTCCTGGTGGAACTCGTCTCACTCGCCACGCTCTGCATCCTCCTGGTCGCCTTCACCCATCTGCGGGACCGGCACCAGCGGGAACTCGTCCGGGCGCGGACCGTCTCCGACACGGCCCAGCGCGTCGTCCTGCGACCGCTCCCGGAGCAGGCCGGAGCGGTGTCGCTCGCAGCGGAGTACCACAGCGCCGAAGCCGACACCTACATCGGCGGCGACCTCTACGCCGCGGCCCGTACTTCCGACTCCACCCGACTGATCATCGGAGACGTCCGCGGCAAAGGCCTCGCCTCGATCAGCGACACGGCGATCGTGCTGGGCGCCTTCCGTGCCGCGGCCCACCGTCAGATCCCGCTGACGGAACTGGTCGCCTACGTCGAGGACGCGGTCTCCTGGGGCCTCGCGGAGTTCTCGGAATCCGACCCCGAGGCCGCCGAACGCTTCGTGACTGCCGTGCTGCTCGACATCCCGGACGACGAACCGGTGGTCCACATGATCAGCTGTGGACATCCACCGCCCCTGCTGCTGCGCCGGGCAGCCCAGACCGCCGCCACCGCTCTCCATGTGACGCAACCCGCCCCACCACTCGGCCTCGCCGCCATGTCCGAGACCGTGTACACGGCGGCGACCTTCCCTTTCCAGGACGGGGACAGGATCCTGCTCTACACGGACGGCGTCACCGAGACGCGCGACAGCGAGGGCACCTTCTATCCGCTCGCCGAACGTGTACAGAGGTGGGCCGAACACGCCCCCGGGCCGCTTCTGCGGCAGATCACCGCCGACGTTCGGGCGTACGCGGGCGGTCTGCTCAACGACGACATGGCCATGATCGTCGTACAGCGGGGCGGGGTACCGGCGCCCGCCTGAATAGAGCCGAGAAGTTCCGCCCAGGCGGCCCGAGCGTTGGCCCCGCGCAACCAGGTCGACCGGGCTGGCGCCATGCCAAGGGAGCCGGCATCCGCCACATCGACGGCCTCGGCGGGCTGGTGGAGCGCCGCCGATTCGAGAACAGCCTCCGGACCTGAGGCTCCCCCCCACAGCACAAGCGTGGAGCGCCACGAGCTTGATGCTCTGGGGCCAGCACTGGATTAAGGTGGGACATCGATACCTGGCTGGACGCTCTATCGCGCTTGATCCGGTCCAAGGCGGATGTGGCGACCGCGGATGCGTGCGCCAACTGTTCTGGTGCCATCCGGGCCGGGAACGTCCTCGTTCCCTACCGCACCACCCGCGAAATCCTGAACCGGGCCATGGAAGTGGTGAACCCCAAGAGCGACCAGATCACCTTCGACGACCTCGACGACGGTACCGACACCCTCGACGGCTACCGCTCGGTTCTGCGCGGTCCGGCCCCTGAACTCGTCCGCTGCGAGAGCTGGGACGACGAACTCGCCCAGCTCGCCACCACTCTGCGGGCCTGGCGCGAGGAACTCGCCACCGGTGGAGCCGACGGCAAGGTCCGCGACCCCCGCGGCACCATCGCGGTGTGCGTCGCCGACCGTGAAGCCGTCAACCAGGTCATGTACTACCTGGCGACCGAGGCCGAGCTGACCGTCGCCTAATCACCAAGGAGGGCGTCAAGGGAGACGGCGACATCCACGTCGGCACCATGCACCGCTTCAAGGGCCTCGAATACCAGAGGCTCGCCATCGTCGGTGCCCGCGACGGCGTCATCCCCCGGGCGTCCGTCGTCCAGCGTTATCGCGACACGGACCCCCGGCGCCTCGCCCGCGAGGAACTGAAAGCCCGGTCACTGCTGTTCGTCGCGGCCACCCGTGCCCGCGACACCCTGCGGATCAGCTGGTACGGGAAGCCGAGCCCGTACCTGCCCAAGTAGAGGTGTGCGTGAGCCCTGCCGTCCTTGATCGGGCGGCAGGGCTCTCGCTTCTCGTACGACCGTCAGGCCTGCCTGACGAGTCCCGCCCACGCTTCGCGGCGCTCGCCACCCGCTGGGGCTGGCACCTCCGGCTCGGAGGCCCGGGCAAGACCGTCTGGGCGGAGTGCGTGTTCACAACTCAGACGTGAGCCCGTGGCCGCGGTGGAAGAATGTGGCGAGATGACCTCCAGCGACTACAGCCCGTTCGCCCACCTCACCGCCCCAAACGCCCCCCTCTACCGCAAGGTCGTGCGGGCGTTCCTCGCCGCCAAGGAGCGGTTCGCGGTGCATCTGCGGCCGGAGGACGTGTACGCGGCGCTGGACGCGGAGAGCCGACCCGGCGACCTCGAAGCGGTGACGCAGGCGCTGGACAAGCTCGTCGAGTGGGGGAACCTGCGGGCCGATCCCGACCACGCGCGGGTGACGGCGGTCGAGGACTTCTACCGCAGGCGGTTCATTTATCAGCTCACCCGGGCCGGTGAGGCGGCCGAGGCGGCGCTGGGGACGTACGACGAGGTGCTGGGGCGGCGCGGTGAACTCCAGGCGGTCGCGCTGCACGACATCGTCACGCAGCTGCGGGCGCTGCTGGTGATCACCGCCGAGGACGAGCCCGATCCGGCCAAGGCGTACGTCGCCCTGTCCGTGCTGACGGCGCGCTTCACCGACCTCGCCGACAACGCCCGTGCCTTCATGGGCTCGCTACAGCGCACCATCGACCTGCACGACATCGACGTCGAGGCGTTCCTCGCCTACAAGGACCGGCTGATCCAGTACCTGGAGCGCTTCATCCAGGACCTCATCACCCTCGGCGGGCGCATCGCCCTGCTGATCGGGGAGCTGGAGGAGCAGGAGCGGGTCGGTCCGCTGCTGCGGCTCGCCGCCGCCCGCGAGGCCGCCGACGCCGCTCCCGAGGACGCCGAGCGGGCGGAGGCGGTGGCGTACGAGCGGTGGGCCGCGCGGTGGTCCGGGCTCGCCGAGTGGTTCGTGTCGGGGGAGGGACGGGAGTCGCAGGCCAGGCTGCTGCGCGGGCGGGCGCTCGGTTCGATCCCGCAACTCCTGGCCGTCGTACGGCAGCTCAACGAGCGGCGGACCGGACGCTCGGACCGCTCGGCCGACTTCCGCACCCTGGCGCGTTGGTTCGCCCAGGCGCCGGACGACGAAGCACGGCACCGGCTGTGGCGGGTGGCGTTCGGGCTGCACTCCTCTCGGCACCTCACCGTCGACGCCGACACCCTCACCGAACGGACGGCCTCCCCGGAGCCGGCCTCCACCCCGTGGAGCGAGGCGCGACCGCTCAAGATCAGCCCCCAGCTGCGCCGCACCGGCAGTTACGAACGGCGCGGCAGGCCGCGCCGGGTGACCGACCGGGGCGAGGCGAAGCGCCGCCTCGCCGAGATCGCCGCCCGGCAGACGGAGGAGACCAGGCGGGCCCGGGACCGTCTCGTCACGGGTGGGCCCGTGCGGCTGTCCCGACTCGGTGAACTCGACCCGCTCGCGTTCCAGTTGTTCCTGCGGCTGCTGGGCGACGCGCTGGCCACCTGGCGGCCGGGCACGACCACCACCACGGCCACCAGCGGGGACGGTGCGATGGAGATCCGGCTGACCGCCCTCGACGACGGATCGACAGCCGAAGTGCGCACCCCTGACGGCGTGTTCAGCGGTCCCGACCACCTGATCGACATCGTCGACCTCACGGTGGGGCGCGGCGACCCCGCCGCACCGGCGTCGGCACCCGTCCCCATTCCCGTTCCCCGACGGGTCACCGCTCCCCAGCTCACGGAGGACCGATGAGCGGCCCCCTCGCCGAGGTCCTCGACGGCCAGCGGCAGGCCGACCTCCGGAAGGCCGCACGCGCCCTGCTGAAGGAGCCGCTGCTCACCGTCGACGGACCGTACGCCGACGAGTTCCGGCTGGTGCGCCGGCACGCCGCCGAGCTGCGGGAGTGGTTCGAACGCAACGTCGGCTGGACGCTGCGCACGGACGCCGACGCCGCACGGCTGCGCAAGACGCCGGGCACCCTCACCGACGCCACGCACCCGGCGCGCGAGGCCGCCCGCAGCGCCCTGCCCTTCACCCGTCGCCGCTACGTCCTGCTCTGCCTGGCCCTGGCCGCGCTGGAGCGGGGCGAGTCGCAGGTGGCCCTCGGACGCCTCGCCGAGCAGGTCGTCCTGGCCGCCGCCGATCCCGAACTCGTCGCCGCAGGGATCACCTTCACTCTGGAGCGGCGCGACGAGCGCCTCGACCTCGCGGCCGTCGTCCGCCTGCTGCTGCGGCTCGGGGTGCTGCGGCGGGTGGCCGGCGACGAGGACGCCTACGTCAGCGGATCGGGTGACGTGCTGTACGACGTGCGGCGGCGCGTGCTGGCCGGGATGCCGGCGTCCCTGCGGGGTCCCTCCATGGTCGAGGCCGAGGGCTTCGAGGAGCGCCTGGTGGAGATGACGGCGTGGACCGCGCTCGACAGCGACGAGCTCAGGTTCCGGGCGGTCCGCTGGAAGCTGACCCGCATCCTCCTGGACGACCCGGTGCTGTACTACGACGACCTGACCGACGACGAACTGGCCTATCTCACCCGGCAGCGCGGCTTCATCACGGCTCGCATCAACGAAGTGACGGGACTCGTCCCGGAGGTCCGGGCCGAGGGCATCGCCATGGTCGACCCGATGGACGACCTCACGGACGCGCGCATGCCGGAACAGGGCACCCACGGTCACATCACGCTGCTGCTGGCCGGGCACCTGGCACGGGCGGACGGGCCCGTGCAACCGGCGGAACTGGCGGCCCGCGTACGGGAACTGGCCGTCGAGCACGGCGGATTCTGGTCCAAGTCGGCGAGGGAGCCGGGAGCGGAGCCCGAACTCGTCGAGCAGGCGCTGACCAAGCTGGTGGCGCTGGGCCTGGCCGAGCGCACCGAACGGGGCGTCGTACCGCGGCCCGCCCTCGCGCGGTACGCGGTCGGCGAGCCCGTCGTCAGGGAGCCCGGACGGGTCCGCAGGCCCCCCGCCACGACCGTGCAGCCCGTGCAGCCCGTGCAGGACGAAAGGTGAACCACCCCGTGACCGCGCTCCCCGGCTCCGAGTTGCCCGGCCTCGCGCTGCCAGCTCCCGCACCCGGCCGCTGGCGGCCCTTGCGCATCGGACTCGTCGATCTCTTCCACTACGACGTCGAGGAGTTCTGGTTCCGCGACGGTCGGCTACTGCTGCGCGGAAACAACGGCACCGGCAAGTCGAAGGTGCTCGCCCTCACCCTGCCGTTCCTCCTGGACGGCGACCTCTCCGCCCGCCGCGTCGAACCCGACGGCGACCCGGGCAAGCGCATGGAGTGGAACCTGCTCCTGGGCGGCGCGCATCCGCATCCCGAACGGCTCGGTTACACCTGGATCGAGTTCGGACGACTCGACGGCACCACGGGCGAGGCTCACTTCCGTACGCTGCTGTGCGGACTGAAGGCGGTCGCCGGACGAGGCATCGCCCGCCACTGGTTCGCGGTCACCGACCAGCGGATCGGCGCCGGCCTCGACCTGCTGGACGCGACCGGGACGGCACTGTCGCGCGACCGGCTCGCCGAGGCCGTCGGTGGCCACGGCATGGTGTACGACACGGCGAAGGCCTACCGCAGGGCGGTCGACGAAGCCCTGTTCGGGCTCGGAGAGCGACGCTACGGCGCCCTCGTCGACCTCCTGATCCAGCTGCGCCAGCCCCAGCTGTCCAAGCGCCCCAGCGAGGCCGCCCTGTCCCGGGCACTGACCGAGGCGCTGCCGCCGATGGACCAGGCAGTCGTCGCCGACGCTGCGGAGGCCTTCCGGTCGCTGGACGAGGAGAAGGAGGAACTGCGGGCTGCCCGCGAGGCCGAACAGGCGTCCTCGGCGTTCCTCGACCACTACCGCCGCTACGCCCGCCTCGCCTCCAGGCGACGCGCCCGCCTGCCCCGCCGCGAACACGCCCGGTACGAGAACCTGCAACGGGAACTCGCCAGGGCACAGGCGGACCGAGACCGGGCCTTGGCGGAACGCGAGGAGGCCGCGGCGAGGGGCGCCGCCCTCGACGAGCGGGCCGCGCGGCTGGCCGCCCAGGAAGCCGCGCTGCGGTCCCGTCCTGAGATGCGCGACGCCCGTGCGCTCGATCGGGCGGCGGACGACGCCTCACGCACGGCCACGGAGCTGAAGCGGGCCGAGACGGACCGGCGTACGGCGGCCGAGGCGCACACCCGGGCCCTGGGCCGGCTCGCCACCGCGGACAACCGGCTCACGGCAGCCCGGGAGGCGCTGGACGGCATCCGGGACCGGGTGGCCGAGAGCGCTGCGGCCGCCCGGCTCGACCTCCCCAGGACGGAGGGAGCCCCCGACGCGGTCCTGCGCCGGCAGGCGGACGAGGCGACCGCGAGCAGGCGGCGCGCCGTCGAGCACGTGGTGGAGCTCGTCACGCGGGCCGAGCAGGCCGAGGAGCGGCTCCGGGCCGCTCGGCTGCGCGTCGACGAGGCCGACGAGGAGGTCGTGCACGGGGAGGAGCGGCTGGCCGAGGCGGAGGAGGTCGTCGCCCTGGCAGGGCGGGCGCTGGTCACAGCCGTGCGTGAGCGTCTTTCCGGGTTCGTCGAGCTGCGGGTGCCCGGGCTGCCCGCGGTCCTGGACGCCGTACAGGACTGGGCGAGCTCACTGGACGGGCCGCTGCCGGCCCGTACGGCGGCGAGCGAGGCGCATCGCGCCGCCGCTTCCCGCCTGGCCGACCGGGCGGCTGCACTGGCCCACCGCGCGGCGGCGACGGCGGAGCGGCAGCGGCTGGCGGTGGAGGAACTGACTGCCCTCGAAACGGGTGGGGAGCGCGGCCCCGCGGCTCCCCCGACGCGCACACCCGGTGTGCGGGACCGGGGCCCCGGTGCTCCGCTGTGGCGGCTGGTCGACTTCCGTCCGCACCTCACCGAGGCCGACCGCGCGGGGTTGGAAGCCGCGCTGGAGGCGTCCGGACTCCTCGACGCCTGGGTGCGGCCGGACGGCTCCGCGGTCGCGGCGGACGGCCACGACGTGCTGCTCGACCCGGTCGGGCTGCACGGCGGAACCGGCCTCGGCCGCGCGCTGTGCCCGGCGGTCGACCCCGCGGACGCGGGGGCCGCGGCCGTGGGGGAGGAGACGGTCGGGCGCCTGCTCGCCTCGATCGGGCTGGCCGCGGGCGACGGCGACGGGCCCGGCGAGGCCTCGTGGGAGGCCGGTGGCCACGACACCTGGGTCTGCGCGGACGGGCGCTTCCGCGTCGGGGCGCTCACCGGAAGCTGGGCCAAGGACAGCGCCCAGTACGTGGGGGAAGGAGCGCGGGAGCAGGCGCGTCGTGTCCGGGTCGGAGAACTGCGCGCCGAGGTCGACGGCTTGGCGGCGGAGCGGGAACGACTGGCCGAGGAGTCCCGCGCCGTGGCCGGGCGCCGTGCCGTGCTGGACGCCGAACTCGCCGCACTGCCCGGCGACGACGACCTGCGGCACGCCCACGCACGCGTCACCGCCGCGACCGAAGCGGTCCGTCGCGCCCGCGCCCGGCGGGACGAACGGGCCGCGGAACTGGCTCCGGCGGCGCAACGGGCCGACCGCGCGGCGGCCGAACTCGACGACACCGCGGCTGCCCTGAACCTCCCCACCGACCACACGGCACTGGGTGCCGTTCGCCAGGCGCTCGCCGACCACACCGCCCTCCTGGCGGCCCTGTGGCCCGCACTGCGCGAACGCGCCGATGCCGAACGCGCGGTGACCGGCGAACAGGAGGAGACCCACCGGGCCGGGCTCCTCGTGTCCGAACTCGCCGAGCGCGCCACGGAGGCGGCTTGGGCGGCCGCGGCGGCGGACGAACATCTCACGACGCTCCGCTCCACTGTCGGAGCGGCCGTCGCCGAGCTGCAGAGGCAACTGGAGGAGACGGCCGAGGCGGCTCGGGTCTGCGAGCACGAGCAGCGGCAGGCCCGGGCGGAGTACGGTGACGCCGACCGGCGGGCCAGCCGCGCCGAGGGACGCATCGAGCGGCTCGCCGAGGACGTCACCGAGGCGACCGCCGCGCGTGAGGAAGCCGTCGCGGCGCTCCGGCGGTTCGCCGCGACGGGGCTGCTCGCTGTCGCGCTGCCCGACATCGATGTACCGGACGACGGCGGAGGGACGTGGGCGGCGACCCCCGCCATCGCCCTCGCGCGGGCGGTGGAGTCACGGCTCTCCTCGGTCGACGACACCGACGCGGCCTGGGAACGCGTGCAGAAGCGGCTGAGCGAGGAGTTCGGCAGGCTCCAGGACGCGCTGTCGCGGCACGGTCACACCGCCACCGCCCGCCCGAGCGAGGACGGCATGCGGGTCGACATCGTCTACCAGGGCCGGGAACGGGCCGTACCCGAACTCGCCGAGGCACTGGCGGCGGAGGTCGCGGAACTGACCCGCATCCTGTCCGCACGCGAGCGCGAGATCCTCCAGACCCATCTGATCACCGAGGTCGCCGGGACGCTCCAGGAACTGATCGGGGCGGCCGAACGGCAGGTGGCCGCCATGAACAGGGAACTGGAGGAGCGCCCGACCTCAACGGGCATGAAGCTGCGGCTGGTGTGGCGAGCGTCCCGCCGAGCCCCGCAGGGACTGGCCCAGGCCCGCGAACGGCTGCGTCAGTCCGCTGACGCGTGGTCGCCCGAGGACCGGGCCGCGGTCGGCACGTTCCTCCAGGAGCAGATCGCCCGCCGGCAGGCCGACGACAGCGCCGGCAGCTGGCTGGAGGACCTCACCGCCGCCCTCGACTACCGGTCCTGGCACGAGTTCGGCGTCGAACGCCACCAGCACGGCAAGTGGGTGCCGGCCACCGGACCCGCCTCGGGCGGGGAGCGGGTACTGGCCGCCTCCGTGCCCCTGTTCGCCGCCGCATCGTCGCACTACGCGAGCGCGGGCGGCGCGCACGCCCCGCGCCTTGTCACCCTGGACGAGGCGTTCGCCGGCGTCGACGACGACTCGCGCGCCAAGTGCCTCGGTCTGCTGCGCGCCTTCGACCTCGACGTCGTCATGACCAGCGAACGCGAATGGGCCTGCTACCCCCAGGTACCGGGCATCGCCATCGCCCAGCTCTCCCGCGTCGACGACATCGACGCCGTACTGGTGACGCGGTGGGAATGGGACGGCAGCGAACGGCAGCGCGGCACGGAGCCCGGTGCCCGGGCGGACGCGCTCGCGGCGGCTGCCAGCGCCGGCGGCTCCGGCGAGGGGGCCGACGGGCCGGTGCGTCCTTCCCGTGAGCCAGGGCAGCCCGCCGTCGTCGACAGCGTCGGCGGACAGGGGGCCCTGTGGACGTAACCCATTCTGCGATCCCGCCCGACCGCGACGGCGGCCGGGCGGCGGCCGGACGCGCGACACCGCCGGACGCCACCGCGGACGCGGCGCCGACCGGGCCGCCGCCGGCAGAAGCCCGGACCGACATCGACACCGAGCGCCTGGGACGTCTGCTCGGCGATCCCGGCCTTGCCTGGTTCGTGGACCGCGTGCGGCATCGCATGGTCCGCGGCCGGCCGCTCACCGGCTCCGTCACCTTGTCCGACCCCGAGGAGTCCCAACGGCGCGCCGCCGATCGCCTGTTGGGACGGGCACCACGATCCAGTGGCTCCCTCAGCATTCGCCTCGCCACCGTGGATGAGATCCTGCGGCGCTCCGGTGTCAGCCCCGACGGACTTGCGGTGGCCGTCGTCGCCCTCACCGGCCCGGTCGTACTCCACGCCGAGACACGGACCAGGGAGGAACGGGCATGGGAGGAGGCGTACGCCCCGCTCGGCATCCTCGACGCGGAGCTGGCCCGCTGGGCCGAGCGAATCCGCGGGGACGGTCTCGTACGGCGCCTCGCTCGGACACCGGAGACCGCGGGCCCCCTGGTGGAGGCTGCCGTGCGCGCGTTGCGTGCGCTGCCCGCGTCACCCCCGACTTCGCGGGCGACGTTCGCTGCACGCAACCTCTCGGGCGCCCATGCCCTGGACGAGGGGACGCCGCTCGCCACTCTCGTCCTGTCCGGCATCCGTTGCCTCACCGGCTTCCCTGACGGCTCCGGTGCGCAGTGGCGGCGGGAGGCGTGGGCCTCGGCGGGCTTGCTCAAGGACGACCTGTCATCGACCGTCCTCACTCTCAACCTGCGCGGTACTCCAGCCCTCGACTGGATGGCCGACGCCGGGGAGCCGGCCGTCCTGACGCTCCGCTCCCTCACCCGTCTCGCACCGGTCGCCTCCGTTGCGGCGGTGGGAACCGTGCACATCTGCGAGAACCCGGCCGTGCTGTCCGCCGCCGCCGACACCCTCGGCCCGGCGTGCCCGCCGATGGTATGCCTCCAGGGGCAGCCGTCGGCCGCCGCGCTCACCTTGCTGCGCGACCTGTCCATGCGGGGAGCCCGCCTCCTCTACCACGGCGATTTCGACTGGGGCGGTGTGCGCATCGCCGCGGCTCTGGCGCGAAGCGTCCCTTGGCGGCCGTGGCGCTATACGGCCGCCGATTACCGGGCGGCGGTGACCGAAGTGGCCGAAGCCCCGGACCTGACGGGACCGCCCGCCGCAACTCCCTGGGACCCTGCCCTGGCCGTCGCTCTCGCCGAGAGCGGTGTCCGGGTCGAGGAGGAAACGGTGCTGGCCGACTTGCTCACGGACCTTGGATCGGGGCCCCGCTGAGCCGCATCCCGAGAGCGCGGTGGGCGCAGATCCGACAAGGACCAAGCATTGGCGAGCACAGCTCTGTCGTCCTGGGAGTCATGACGCTCGTTCGACGCTTCAGGACCCAGCAGCCCACTCGAAGGAGCGATGAACGCCCTCTGAGCTGGTACTTTTTCAAGCCCTTTTCATGGACATGTTCTCGATGACGCATCATGTGGAGTGCGTGGCGATTCTGGAGCCGGTCGCGAAGGGCTCCTGACCTGCGGCCTTGCGCGTACGCGTGATGTGAGGTGCGGGCGTTACGGGCGATGTTTTGACGCTGAAATGGCGCTCAATGGCGGTGAGCGGATGAGGAGCGCACTGCATCGACCTCGTGAGGGCGGTTGGGCAAACGTCTTGACGCTCGTTCGACGCTTTTGTGCCGGGGGGCGGGCTGAAATCACGCGGAGGGCGTGCCAGCCCTCGTCGACGCACCCAACGACTTGGCCTCGCCACCGACCGGTCTGCCCGCCGGCACGGAGCCACTACGTCACTTCCCGTCGGGCCAGTGCCCTCGGACTTCTGACCGGACGGCGTCGATGAACTCGGCAGGTGGTCCGTGGAGGTGGTCGAGGATGGGTGTGGTTCGACCTGAGGGACCGTGATCACGCCGCGAGTTCGAGGCCGTCGCGGTTCCGGACCGCATGCACCCGCAGGTGCTCTCGCTGCACGTGGTACTCCCAGTACGCCTCGAAGTCGCCGTTGCTGATCCCCGCGCGGAGCTTGAGGACGGCCTCGGCGCCTGCCAGGCCCCAGCGGGCGCCGGTGATGTCCATCCCCAACTGGGACTCACCCCCAACCGCCTACGTCGCACGGGGTACGGCTGGAGGCGGCCAAGGCACTGATCCTGTCAGGAGAGAGCGTCACCGCCGCCCGGCGCAGCGGACTGGGCAGCGACGACACCCTGAGGCGGGTCCTCAACAGTTCGGCTGCCAGGGGCTACTGACCGGCTTCTCCGCCCCGTGAGATTCAGTCCCCCGGGATTCAGCCCCGGCAGTGAACCTCTTCGGCGGCGAGCACGTCCGGTCTCGGCCCCTTCGCCTTCGGTTTTGCCGTCCCAAAGCTTTCGGTTACCGCGCCAGGGGCGGGGTGCTGCGCGGAGGCTTGCGGGTCTTCGCGGCCTTCTCGTAGGCATAGGCGAGTGAGAGGAGCAGCGGCTCGTCGAATTCACGCCCGAGCAGCTCCGCGCCCACCGGCACGCCGATCGGAGCTGTCGAGGTGGGGCTCGAGAAACCGCCGGGGAAGCAGACGGCCGGGAAGCCGGAGCCGTTCGACAGGGTGCCGTTGCGCTCCGGCTGCGGCACGCCGACCGGGGAGACGAGCACCTTCTGCAACGGGTAGAGGATCGCCTGGATGTCGAGCTCGGCCATCTTGGCGGACACCGCCAGCCGAAGCTTCTCGCGGTTGACGAAGTGGTCCTTGTACGTCGGGTTGTTCAGGCCGTCGACGATGGCGAGTTCCTGCTCCATCGCCGACTGCGCCTCGGGCGTCGCCGTCTTGGAGGTGACCAGTTGGTCGAAGGTGTGCACCGGGGCGTCCGGGCCGAGGGTCGCGAAGTACGCGTCCATGGCCGTGTGGGCTTCCCAGGTGGAGGTCACCACGATGCTCTGGAGGGTGTCGTACTCCGGAAGGCTGAACCGGACGATGGTCGCGCCCTGTGCCCGCATGATGGAGATGACCTCCTCCATCACGCGGTTGACCTCCTCGTGGCGCGCCTCGGTGCCGAACATGTTGGCCATCACGCCGATGCGCGCGCCCCGGAGCGCGTGCCGGTCCAGGTGGTCCGTGTAGCTGTGCGAAGGACGGCTGACGCCGTAGCCCGTGACGGGGTCGGCCGGGTCAAAACCCGCCATGACGTCGAGCATCCGGGCCGCGTCCTCCACGGTGCGGGTGATGGGGCCCAGCTCGTCCTGGGTGATGCTGGCCGGTATGACACCGCTCCGGCTGATCAGGCCCCTGGTGCAGCGCACCCCGACGAGGCTGTTGGCGGAGGCGGGGGAGCGGACCGACTGGCCCGTGTCACTGCCTGTGCCCAGGACTGCGAAGTTCGACGCGATCGCCGCCCCGGTTCCACCGCTGGAACCACCCGGGGTACGGGTGAGGTCGTAGGGGTTGAGGACCTGTCCGCCCAGTGAGCTGAGCGAGTTGCCGCCCCGCGCGAATTCCTGAAGGTTGGCCTTGGCGAGGATGATCGCGCCGGCCTTGCGCATCTTGGCGACCGTGAAGGCGTCGGTGGGCGGCACGGAGGTACGCATCGCCGTGTTGCCGCCGGTGGTCGGCATGTCGAAGGTGTCGTAGTTGTCCTTGAGGATCACCGGGATGCCGTGCAGCGCGCCGATCAGGCCCGAACGCCGGTACTGGCGGTCGAGTTCGTCGGCGATCTCGAGGGCGCGCGGATTGACGGTGATGAGCGCCTTCAAAGTCGGGCCCTGCTTGTCGTACGCGGCGATCCGGTCGAGGTACTGCTGCACCAACTGGCGACACGTCAGCCAGCCACGGCGGTAGGCGTCGTGGATGTCGGCGACGGTCGCTTCTATCAGCTCGAAGCCGCCTGTGCCGGACCGCGACCCGGACGTACCGGCTGTGGCTCTCGATGCGGCGGACCCCTGCGCGGCGGCCGGGCCCGCGGTCTCGCCGACGATGCTCAGCGCGCCGACGGCGCCCACGGCGCCGATGAAGCCACGCCTGTTCAGATTGCTGTGCTCGCTCACGCGTCCACTGGTCCTCTCTGGTACCGCCGTTGGCGGCGGCAAGGAATGTGCGAGGTGTCGAGTCCGCGGCGGCGAGCGCCGCGGACTGCGGGGCACGGGACGACCGACAAGGTTTCGGCGGTGTCCGATGCCCACGGAATGCCGGCGCGTGAGTCCCGCCGGCCTAGGAGGGGGCGATGTGCGCCCAGCACTCCTACTTGCGGTGCCGAGCGGGGAAGTGCGCCTTCTCGATGACGCCGTGTACTCCGACGGTGCGGTCCACGACCTGGGACACCTCGAAGTCGGCGGCCGCCGACAGATACGCGTACGCCACGGCCCGGTCCATGCCGAGGTCGTGCTCGAGGAAGTCCAGCGCGTTGACCACCGCGCGCCGCATGGCGATGTTCAGGTCGTTGACCTGGCCGTTCAGGCCGCCGTCGGGATCCGACAGGCCCACGGCCACCCAGGCGTCCTGGGTCTCGGCGAAGGGGTAGTGGAAGGCGACGGAGGGGGCGTCGCCGGAGCCCTGTTGGCACACGGTGAGGCGGAAGGTCGTGCGCAGGGAACCCTCCATGGCCGTGAGGGCCACTTCGCCGTTGCCCATGGCCATGTGCGGGTCGCCGGTGTAGAACAGCGCGCCCTCGGAGAAGACGGGAAGGTAGAGCGTCGAGCCCTGCTGGAGCCGGTTGATGTCGATGTTGCCGCCGCCGAGGGTCGGCGGGATCGAGTTGAGCGCCGGGGCCGTGAGGGCATCCGCGGAGGTGAAGGCGACGCCCATCATGCCCATGTGGGGCTTGAGCGGGAAGGCGACCTCACCCGAAGTGCCCAGCGGGACCACGCCGTTGAGCGCGCCGGCGCCACCGTGGCGGACCGGAGTGAAGACCGAGACATTGCCGTAGTGCAGGGGGTCACCCGTGGACCGCCCGTCCGTCGCCACCGGAGGCATGACCTCGTCGGGCGTGATCCCCGCCGGGGCGGAGCCGCCGGCCTGGCGGGCGAGCGCGCCCTTTCCATGGCGACTGGACACGACGCCATAGGGCACCCGCGGCAGCAGCGAGAGAATCTCGATCTTCAGTACGTCGCCTGGTCGCGCCCCCTCGACGTGGATCGGGCCGGTGACCACGTGCGGGCCGTCGACGTCGAAGTTGCGGGTCGTGCGGTCATAGCCCCGGGCGATGGCGACCGCGTCGTCCAGCACCTGATCGGCCGGCACACCGTGGCTCTTGAAATAGGCGGCGGGGTCGCGTCCCTGGTCCTCCAGGAGGCCCTCGTGGGAGACAGTGTCGACGGTCACCGACTCTCCGGACCGCATCCGCAGCACCGGCCGGCTGCCGACCGAGGGAACGTAGCCCCAACGGACCTGTTCCGGAAGGGACGGCACGTAGTGCTTGCCGTGGATGGGTCCCTTGCCGGGCTGGAGGATCTCCTTCGGCAGCGCGACCGTCGGTTGCGCTGCCTGCGCCGGGCCGCTCGACAAGAGTGTCGCGGCGGTGCCCGCCGTGGTCACGGCGGTGGCGGCGCGGAGGAAACTGCGGCGCCCGAGGCCGGCGATGAGCATCTCGCGGGCGTCGCCCGGGTCCATGGCGGAGGTGTTCACGGGTACTCCAGAGTTCGTGTCGTTGGATCGGGTCTGCCGTCGGGTCCGGGCCCGGCGTGGCTGGGAACACGTCACAGCGCCGTGTCGGGAAGCACGCGAACGGAACCGGTGAAAGCAGGACTTGCGGGGGAAGCGCGCTGCCCTGTGGCGGGGCGTAGCGGTTGAGAGGCGGGCCAGGCCCGGACGGGCCGTCATGCCCGGTCGGCGCTGGGGTAGGCCCGGGTGGGGCCGAAGGTCAGGCCTGGTCGGCGGAGGGTGCGCTGTCGTCGCGCGAGCGCCGGATCAGCTGGTCGACGTCGGCGAGGTGAAGGCTCATGGCACGGGCCGCCGCGGCCGGATCACGGGCCTCGATCGCGTCACGGATCGCCTGGTGGCCGGCGAGCGATGCCCGGCGCCCTTCCCGCGTGCTGTGGGAGTCCTTGCGCACCGGGCTGGTCCAAGAACTGACCATCGTGGTGAGCGCGGTGAGCAGCGGGTTGTGGCTCGCTCTGGCCAGCGTCAGGTGGAACTGGATGTCGAGTTCGAGCGACTTGGCGCCCAACAGGTTCTCGTCCGTGGCGTGCAGGATGTCGTCCATCTGCAGCAGGTCGGCGCTGGTGGCGCGCAGTGCCGCGAATTCGGCGATCTTCGGTTCGATGACCGTCCGCAGTTCGGCCACGTTCGTCAGTTCCCGGTCGGCCTCGGCCAACTGGGCCAGATTCGTGTAGAGATCGTCGACCTGGGTGGGCGGGGCCAGCACCACGGTGCCGCGGCCCGGCCGCCGCTCGATGAGGTGCTTGGCCTCCAGCTGGTGCAGGGCTTCCCGCAGGGAGGTCCGCGACACGGACAGCGACTCGGCCAGTTCGCGCTCCGACGGCAGCCTGTCGCCCGGGGTGATTTCGCCCAGCGCGATCATCTGTTCCAGATGCGCGACCAGGGCGTCGCTGACGCTGTGAGCACGGGTCCGCAGCGGCGGTACTTTCGCTACTCCCACGCCCCTTGCCTCCTCGCCGAATGTGCAGCCAGCGTACCGTGTCCGATCACCTCGGCCCTGGGCTTCAACCCACGGCCGGGTCCGGCTCCGACAGCCTTCCACGATCATGTCCACGCGCCGAAGTCGCTCTTGCGGATCAGGCAGTGGACGCCCTTGACGTCGTCCACCACCTGGCTCACGACGAAGTCCGCGGCGGCACTCAGATAGGCGTACCCGATGTCCGTCGGTACCTCGTACAGATCGGCGAGCACCCGGAGGGCCTCGCGGACCGCTTCGCGGAACGCCTCATTGAGGTCGCGGTGCAGCCCGAGCGCGATCCAGTGCTTCGGCGTCTCACCGAAGGGCCGGCGCAGCAACCCCAGCAGAGCGCGGCTTTGCGCCGCGGGAAGCACCGTCGCGCGCAGGTTCGCGCGCAGCGGGGCCTCCAGCGCGGTCAGCGCCACTTCGCCGTGCCCCTGGGCATAGTGCGGGTCTCCGACGTAGAGCCCAGCCTCGTCCACCTGCACTGGCAGATAAAGGCTGGTGCCGGCGACGAGGTCCTTGACGTCCATGTTCCCGCCGAAGGGGCCGGGCGGCACCGAGTTGAGCGGGGTGGCACCGGTGTTCGTCACCCCGACGAGCCCGAGGAACGGTGCGAGGGGGAAGCGCAGTTCCCGGCCTCCCGGCACCGCGATGCTGCCTGTCAGGTCCTCCGAGGCCCGGCAGAACGTGGAGACGGAGCCTGCCTTCCGCGGGTCGCCCGGGTCGGGCACGAAGTCGGGGTGCGGCAGAGGGGGGAGCTCCCCGGCCAGGGCGCCGTACCCGTGCCTGCTGGAGATGACGCCGTACGGGGCGCGCGGCACGAGTTCGAGGAAGTCGACCCGCAGTACGTCGCCGGGTCTCGCCCCGCTGACCGCGATGGGACCGGTGGTGACATGCGGTCCGTCGCCGACGGCGTCTCGGACCGGGTGACCGGCCGCGATGTCCACGGCGTCGCGCAGCACGTCCCCGGGGTCGATCCCGAATTCTCCGAAGAAGGCCACGGGATCCCTGCCCTGGTCTTCCATGATGCCCTCGTGCGACACGGTGTCCACGGTGATGGTCTCCCCGGAGCCGATCCGCGCGACCGGTGCGGCCCCCTCGGCGGGAAGCCATCCCCAGGTGACCGTGTCGCCGGTCGACGCCAGGTAGTGGCGGCCGGGGAGTGGCCCCTCGTGGGGCTGAAGGAGGGGCAGGCTCATGAGTGGTTCCTCTCCGGGATGCCGGCGATGAGGTCGATCTCGACGGTGGCCCCCACGGCGAGGCCGGTGACGCCGACGCATGTACGGCTCGGAAGGGGGCCGTCGAACCAGGTTTCGTAGGCCGTGTTGAAGGCGTCGAAGTCGGCGAAGTCGGTCAGGTAGACCCGGACCATCAGCACGTCGTCGAGCGTGAGGCCGAACTGGCGGAGTACGGCGTTCAGATTGCTGCGTACCTGCTCCGCCTGGGCGAGCAGGCCGCCCTCCACCAACCGGTCGGTGGCCGGGTCGGTGGGCATCTGGCCGGTGACGAAGAGCAGCTGCCCGAAGCGGGTCGCGTGCGCGAAGGGACCGACTTGCGGGGGCACCCCGTCCTCGGGCGAGAAGACGAAGGTCTCCTTCACCGCCGGGGTGTCGGCCGGGACTGTCATGCCACCCCTCCTATGGTCTGCGCGCCCATGACCTGCAGGAACCGCGCGGTCGCCGGATGCCTGGGACGCGTGAGGAGCTCGTCGGCGGGCCCCTCTTCGGTCACGGAGCCGTCGCTCATGAACACCACCCGGTCGGCCACCTCCTGGGCGAAGCGCAGTTGGTGGGTGGCGATGAGCATGGTCAGACCGTCCTCTCTGGCGAGTCGGCGGATCACGTCGAGTACTTCGTGGACGAGTTCCGGGTCGAGGGCCGACGTCGGCTCGTCGAGCAGCAGCACCCGGGGACTGGGCGCGAGCGCACGGGCAATGGCCACCCGCTGCTGCTGCCCTCCCGAGAGGTGCCGCGGCAGTGCTCCCGCCCGGTGGGTGAGACCGACCCTTTCGAGCAGCTCGGCCGCCCTGCGTTCCGCCTCCTCGGCCGGCAGCCGGTGCACCCACCGCAGGGGCCCCGCCACGTTCTCGAGGGCGGTGAGGTGGCCGAAGAGATTGAAGTGCTGGAAGACCATGCCCACCCCCACTTCCGCGCGGGCGTTCGCGATCTTCGCGGGGGAGAGCGGCTTGCCGTCGTTGCGGTAGCCGATGCGGCGGCCGCCGAGCAGGACCGCTCCCGAGTCCGTCTCCTCCAGGTGGTTGATGCTGCGCAGCAGGGTGCTCTTGCCGGATCCGCTGGGACCGAGCAGGGCCACGACCTCGCCGGTACGCACCGTCATGTCGAGCCCGTCGAGGACCACGTGGTCTCCGTACGACTTGTGCAGGGAGCGGACCTCGACCGCGGCCGGAGCGCCGTCGAGTGCGGCCACACGGGCTTCCCGCTCCCACGGCTCGGGCGGGGCCGATGGCTCCCATGGCTCGTCGTCGGCGACGGCGTCCTTCACCACTGCGGCCACCGGTGCGGGAGCGGCGGCGGGCCGCCGGACCGGCAGCAGCCGTTGCGCCCACGACCGGGAGGCGGGGCGGTCCAGATCGAGCGCGCGCTCGGCTGCCAGCTGGATGGCGCTGATGCCGCCGGTGAGGACGAGGTACATCACGCCGGATGCGAAGAATATGGAGAAGAAGTCGAAGGTGGACGAGGCGAGTTGGGTGCTGCGAAGGGTGAGTTCTTGGACGGCGATGAACGAGGCGAGCGAGGAGTTCTTCAGCGTGGTGACGGCTTCGTTGCCGAGAGCCGGGACCATGAGTCGTATCGCCTGCGGAGCGATGACCCTCCTCATGATCACGAGTGGTGTCATGCCGAGCGCCTGCCCGGCGACGACCTGGCCCTTGTCCACCCCGAGCACGCCGGACCGGAAGACCTCCGCGATGAAGGTGGCCTCGTTGGCCGCGAGCGCGAGCCCGGCCGCCGTCAGGGGGCTGAGTGTCAGACCTGCGTGCGGCAGGGCGTCGTAGGCGAAGACCAGCTGGAGGATCAGCGGGGTGCCCCGGAAGATGATCGTGTATCCGCGTGCCACCGCGGACAGCGACCGGTGCCGGGACAGCTGCATGCTCGCCAGTACGAAGCCCAGTACCAGACCGCCGAGCAGGCCCAGCGCTGTCAGCTCCAGGGTGATCAGGATGCCCTGAAGCAGGTACGGCAGTTCGAGGTAGTGGAGGAACTGGGACATCAGCCGGTCACCAGCCGCGGCGCCTCCAGAGTGCCCGTCTCCAGCGACCACTTCTTGAGCAGCTTGGTCTGGGTGCCGTCCTTCTGGATCTCCGCGAGAGCGGCCTTGATGGCGTCCCGGAACTGCGTCTTGTCCTTCGGCACGGCGATGCCGATGGAGTAGGGCAGCGTCACGGCGGTCGCCTTGCCCAGCTCGTTCGGGTGCGCCTCGACCGCCTGCGTCACCGTGTTCACGTCGTTGATGTAGGTGTCGGCGCGGCCGGCGAGGATCGCCTGGATGCACTGGGCGTTGTTGTCGTACAGCTGGACCTGCGCAGCGGGACGACCGGCTGCTTTGCACGCGCCTGCCAGGCCCTGGACGAGGGGCACCTCGACGAACCCGGTGTTGAGCGCGGCGGTGGCCCCGCACAGCGAGGTGTTGATGCCGGTGAGCTTCTTCGGGTTGCCCTTCTTCACCAGCACCCCGTCGTAGACCTTCGAGTACGTCACGAAGTCCGCGGCCTTGGCGCGGTCCTTGGTGGCGTAGATGTCGGAGATGACGAGGTCGGCCTGGCCGCTCTGTAGCGTGGGCAGCAGCGCCGGGAAGGCCACCGGCTTGTAGTTCAGCTTGAAACCCAGACACTGGCCCAGAGCGGTGCCGAGATCGATGTCGAACCCGACGTATCTGCTCGGATCATTGGGATCGAGCGCCTCATAGCCGGGCGTGTGCGGGTTGATCGCGTTGGTGAAGGTCTTGCCAGTGAGATCCGGGTGGGCGGACTGCAGCTGCTTGCAGGCGGGCGAAACCGTGGTGGTCGAGGCGGCGGCGTTCGACGTCGACCCGGCACCGCAGGCCGTCAGGAGGGCGACGGAGGCGGCGGACACCGCGGCTGTCGGCAGAAGAGGGCGCATGGAGGCATTCCTCTCGTTCGCTGGGGATGGAGGAGGAATCTGGTCCGATGGTCCGACCAAGTGCGCTCACCTTACGAACGGCCCGCAGGCCAGTCAGCAGTCCCGCGTAAACGTCATGGCGTTCTTACGGGGACGCAACAAATCGCGGTTGTCACCGGGCTCCCGGACACGTGGGAGAAACCGGACGGCCTTGGGCGGTGAAGTTCAGGAAATGATCGATGGCCGAGCTCGGCCGCCGCGGTACCACCGTCTTCGTCCACCCCGCCGAACTGCCCGGCCCGCTCGTCCCCGGTGTTCCGCCCTACGCCGCCGACTTCCTGCTCGACACCACCCGCGCCGCGATGAACCTCGTCCTGTCCGGCACCACCACCCGCCACCCGGACATCCGATTCATCCTCTCCCACGGCGGCGGCTTCGTCCCCTACGCCGCCCACCGCATCAGCTTCACCCTCCAACTCCACCAGCAGGTCATCAGCGGCATTCAGCCCGTCATGGACCACGAAACGGTCCTCGCCGAACTGCGGCGCTTCTACTTCGACACCGCCCTGAGTGCCAACCCCGACACCCTCCCCACTCTCCTCGCCTTCGCCGACCCCACGCACATCACCTTCGGCAGCGATTTCCCCTACGCCACCCCCGAAGTCTCCGCCGACTTCACCCAGCAGCTCGACACATACCCCCTCGACGACCACCAGCGCACCGCCGTCAACCACGGCAACTCCCAAGCCCTCTTCCCCCGCCTGCGCGACAACTCGTGAGGGCCCCTGGGCCCCGCTTAATGTCCGGGCCGTGTCCCGAACTGCCGCTCCTGCCCCGGGCCCGGGGCTTCCTCACTCCTGCGCGGCCCATACTCACACCGGCCCGGTCGTGTACGAGCGCCTCGCTGAAACCGGCTCCACCGGCCTGGGCGTCACGGGGCGTCGTGGAAGATCACGCCGAGGACGTGCCGTTGGCCGTCGTGCACCCCACTCACCCCGTGGCGCAGCATGAAACGGCTCCAGCCCCGCGTCGACGGGACCGGACGGTCGTGCACGGCGAAGATCAGCCCCTGCCCCTGGCCAGGCCGCTTCACTATCGGACGGGACTGGGCGCGCGGACGCTGCTCGACGAAGACGCTCTCACCACCGGTGAAGTCGACGTCTGGACGGTCCAGCATCACTGCCACCTGTAGCGGGAACGTCAGCTCCCCGTAGACGTCCTGGTGCAGGCAGTTGTAGTCGCCCGGGCCGTAGCGCAACAGCAGGGGCGTGGGCCGCAGCTGTCCGGCCGCGGCGCACGCCGCCGTCAGTTCGGAGTGAGTCTCGGGGAAACGGGGCCGGTCCAGACGCTCCGCCCACTGGTTGGCGATCCGGGCCAGCGGCGGATACAGCTGCCTGCGCAGGGCGGTCACCAGCGGAGGCAGGGGGGCGGCGAAATAGCGGTAGCGGCCGCTTCCGAAGCGGTGGCGGCCCATGTCGACGGTGCTGCGGAACACGTCGTCCCGGTCGAACAGCGCGCGGACCTCCTCGCAGGCGCGCGGCGACAGCAGGGGCGGGGTGACGGCGACGCCCTCGGCGTCCAGTGCCGTGGTCAGCGCGGGCCAGTCCAGAGCGTCCACGGCGGGCAGTTCGATCGTGTCGCCGGTGCCGGTGCCGGTGCCGGTGCCGGGCGCGGCGGGGTTGCGGCCGTGTTCCAGGCCCGGCAGCTGAGGGGTGTCGTAGCTGGTCAACGTTGGCTCCGCGGTCGTGGAAGGAGACGGGCGCCGGAGGCGGGGGATGTGCTCCGGCGCCCGCCGGTTCAAAGGGAGGCCGCGGGTGTGCGGCCGGACTCCAGGTCGAGCAGGAACTGCTTGGCCGCGACACCGCCGGCGTAGCCGGTCAGGCGACCGCCCGAGCCAACCACCCGATGGCAGGGAAGCACGACGCACAGGGGGTTCGCGCCGAGTGCGGTGCCCACGGCCCGCGCGGCTCGCGGCCGTCCGAGCGCGGCGGCCAGCGCGGCGTAGGTGCCCGTCACCCCGTACGGAAGGAGTTCGCCCAGTCGTTCCACGGTCGTGCGGCTGAATGGTGTGGCCAGGCGAAGGTCCATTGGTACGGTGAACGAGCGGCTGCGGCCTCCGAGGTATGCGTCCAGCTGGCGGCGCGCCTCCTCGATCATCCGCAGCTGGGCGGGGGCGGCGACGTCGGCGTCCACGACGGTGAGGCCACCTCGGGTGACCCGGGCCACCGCCTGCTCGCGGTCGTCGAAGGCGCACAGCACCAGCGCGTCGTCGGTGGCCGCGAGGGTCAGGGGGCCCAGTGGGGTGTGGTGCGAGGCGAGTGCCGCGGTGGATGGGGTGCGCATGGGGGAACCTCTCTGCGCTGCTCTGTGGCGCGCCGGGTCAGACGGTGATGGGCCGGCAGCTCTTGCAGGCCCGGTAACCCGCCTCGCGGGCGTCCTGCGCGGTGCGGAAGTGCACCCGGTGCCCAGGGGTGATGCGGCGGGCGTGGGCGCATGTTGGGTGGCAGTAGATGAAGGTGGTGTCGCTGCCGAGGAACACCGCGCCGGCCCGGGACAGCTCCGTCACCCGGCGCATGTCGATGTGCTCGGCCCGGCGCAGGGCCGCGCCGGCCTTCGGCAGGTATGCGGCGTCGCACGGCGATCCGTTGTCGTGCGTGACCCGGTGGCACGGTATGAGCACGACGACGGGGTTGGCCGCCAGCGCGCGCAGGACGTCGGAGGCCGAGGGCGGAATCTCGGTGTCGGCCTCGCGGGCGATCCAGCTGAGTGGCCGCAGCTGCCCCGCGGGGATGTTGCGTACGGCCTCCAGGACCGCGCGCTGCTCCTGCGGCAGATCGGACAGGTCGATCGCCAGCCGGTTGGCCCGGCCCGTGCGCAGCGCGGGGATGAGCCCGGGCAACGGCTTGCTGCCCGGGATCGCCGAGCGGCCGGTGCGCGCGCGGTGCAGTTCCTCGAAGGCGGTCCCGGTCAGGCCCGCCGAGTCCAGGCAGGCACCGGTCACGGCCTGAGGGCTTGCGGCCACGAACAGCCCGCCCGCGGCCGTGTCGAGGCGCACGTAGCTGTCGTAGCGGTCCGCGGAGATGCCCACACGGCGCAGCACGCGCAGCGCGAAGTCCTCCGGTGCGGCCGATGCGAGATCCGGCAGACGCCGCGTGACGGCGTCGCCGTTGCTTTCGTTCACATCGTCACCTCCTTCAGCGCCGTCGGCTCCAGTTCAAGCAGGCGTCGCAGGCCGGCCAGCCCGCGGGAGACCTGAGCCTTGGCGGTGCCGACCGCGCAGCCCTGCACCTCGGCCACCTCTGCGTAACTCATCCCGATGACATGGTGAAGCACGACCGGTATGCGATGGTGCTCGGGTAAGGCCGACAGCGCCGTCACCAGGCGCGACCGATCCTCCGTTGTCGCCGCACGCTCCTCCGGACCGGGGCTGTGGTCCGGCCAGACGTCCATGGTCTCCTCGACGGGCAGCCCGGCCGTGACCGGACGTCGTTTCCGTGTACGGACGTGATTGCGCCACACGTTTGCTGCGATGGTCATCAGCCACGCACGGGGACGCAGCTCACGTCGCCGTGTGGGGGCGTACTCCTGCAGGGCCGTGTAGGCGCGCAGAAACGTGTCCTGTCCCAGGTCGTCCGCCTCGGCGACGGAGCCGGAGACCCGGTACAGGAACGCGTGCACCGCCCCGGCGTGCACTCGGACCAGCTCGGTGAAGCCGGCTTCGAGGTGCGCCGCCAGGAGTTCGGTCAGCTGCTCTGCCTTGTCGTCCATCACTGAAACAAACACCGTCCAGGGGCCAGGTGTTGCAGACGTCCAGGAGCGGTCATCGATGGGTGACCGGAGCGTCCAGCGCCGAGCTGCCGACCAGGACCGCCTGATGCAGGCGCCGCATCCGGGGGACGGGCTCGATCCCCAGGGAGTCGCCGAGCGTCCGGCGCAGGCGGTGGAAGACATCACTGGCACGTTTGGGCTCGCCCGAGCGGTACAGCGCCACCATCAACTGGGCGTGCACGTTCTCGTGGGTGGGGTGGCGTGCGGCGAGATCCCTCAGCTCGTCGACCAGCTCACGATGCTTGCCGAGTGCCAGATCGGCTTCTATGCGCTGTTCCAGGACCACCTGCCGGGTCTCCGCCAGTTCCGCCAGGTGCGGTGAGCTGAGGGGGCCCGCGCTGACGTCGGACAGCGCAGGCCCGCGCCACTGCGCGAGGGCCAGGTTGAACATCTCCGACGCCGTCCGGTGGTCGCCGGCGGCGGCTGCGAGGCGTCCCAGCCTGGTCAGCTCCGTGAACCGGAAGCGGTCGAAATCGGTCGTTTCGAGGGTGAGCTGATAGCCCTGGTTCCTGGTCAGCAGCAGATGGCTGCGGTCCCTGCGGGGGCCGCGCAGGGCTTGCCGTATGTGGAGCACGTAGGTCTGGAGCGTGGACATCGCGCTCTTGGGGGGCGTCGAACCCCACAACTCGGTGATGCAGTCGCTGGCCCGCACCATCTGCGGCGTGTGCAGCATCAGGAATGCGAGGAGCTGGCGCGGTTTCGGTGCGCTCGGTACCAGATTTTCCTCGGTATCGGACAGTAAGAGGGAGCCGAGAATACCTGAGTTCATGAAGAGTTTCCATCCCCGTAAATGCCGTGACGCTTCGAACTGGCATTCGATCTTTTTCGAGTGAAGTCCGGCGAGTGCAGTATCGCGGTCAAACCATTATTCGGACAACGAAATCTGGCGGCTATGAGTTCCGCGGCTGCCGCCGGTGCGCACCCGGGCTGTGCCCCCCGCTCGGCGCACCACTCCCGGACGGCACCTGTCGGAAAGCCGGCGCAGAACGCCTGGGAGGTCCCGGCGACCCGGGTACCGACGTCAGCTGCTCTGCCTCGTCCATCACTGAAACAAACACCGTTCAGGGGCAGGGTGTTGCAGGTGTGCAGGAGTGTTCATCGATGGGTGACCGGAGCGCCCGGTACCGAAGCCGACCGGGACCGCCTGACGCGGGCGCCGCATCCGGGGGACGGGCGTGATCCCCAGGGATTCGCAAGCCCGGCGCAGGCCGTGGAGGACGTCACGGGCGCGCGGCCGGATCACTCGGCTCATTCGTACCGGTGTCAAGCCGAAGGGGCAGGGAAAGTGAATAAGGTCGACTGGCCGGTTCTTTTTTCAATTATTCAGGAAGGTAATTTGGCGGCTATTTGTTCCGCGGCGGCGGGGCCGTAGGCGCACTGTATGCGGGCCGTCAATCGCTCCCGCACCAGTGGGTAGCCCTGGGCGTCGGGTGACTCGAGCGCGGCCGCCGCCAGGGCGCACCCCAGCTGCGCCCCGCGTTCGGCGCACCACCCCCAGGCGGCACCCGCCAGAAAGCCGGCGCGGAACGCCTCGGAGGTCCCCGACGGATCGCCCCCCTGCTCCGCGTACACCGCCTCGACACGGGCCACGGGGCGCCCGCGCCGCACGATGGCCACTCCCCGCAGCCCGCGTGTGACGACCCAGGTGCCCACCCGGCCGAGCAGTTCCGCCTCGTCCCACCCGGTGAGTTCGAGCAGCAGCGGCACGTCGAACTCGTCCGTGAACGCGTAGCGGGCTCCGTCGACGAGTCTGCGGGCCTGGCGCCCGGTGAGGCGGGACAGACGGTCGCCGGGGTCGGCAGCGAAGGGGATGCCGAGCCGTCTGCATTCCTCGGTGTGCCGCACCATGGCCTCCACGTCCCCCGCCGCCACCACCACGAGCCCCAGCCCGCCGATGCGGCGTGCGGCAGGCAGCAGGGTGATGCGCCGGGACTCCGGCTGTGCGCCGTCGTACGACAGCCTGAGCCGGGCGTTCCCGGCGTCCCTGATCTCCACCGCCGCCGCCGTGTCCAGTTCCTCGCTGACGCGGACGAGTTCGAGGTCCACTCCGTACGACAGCAAGGAACGGCCGTAGTCGGCGAAGTCCTTGCCGACCGCCCCGGCCAGGAGGGGGCGCAGGGCGAGCCGGCCCAGTCCCACGGCGATGTTGGCGCCCGCCCCGCCACGGCGCATTCGCAGGGTCTCGGCAGGCACCGCGGCGGGGCCGCGGCCCAGCGCCGTGCCGTCGGTGAGCCGGCCCGCGACGGTCAGCACCTGGTCGGTCGCGATGGCGCCGGTCACGGCTATACGCATGGTGATCAACTCCTAGGGAGCGCGGGCCCGGCAGGAAGCGACGACGCGGCCCCGGACCACGAGGGTCCGGGGCCGCGTTCGGGCGGACGGTTACCGCCCGGCGGCCCGGCGCAGCGCGTCGACGCGGTCGGTCCGCTCCCAGGTGAAGTCGGGCAGTTCGCGGCCGAAGTGCCCGTAGGCGGCGGTCTGGGCGTAGATGGGGCGCAGCAGGTCCAGGTCGCGGATGATGGCGGCCGGGCGGAGGTCGAAGACCTCGGCCACGGCCTTCTCGATGGTGGCCTGCGGGACGGTGGCGGTACCGAAGGTCTCGACGAAGAGACCGACGGGTTCGGCCTTGCCGATGGCGTAGGCGATCTGCATCTCGCAGCGGCCGGCCAGTCCCGCGGCGACGACGTTCTTGGCCACCCAGCGCATCGCGTAGGCGGCGGAACGGTCGACCTTGGAGGGGTCCTTGCCGGAGAAGGCGCCGCCGCCGTGGCGGGCGTAGCCGCCGTAGGTGTCGATGATGATCTTGCGGCCGGTGAGGCCGGCGTCGCCCATCGGGCCGCCGATCTCGAAGCGGCCCGTGGGATTGACCAGCAGGCGGTAGCCCTCGGTCTCCAGCTTGATGCCCTCCTGGGCAAGCTCGTCCAGGATGTGCTCGACGACGTGTTCGCGCACATCGGGGGTGAGCAGGGAGTCCAGGTCGATGTCACCGGCGTGCTGGGAGGAGACGACGACGGTGTCGAGGCGCTTGGGCTTGTTGCCCAGGTACTCGATGGTGACCTGGGTCTTGCCGTCCGGGCGCAGGTAGGGCACGGTCCCGTCGCGCCGCACCTCCGACAGACGCCGTGACAGGCGGTGGGCCAGGTGGATGGGCAGTGGCATGAGGCTGGGCGTCTCGTCGCAGGCGTAACCGAACATCAGGCCCTGGTCGCCGGCGCCCTGGTGGGCCAGCCGGTCCTCCTCCGCCGACGAGGCGCCGTCGAGCCGCCGCTCGTAGGCGGTGTCGACGCCCTGGGCGATGTCGGGGGACTGGGATCCGATGGAGACGGACACGCCGCAGGAGGCGCCGTCGAAGCCCTTGGCGGAGGAGTCGTAGCCGATCTCCAGGACGGCTTCGCGGACGAGGGCGGGGATGTCGGCGTACGCGCTGGTGGTGACCTCGCCCGCGACATGGACCTGACCGGTGGTGATCAGGGTCTCCACCGCGACGCGGGCCGTGGGGTCCTGGGCGAGGAGGGCGTCGAGGATAGTGTCGCTGATACGGTCGGCGATCTTGTCGGGATGACCTTCGGTGACCGATTCCGAGGTGAAGAGCCGG
Source organism: Streptomyces sp. NPDC005866 (assembly GCF_040629895.1). Lineage (NCBI taxonomy): Bacteria > Bacillati > Actinomycetota > Actinomycetes > Kitasatosporales > Streptomycetaceae > Streptomyces > Streptomyces sp. NPDC005866. The sequence continues at coordinate 209,948 of NZ_JBEXWP010000009.1, forward strand.
GCAGACATGAGAACTCCTGGTGTCGGGACGACGAGGCGTGCATCAGGATGTGCGGTGACGTTCCAGGGCGTGGTCCACCAGGGAGGCGGCCGCGCCCGTGTAGGTGGCGGGATCGAGCAGATCCGCCAGTTCGCCGGGGCTGAGTGCGGGGCCGATCCGGGGGTGTTCGGCGAGGACGTCGGCCAGGGGCCGTCCGGTGCGCGCGGCCGTCTCGGCCGACTCGGACAGCAGCCGCTTCGCCGCGGCCTTGCCGAACGTGGGCGCCAGGACCGCGGCGATCCGCTCGGACGACATCAGGGCGCCGGTCACGGCCGCGTTGGCCCGCATCCGCTCCTCGTGGACGACGAGCCCCTCGCACAACTCGACGGCGGTGTGCGAGGCGCCCCCCGCCAGCCGCAGGCACTCGCGGAGCAGCAGCCACTCCGCGTGCCAGACACCGGCCGAGCGTTCGTCCTCGGTCACCAGGCACTGCGTCAGCGCACCTGCCAGCGCGGGAACCTGGAGCGCGGCCGAACGGATCAGGGTGGCCAGCACCGGATTGCGTTTGTGGGGCATGGCCGAGGAGGCACCCCGCCCGGCCACGGGAGGCTCGGCCACCTCACCGACCTCGGTGCGGCCCATCGACTGCACGTCCACGGCGATCTTCCCGAGCGCCCCGGTCACGAAGGCCAGGGCCGCGGCCGCGTCGGCGACGGGGCCGCGCAGCGCGTGCCAGGGCAGCGGGGCCGTGGCCAGCCCGGTCTCGGCCGCGAATGCCCTCGACAGCGCCGCCGAGTACGCCGCCGCGTCCGCGGCCGGGGCGCCGGCCACCGCCGAGTACTGCAGATATCCGGCCAGAGTGCCCGCCGCACCGCCGAGCGAGACGGGCAGTCGGCCGTCGAGCAGCCGGCCCGCGCGGTCGGCCGCCTCGCGCACCAGCAGCCCCCAGCCGGCCGCCTTGAGCCCGAAGGTGGTCGGAACGGCGTGCAGGGTCAGCGTCCGCCCGGCCATCAGCGTGTCCCGGTGCCGCGCCGCCAGCCGGTCCAATGCCGCCGCCGTGCGCAGCAGGTCGGTGTGGACCAGGCGCAGCGCCCGGTCGCAGACCAGCATGGCCCCGGTGTCGAAGATGTCCTGACTGGTCGAACCCCGGTGCACGAACTCGGCGGCCTCCGGGTCCTCCTCGGCGACGACCGTGGCGAACGCGCGGACCAGGCCCACCACCGGGTTGGCGCTCTCCCGCGCGGCGACGGCGAGCCCGCGCAGGTCGAGCCGCTCCGCGCGGGCGGCCCTGGTGATCGCCGCGGCGGCCCGCGCCGGCAGCGTGCCCAGCCCGGCCTGGGCGCGCGCCAGCGCCGCCTCCGCGTCCAGCATCGCCTGGAGCCAGGCCTCGTCGCCGACCGCCTGCTCCACCGGGGTGCCCGCCCGCACCGGGGAGAGCAGCCCGGAGTCCAGCCCCGCCGGGTGTGCCGTCATGCCGGTGCCTCCGTCAGCGTCATGCCGGAACGCCGTCGGGAGGCGTCCGCGGTGGGGGCGAGGGCCAGTACCGCCCGGGCGATGGCGTCGGAGTCGACGAGGGTCACCGAGTTGACCCCGGGCCTGATGCCGGCCGCGGTCACCCAGTGCACCGCCTCCGTCGGCACCCCGTACGCGAAGCGCCGTGGATGCCTGCGGCCGTAGGCATCCACCAGGTGGTACGGGCGCTCGGTGACCTCCAGCCCGCCCGTCTCGTAACTCGTGCCGCACGCACCGGGGATGCGGAACGGACGGCACTGCCCCGTGGACAGCAGCCCGCGCAGCAGCGGATCGGAGGTCCGGCGCAGGTCCGGTGCCGGCAGGCGCGCCTCGACCAGCACCCTGGCGCGCACGGGGGCGTCCCCCACACCGTCCGACTCTGCGACGAACGCTCCCGCCGTACCGTCGATGCGCACCCGCATGCCCGGACCGATCAGGTCAAGGACACCCGCCTCGAGCAGCCCGATCAGCTCCTCGATGCGGGAGATGGGCGGCCCGATCGACAGGAAGGCGTTGAGCGGGGTGTACCAGCCCTCCACCTCGTCCCGGTAGGAGTTGCCGTCGAGGCCGCCGTGGTCGAGAGCCAACCGCACCTCGTTGCGCAGGTCGCGAAGCACGTCCAGCGCCGCCTTGAGAGGCCCGCTCACGTTGCCAGCCCGGGCCTCGCGCACGTCCTGGCGCAGATGCTCCAGCATCCAGCTGCGGAACTCCGCCCCGTCGGCGAACTCCCCGTCGCCGTGTGGCCGGAAGACCCGGTCCCATTCCCACCGCTCATCGCGTGCGATGCCGTACGCGTCGAGCAGCTCGTCCTTGTGGGCCAGGCCTTCGGGCAGCGAGACGAACCGGTCGACGAACTCCTCCCGTTCGGCCTCCCTGCCCCGGGCGGTCAGCAGCGCCCCGTAGTAGACGCTCTCCACCTCCCGGGTGATCAACGGCCACAGGTCGATGCCGAAGTACACGCGCTCACCGTCCACGGCGCGTTCCCGCAGCGCCGATACCACCTTCTCGGTCAGCACACGCGGCTCGTGACGGCCGTGCGCGCCCTTCTCGTTGGCGCCGCGGGCGTGGTAGGGGATGCCGCGCCGGGAGCCCGCGACGATGCGCGGCTCACGGCCGGAGGGGCGGTAGACGAGACGCTCACCGACACGGTCGAAGCGGCCGCCGCGCCCCACGGTGAGCAGTGCCATGTGGTCGAAGAAGTTCAGGCCGAGCCCGCGCAGCAGCACGGTCTCGCCGGACCGCACGTCCGACAGGTCCAGGTCGGCCGGGTTGGACGGCAGGACGTGCAGCAGCCCGTGGGCCCGCGCGCGCTGCGAGAGCTGCCGCTCGGCGGGGGAGACGTCGGTCGGCACGTGGCCCTGGGAGAGGACGACCGCGTCGAGGCCGTCGAGGACCTGCCCGTCGGACAGGACGACCTGCTGCGCGCCGTCCTCGGGCCGCTCCCGCAGGGCGACGGCCCGGGCTTGGTGTACCCGTACCCGTACGTGCGCAGGGGCGTTGGACACCAACCGGGCGAAGACGTCCTCCAGGTAACGGCCGTAAAAGGCACGGGACGGGTAGTCGTCCGGGCCGAGCCGGTGCGCCTCGGTGAGCACGGCCTCGTCGTAGAGCGTCACCTCGCCGGGCCCGTCGCCGAGCGTGCGTGCCCACTCGTACAGACTGGGCCCCGGCTCCACGGGACCGTCTATCTTCACGCTGTCGTCGGTGAACACGGTCACCTGTGAGGCGACGGTGTTCATCAGCAGCACACGCGACTGTCCGGTGCGCCACACCCGCCCGGCTCCGGGGCGGTAGGGGTCCACGACGTGCACGGTGACCGCCCGGTGAGAGGGCGCGGCGCGTTCGTTGGCGCACAGCCGCTCCAGTACCGACAGACCGCGCGGTCCCGCACCGACAAGGCACAGGTCGAGGTCACCGTTGAGCATAGGTGTACTCCATGGGTGTCAGAGAGGGCTGGGACGGAGGGGGTGCCTCATACCGGTGCGGCGACCAGCAGACTCGTCTCGAGGGCGAGGGAGTGCACGCTCTGCAGGCGCAGGCCCGCGGCGCCCAGGACGGAGCGGTATCCGCCGAGGGTGCGCTCGCGGCCGCTCGCGGCCATCAGCAGGTGCAGGTCCCACAGCAACGGCAGCACCGGTGCCGTGCCGTCGGTGGCGACGACCCTCTCCAGCACCAGCAGTCGGCCCGTGTCCGCCATGGCCTCCCGGATGTTGGCGAGGAGCGTCACACATCGTTCGTCGTCCCAGTCCTGCAGCACCCGGGACAGCAGGTACACGTCGTTGCCCGCGGGGACCTTGTCGAAGACGTCGCCCGCGACGGTGTCGTAGCGGTGAGCGTCGACGGTGGCGCTCAGGTGCCGCTCGGCCACCGGCAGCATGTGCGGCAGGTCGAAGACGGTCCCGGTCAAGTGCGGGTGGGCCTGGAGCACGGCCGACAGCAGCATGCCGCTGCCGCCCGCCACGTCGACCACGGTGTGCGCCCGCGTGAAGTCGAAGGCCGACGCCGCCTCGGGGAAGAACACGTTGCCGGCGTTCATGGCGCGCAGGAACCGCGGCCCCGCGTCGGGCTCCTCGCGCAGGTAGGCATGCAGCGAGGTGCCGAAGGCCTGCTCGAAGCCAGAGGTTCCGGTGCGGATCGCGGGCACCACCGCACCCCACGCACGGTGGAACTCCTCCCCGTACAGCAGCACCATGTCGCGCATGGACTGTTCGCCGTCGGCGACGAGGAGTGCGCCCACATCGGTGAGCCCGTAGCCTTCCTCCTCGTCGCCGGTGAACACGCCGAGTGCCGCGAGCAGCCGCAGCAGCCGCGCGAGGCCGTCCTCGCTGGCGCCCGTGCGTTCGGCCAGCGCCGGGACGGTGCCGTGTCCCGCAGCGATGTGGTCGGGCAGGGACAGGGCGGCCGCGGCGTGCAGGGCCTGGGCCCGCCAGGTGCCGGTGATCAGATCAACCACCTGACGTGCCGCCGTCGTCTCGGTACCGGGCATGATCAGACCTTCCGTACAGGGGCGGACACGGCGAGCGCGGGGTCGCCGGTGCGGGACAGGGCGGTGCGCAGGCGGTCGCGCAGCAGGCGCTTGAGGACCTTGCCCGTGACACCGACGGGGAGTTCGGAGCGCTCGGCGGCCAACAGCAGCCCGCCGAGCGGTGCCAGGCCCTCGCGGGCCAGGGCCGCGTTGCACGTCCTGAGCAGCCGGGTCGCGTCGCGCTGGGTGCCGTCGGTGAACAGGGCGACCGCCAGGGGACGGGAGTGACCCGGGGAGTCGGGATCGTCGACCGCGACGACCGCCGTGTCCAGCGCCTGCGTGGCGAGCAGGACGACCTCCTCCACCGGGAGACTGTGGACCGGTCCCTCGACGCTGTGGATCACGTCGGGGGTCCGGTCGAGGTGGTACCAGGTGCCGTCGTTGTCGCGGCGCATGATGTCACCGGTGAGGAAGTACCCGTTGACCGTCGATTCCGCGGTGAGGTCCGGCTCGTCCAGGTAGCCGGCGGTGATGCTGGGGGTCTGCACACCGAGCCGGCCGGCCTGCCCGTCGGGCAGTTCACGGCCCTGCTCGTCGAGCACCGCCGCCTTGCGCACCACTTTGGCGGGCTGTCCGATGTGGCGTGCGTACCGGGTCGTCTCGGGTGTGTAGGCCTGTTTGAACAGCACCATGCCCATCTCCGACGACCCGAGTCCGTCGAGGTAGCGCGAGCCGTTCAGCACCTTGCCCTTCTCGGTGCGCCGGCCCAGGGCGATCAGCGGGCGTATGTGCCGTTCGTGGGAGGCGTCGCCCATGCCGTGCCAGGTGTGGATGTGCCGGGCGGCCTCGGGGCTGATCTCCTCGGCGGGCACCTCGGCCAGGGTGAGCGGGAAGGCCAGCACGGTGGTGGGGTGGAACAGGTTGACCGCCCGCGCCACGGCCTGGCCACTCGCGTCGTCCAGGACCAGCGTCGGGATGCCGAGCAGGATCGCCAGGCTGAGATAGCTGATGCCCGCCGAGTGGCTGTGCGGCAGTGCCGTCAGCAGCCGGTCCGAGCGCAGCGAGGGAAAGGACCACAGCCGTTCCCGCTTGCCCGCGAAGAACGAACCGTGGTGGAACACGGGGGCCTTGGGCCGGCCGGTCGTCCCCGACGAGTGCGAGATCATGATCAGGTCCTCGTCGGCGTGCCGGTGCGGGAAGCCGGGCATCGGCCGGGGCGGCAGGGGAGCGGTGACGGCGAACGAGGCGATGTCCGCGACCTCGGGCGTGGCCTCCCCGGGTGCGTCCGACTCCCAGGCGTCCGCGAGGCCCTTGAGCAGGTCGCCGTCGCCCACCAGCACCGTGGTCCGGGTGCGCAGGAAGTACTCGGCGGCCGTCGCCGGGGCCATCTTGGGGTTGCAGTGCACGGCGGCGGCACCGAGTGACGTGATGGCGATGTGATGGATCAGGCCGAGCAGCCCGTCGCGGGTGTGCAGGCCCACATGCGCCCCGGCCCGCACCCCGCGGCCGCGGTACCAGTGGGCGTAGCGGATCACGGCGACGCGCACGTCGTTCAGGGACATCGCCCGAGGCTCGTCCGTTGCCCAGGTGGGGGAGGACACGTCGGGGTGGAACAGCAGCGGACGGTCCCGGTCACGGGCGATGCGCCACGCGTGCCAGAAGAAGTTCCCCGCCCCCAAATCCCGGTCGGCGTGGAGGCGCAGGCGTTGCGCGACGGACCTGTGTGTGCCGAACAGGAACATAGGAATACCTCACACTCCGCAGTGATGCGCCGATTTCTTCGGTCACCGGTGAGACATCGCGGCCCGTGACACCCCAGCGGTTCGGGAAAGGTTCGTGGCGGAGTCTCCAACCGGCTGCTAAAGGGCCGAGCGAGAGCCGTCCCGGTGGCCGATCTTGCTCCGTTCTTCAGAGCGGGTTGCAACGATCGAGCCAGTTCGATCCAGAGAAGGCTGGAGGCCGCGTCGGATGAACGACCCGCTGACAACCCCGGTCGCCGTGGTCGGAGGCGGTCCGGTCGGATTGATGCTCGCGCTGTTGCTGGACCGGCAGGGAGTCCCCTGCGTGGTCCTCAACTCCCACCAGGGCGTGCCCGATCAGCCGCGTGGCAGCACCCACAACGCGCGGACCATGGAGCACTACCGCACCCTGGGACTGGCCGAGCGGATCCGCGGGCTCGGTCTTCCCGCCGGTCACTCGGCCGGTATCTCCTTCTTCACCCGCTACAACGCGTACGAACTGGCCCTGCTGCCGTGGCCGGGCAGCGGCGAGGTGCTGCGCCGACGGGCCGCGGCCGACCGCACGGACCCGTCCCCCGAACCGATGCACCGGGCGAACCAGATGTACGTCGAGCGGCTGCTGCTCGACCACGCCCGCACCCGGCCGCGCATCACCCTGTGCTACGGCTGGACGGTCACCGTCCTGCGCGAGAGCGCGGAACACGTCGACGTCGTGGCCGAACGCGACGGCGCACGGCGCACGTTCCGGGCGGCGTTCGTCGCGGGCTGCGACGGCGGGCACAGCCTGGTCCGACGCCACCTCGGCATCCGATATCAGGGAGAGGGCACCCTCGACCAGGACATACTCGGGCGCCGTTCCACCGCCGCCCACCTGCGGGTGCCCACGCTCTACCGGGACTTCCTGCGCGGCAGCGGCGCGTGGAGCAACTGGGTCGTCAACGCGGACCTCGCGCTGAACCTGATCGCGCTCAACGGCGTGGACGAGTTCTTCCTGCTCACCAGCTCCGTCGACCCGGGCACGGCGACCGACGCCGAGTTGGTGCGGCTGGTGCGGCGGGCGACGGGGGAACCCCTGCCGGTCGAGGTGCTCAGCCGCCGGCCCTGGACCGCGGGCGCGGCGCTGGTCGCCGAGTCGTTCGGCACGGGCCGCATCCGGCTCGCCGGTGACGCCGCGCACCTGTTCACGCCCAACGGCGGCTTCGGCATGAACACCGGTGTCGACGACGCCGCCAACCTCGCCTGGAAACTCGCGGCGGCCGTGCAGGGCTGGGCGGGCCCGGATCTTTTGGACACCTACGGCATCGAGCGCCGGCCGATGGCCCTGCGCAACACCTCGGCGGCCCGGACTCTCGGTCAGGGACTCGGCGCCGTCGACCGGCCCGCCTGGCTGGAAGCGGACTCGGCCGCCGGCGAGGCCGCCCGGGCCAAGACCGGAGCGGAACTCGCCGAGTACGGGATGCGCACCCTGGACACCCTCGGGGTACAGCTGGGCGCGCGCTACGACGGCTCCCCGCTCGTCGCCGGGGACGGGTCCGGGCCGGTGCCCGACTCCTTCGCCGCGTACTCGCCCTCCGCCGTACCGGGCGGCCGTGCACCCCACCTGTGGCTCGACGACCGTCGCGCGGACGGCAGTTCGCTGTTCGACCGGTTCGGCCCCGGGTTCACGTTGCTACGGCTCGGCCCGCGTCCGCCGCGGACCGGACGGATCGAGGCCGCGGCCCGTGCCCGTGGCGTGCCGCTGCGGACCCTGACGCTCGACGATCCGCTCGCGCGGGAGCTGTACGAGCGCGATCTGGTGCTGATCCGCCCCGACCAGCACGTCGCCTGGCGCGCCGACCGGGAGCCCGGTGACCCCGGGGCGCTCTTGGCGCTGGTCACCGGGGGGCCGCACGAGACGGCGTCGAGACCGTCACCGGCCAGTGCCCGCGGGCGGTGGTAGCCGAGCGCAATCCAGGTCCCCGAGCCGGGGCCGGCAAAGCCTGAGTGACGGTAATATCCGCGCGGATCGGGACGTTTGACCGGGTTTACCAGAGAGATGACCACTCGCTGGCCCGCCTGGGCGACGATGGGGGAGTCACATGGAATTTCGCGTTCTCGGCCCTCTGGGAGTGTGCGACGACGAAGGCCGCCACAGAACTCCGACCGCGCCGAAACAACGACAGCTGCTGTCGCTCCTGGCGCTCAACGCGAACCACGTCGTGTCCGTGGCGCAGATAGTCGAGGAGATATGGGAGTACCGGCCGCCGTCGAGCGCGGTCGCGGCGGTGCACACGTACGTCATGCAGTTGCGCCGTTCCCTGCACGGAGCCCGGCGTGGCCCGGGCCGCGGCCCCGGCCGGCTGGAGACCCGCGACCAGGGATACGTGCTGAAGCTGAACGCCGGGGAACTGGATCTGGACCGTTACGAGCAGCAGGTGCGGGCCGCGCGCGCCACGCTGGACGCGGGCGAGTACGCCGAGGCCGCCGAGCAATTGCGCGCCGCCGAGATGATGTGGACCGGGCCGATGCTCGTCGACGTGCCCACCGGTCCGCTGCTCAGGGCCGCCATCGAGGTGGTCGAGCGCGACCGGCTGGACGCCGTGCCCAAGCGTCTGGGCGCCGAGCTGCGCCTCGGGCGGCACCATGAGATCCTCGGTGAACTCACCGCACTGGTGCACCAGTACGGGACGCACGAGGACCTCGTCGCACATCTCATGCTCGCCCTGTACCGGTCGGGCCGGCAGGTCGATGCGCTGACGGCCTACCACCGGCTGCGGGCCCGGCTGCGGGAGGAACTCGGCACCAAGCCGTCGGCGCGGCTGCAACGCCTGCACACCCACATCCTCTCCGGGCACCCTCTGCTGGAGCCTCCGTCGAGCACGCGCTCCCGGCAGTCGCTCAACCTGCTGGCCGAGCGCCGAGCGCACGGTGTCCGCGCCGCGTGACCCGGTCCGCGACGCCGGGCTGGTCAGGGCCTGACGTCCGGGTGGCCGGCGCCAGGCCGGCCGAGGCGTGCGGGCGTCGGCCGGGCAGCCAGACCAGGGCGCCCACCAGCGCCGGCCCCATCAGCAGAGCCGCCGCCCCGAACGCCTGCCCCGCCCCGGCGGCCACCCCGGTGCCACGGCCGCACACCGCCACCGCGAGCACCGTGCCCAGCGCGGTCCCGAACTGCCCCGCGCACTGCACCAGGCCCGCCGCCAGCCCGGCTCCTGTGCCCCGGAACCGGGCCAGCGCCACGACCTCGCACGACATCCAGATCAACGGCAGTCCCGCGCCGGCCAGGATCAGCCCCGGCAGCATGCCCGAGACGTAGCCCGGGGCATGCGAGCGGGCGGCCAGCGTCCACAGGCCGACTCCCAGGAGCAGACAGCCGACCGCGCACGGCAGGCGGGCACCGTACCGGGCGAGCAGCGCGCTGCAGGCCCGGCCCACGACCAGGATGCCACCGGCCATCGGCAGCAGGGCGACTCCGGCGGCCAGCGCACCGAACCCGTAGGTGTCGCGCAGCCGCATGCCACCGAGGAAGGCCAGGGGCGCGGCGGCCGTCGACACGAGCAGGATGCCGGCCGCGCCGCACACCAGGTTCCGGTCGCGGAGCAGGGACGCGGGCAGCAGCGGGTGGGGACATCTGCGTTGCCGGTGCGCGAAGACGGCTGCCAGCGCCGCCGCACCTACCGCGGCGTATGCCGTGTACCGGTCCGTGCCGTGAGCGGCCAGCCGCACCAGGGCGTACACGGCCACGAGCAGAGCACCGGTCAGCGCCGCGGCCCCGGCCAGGTCGAGGCGGACACCGCGGGTGCGGGGCGGGTCGGGCAGCGGGGTACGACGGGACACCGCCAGCGCGACGGCGATCACGGGGACGTTCAGCCAGAACGCCCAGCGCCAGTCGAGGCCGCTGACCACGAGACCGCCGCACAGCACACCGGCCACCGAGCCGACGCCGCCGGCGCCCGCCCACAGCGCCAGGGCCCGGGCGCGCTGCTGCGGTGCGGCCGCCGTCACCAGCAGCGCCATCGCGGCGGGCACGAGCACGGCGGCCGCCAACGCCTGCCCGGCGCGGGCGGTGACGAGGAGCGGGCCGCTGGGTGCCGCGCCGCACATGGCCGATGCCACGGCGAAGGCGCCCATGCCGTGCAGGAACAGACGCCGTGCCCCGGCCAGGTCCGCCAGCCGGCCGCCCAGCAGCTGGAGCCCACCCACCAGTAGTACGTACACGTTGGTCACCCATTGCACGGCGTCGAGCGACATCGACAGGTCGCGCCGGATGTCACTGAGGGCGAGCGTCACTATGCCCGTGTCGGCGTTGGCGAGCAGGGGTGCGAGGACGGCCAGGGCGAGCAGTCGGCGGTCCAGCGGGGGCGCTGTGTCGCTTCGCGGGCGGGCAGGGGCGGACAAGGCCATGACGGCTCCCGGGAGTTGGCACCGATGCCGCCGCGCGGGCCCCGGTGTGGGGCGGACGAGGAAGAGCAGCCCGCGGCCTGCCGTTCGGATCGGTGCGGAGCAAGGGTGCGGGTCCTGGCGCGGGCCGGCGCGGGGCACGGGAAAAGGCCCACGCGGTGCGGTGGTGGCCGACGGCGACACGGCAGGCGTGCATGCCGTGGCACGCGAGCCCGGCGATCCGAACGAGTGGCCCCGGGGCCGCGCGACGGCACGGCGGAGGCAGGACGGGAAGAGCGGGAGGCGAGCCGGGCCCGCGGCAGGGGGCGCCCGCGACGGCGGGACGCTGCGGAGATCCGCGGGAAGACAGTGGTGCCGTTCGGCACGCTGGTCCGGGAAGAAACGGAACTCCGGCCAGTCGCCCAAGGGGGCGACAGTCGCGGAAAGTGCTGTCGGCGTCGCCGGCAGCGTGTGCGGGCCAGGTCACCGCACGCCGCCGGCGGGCCGTTCTACGTCATACGTCCGGCCGCCGTGCGGCGGCCGGACACGCGCGGAGGGGCCGGGGCTCGCCGGCCCTCCCGCACGGTGGTGCTCAGAGCTCCTTGAGGAGCCCGCCGTCCACGACGAACTCGGCGCCCGTGGTGCTGCCGGAGCGCGGCGACGCCAGCAGCACGACGGCGTCGGCCACCTCCTGCGGCTCGACGAAGCGGCCCGTGGCCAGGTTCAGCATCTCCGGGACGACGCTGTTGATGACGTTGTCCTTGTCGGTGCCGGCCTGGGAGGCGATCATGTCGGCGACGCCGCCCTCGTCCGTCCACCACGGCGTGCGCACCACACCGGGCGACACCGTGTTCACACGGATGCCCTGGGGCGCGAACTCGCCCGAGAGCACCTTCGTGACGTTGCTCAGGGCGGCCTTCGCGGCGCCGTAGTCGACGTTGATCGGCGAGGGCTGCCGGGCGTTGCCGGAGGAGATGTTCACGATCGCGCCGCCGCCGCGCTCCAGCAGGTGCGGGATGGCGGCACGGACGGCGCGCACGGCCGAGAACAGGTTGAACTCGAACATGGCACGCCATTCCTCGTCGGAGGCGTGCAGGAACGAGCCGCGCGGAAGGGTCACACCGGGCGGCGGGCCGCCGGCGTTGTTCACCAGGATGTCGAGCCCGCCGAACTGCTCCACGGCGCGGGCGACGACCTGCGCCGGCGCGTCCTCGTCCATGAAGTCCGCCGGGACGTGCACGAGGTTCGGGCCGGCCAGCGCATCCAGCTCCGGGGTGCTCTTGCGGGACGTGGCCACGACCTTGGCGCCCTCTTCGAGGAGCGTGCTGACGACGGCCAGGCCGATGCCCTTGGAGGCGCCGGTCACGACGGCGACCCGGCCGGAAAGCTGCAGATCCATAAGGTTCCTTCTCGATGGTCGGCCCCGCCCTGAGGAGGGGGAGGAGCGCGGTGCGATGTGCTCTCGTCAACGGAAACACCGCCGTGCGCCAAGGTGTTGCAGCGCGGTGTTCATCGGGCCCGCGGGGTCAGCGGTGCCAGCGCATGACCTCCTCAGGGAGGTCCTCCAGCTCCGCGATCTCGGACGGCTTGCGGTCCATGTAGCGGGGGTCGCAGCCCTGGTGCCCCAGCAGCCGGGCGACCGGAGCCAGCACGGTGAACAGGGCGCGCTGCAGCGCCCACGGGGGCGAGGTGAACCGCACAACGTCACCGAACTCCAGCGTGGTCACCGCCTGCTGCAGCAACCGGGGCATGCCCTCGGGCGTGGTCTTGCCGTCCTGCGCGAGCCCGAACAACTGGCGCAGCACCAACTGCTCGAAACGGTCGCTGTTCTTGCGCACCTCGCATATGTGGAAAGCCTGTTCGCCGCTGCAGTTCCACCAGCGGTGCTTGATGCCGGGCTGGATGAGCACGCTCTGCCCGGGCTCGTCCAGGGTCACCTGGCGCCCGCCGATCAGGAACGCGACCTTGCCCCGCACCAGCGTGAAACGTTCCTCGCTCACCGGGTGCAGATGCTCGCCCGACACCGCGCCGCCGGGCTCGGAGTACACGTCCATCACGGTGCGCGCCCCGCCCGTGTGCGAGGACGGCGTTCTGATCACGACCCGCTCCCTGCACCGCGGGTTCTCGTACACCTCACCGACGCTGACCGTCACCGGCCCGCCTCCTTCCACCATGCGAATTCAGCCTGAACTCCGATGGTGGCGATCGGTACGCAGTCCGACACTCCCCATCTTGCGGTCGTATCCCGGAATCCGCCGTTCAAGGATTCGACCGCAAGATCCGGAGTGTTTTCCGAGATGGCTGATTCGTACTGTCGCGGCGCAGGAAAGCGCGTGAAGCGGTGCGTCGAAAATGGCGAGAACGGGAGACGTAAAGTGCGCGACAACAGTGGGATAGGCCGTAGGCGGTTCTTCACGACCGCCGCGGCGCTGGGCGGCACAGCGGCCGTGGGCGGAGCCTTCGCCGGTCAGGCGGCAGCGGCGGGGCAGGACACCGCGACCGTCACGTTCGCCCCGGTGACGGTGACCCCTGCGGACGCCCAGTACGGCGAGCTTGTGCACGGCATGAACAACCGTTACGTCGGTAACCCCGAGGCCGTCCGGATCGTGGACGACGTCTCCCAGGTGGCGGGCGTGGTGCAGGCGGCCGTCACCGCCGGCAAGCGACTGACCGTGCGCTCCGGCGGCCACTGCCTGGAGGACTTCGTCTTCAACCCCGAGGTCCAGGTGGTGCTCGATCTGTCGCAGCTCAACAAGGTGTACTACGACGCCGGGCGGCGCGCGTTCGCCGTCGAGACGGGCGCCCAGCTCCTGGATGTCTACACCCTGCTGTACCAGGTGTACGGCGTCACCGCGCCCGGCGGCATCTGCTACTCGGTCGCGGCCGGCGGCCATGTCAGCGGCGGCGGCTGGGGCCTGCTCTGCCGCCAGCTCGGCCTGATCATCGACTATCTGTGCGCCGTCGAGGTGGTCGTCGTCGGAGCCGACGGCAGGGTGCGCACCGTCGTGGCGACCAACGATCCGGCCGACCCCAACCGCGAACTGTGGTGGGCCCACGCGGGCGGTGGCGGTGGCAACTTCGGCGTCGTCACGCGCTACTGGTTCCGCACGCCCGGCGCCACCGGCACCGACCCGAAGAAGCTCCTGCCCAAGCCGCCCCGTGAGGTGTACCTCGTGGCACAGGCGTGGCCCTGGGAGAGCATGACGGAGGCGAAGTTCTCCCGGCTGACGCAGAACTACGCGCGCTGGTTCACCGCGCACAGCGCCCCGGGCGCCCCCGAACTGGCCCTGGCCAGCTTCCTCGTGCTCACCCACAAGTCCGCCGGCCAGATCGCCATGGTCACCCAGGTCGACGCGACCGTTCCCAACGCCCGTCGGCTGCTTGACGGTTACCTCGCCGCGATCGGCGACGGCGTCGACGTGCCGACGGGTGCCGTCACCCGCCAGTTCGCCGAGTTCGGCCCGATGGCCGCTTACGCCGAGCCCCGCAAGCTGCCGTGGCTGGAGGCCACCCGGTACCTCGGCACCACCAACACCAACCTCACCGACCCGACCTTCCGGCAGGAGTACAAGTCCGCGTACATGCGCGCGGCCTTCCCCGATCGCCAGCTCGCGGCGCTGTACAAGCACCTGACGCGTACGGACGTCACCCTGCCCGGCGCCTCCATCACCCTCAGTTCCTACGGCGGCGAGGTCAACCGGGTCGCGCCGTCGGCCACCGGCTATCCGCACCGCGAGTCGTTCTTCAAGATGATGTGGATGTCCCTGTGGAACGACCCGGCCGAGGACCCCGCCTACATCTCCTGGAACCGGCAGTGCTACGCGGAGGTCTACGCCGACAGCGGCGGTGTGCCCGTGCCCAACGACGTCACCGACGGCTGCTACGTCAACTACCCGGACAACGACCTGAACGACCCGCAGTACAACACGTCGTCGACGCCCTGGTACTCGCTCTACTACAAGGGCAACTACCCGCGGCTGCAGCAGGTGAAGAAGACGTACGACCCGACGAACTTCTTCCGCCACGCCCAGTCCGTCCGCCTGCCGTGACCCATGCGTGAAGGCCGCCCCGGGAGTACCGGGGCGGCCTTCACGCGTGCGCGGTGCGGACCTCAGCGCTTGACGGCGAACGTCAGGCCGTCCGCGTAGGGGATCACGCTCAGCTCCACCCGCTCGTCGTGGTGCAGCCGCGGGTTGAAGTCGCGCAGCGCCCGGGTCTCGGTGTCCTGGGCGGACTCGTCGAGCAGGGCGCCGTGCCACAGCACGTTGTCGACGACGACGAGGCCGCCCGGACGCAGCAGCTCGAGCGCGTACTCGTAGTACGCCGTGTAGTTCTCCTTGTCCGCGTCGATGAACACGAAGTCGAACGTGCCGGCGGCGTCCTCCTCCTTCGACAGCCGCTCGAGGGACGCCCGGGCGTCGCCGATGCGCAGGTCGACCTTGTCGGCGACGCCGGCCCGCTTGCAGTAGTCGAGCGCCATGGCGCCCCACTCCTCGTTGATGTCCAGCCCCACCACCCGGCCGTCGGCGGGCAGCGCGAGCGCCGTCGACAGCAGGCTGTAGCCGGTGAACACGCCGACCTCGAGAGCCCGCCGTGCCCCGGTCGCCCTCAGCAGGGTCCGCATGAACTGGCCCTGCTCCGGCGAGATCTGCATCAGGTGCAGAGGAAGCTGCGAGGTCTCCTCGCGCAGCTTCCGCAACAGGTCGGGCTCGCGCAGCGAGACATCGGCGACGTAGTCCTGGAGTGCTTCGGTCAACTCGACCTGGAGTCTCATGATTGGCCACCTCGTGTCGGTTACTCGAATCCGAGAAGGAATTACAGGCGCCCAAACGCACCGGTGTCAATCATTTCCGGCCTCCTGGATGTTGCGCAGAAATGCCCGCCGTTCCCCTCGACCGATCCTTCAGCGGCCACCGGCACAATGCCCCTGAGAGAGCGCCGAATTCGAGGGCTCATTTCCTTTTCGAGGAGTGCCGATGGGCGACAGGCAACGCCGCTTTCGTGACTGCCTCGGCCGGTTCGCCACGGGTGTCACCGTGGTCACCGTCGAACACAGCGGCGGCGTGCACGGCGCCACGGTGGGCTCGTTCACCTCCGTCTCCCTCGACCCCCCGCTGGTGATGGTGTCCCTGGACCGGCGCAGCCGGATGTGCGACCTGCTCACGGGCGCGTCGTCGTTCGGCGTGAACATCCTCGCCGGACACCAGAAGGACCTGGCCCTGCACTTCGCGGGCCGGCCACTGCCCGCGGACACTCCCGTGTCCTGGGACCCCGATGCGGCGGCGCCGCGCCTGGCCGGTTGCGCCGCCCACCTCGACTGCGTGCCATGGGCCGCGCACGACGGCGGCGACCACGTGCTGCACATCGGACAGGTGCGGGGCTTCACGACCTGGGACGCGGAGCCGCTGGTCTTCCACGGCGGGGCCTTCCGCCACCTGGACACCGCACCCGGCCACCACGCGTGGGCGGGCACCCTCGACGGACCGGCGGACGGCGCGTGGTCGTCGGGAACCGCGGCGCTCCACATCCCGCTGGGTCACTGACCGCCACGACCGGACAAGGACACACCATGACGCTGCAGCAGGGCGAGGCCTCCGCCTCCGCACCGGCTCCCCGTACCACCCGCCCCCTGACCGGCGACGAGTATCTGGAGAGCCTGCGCGACGACCGCGAGGTCTACATCTACGGCGAACGTGTCGACGACGTCACCAAGCACCCGGCGTTCGCCAACCCCGCCCGGATGACGGCCCGTCTGTACGACGCCCTGCACGATCCGGGCCGCCGCGACGTGCTGACCACGCGCACCGACACCGGGAGCGACGGGTACACACACAAGTTCTTCCGCACCCCGCGCAGCGTCCAGGACGTCGTCGAGGACCGTGAGGCGATCGCCGAGTGGGCCCGCCTCACCTATGGCTGGATGGGCCGCAGCCCGGACTACAAGGCGGCCTTCCTCGGCACGCTCGGCGCCAACTCCGACTACTACGCGCCGTTCCAGGACAACGCGCGGCGCTGGTACCGCGAGTCCCAGGAGAAGGTGCTGTTCTGGAACCACGCGATCATCCACCCGCCGGTCGACCGGCACCGCCCGTCCGAAGAGGTCAAGGACGTCTTCGTGCACGTGGAGAAGGAGACCGACGCCGGCCTCGTCGTCAGCGGAGCCAAGGTCGTGGCCACCGGCTCGGCCATCACGCACTACAACTTCATCTCGCATTACGGACTGCCGCTCAAGCAGAAGGAGTTCGCGCTCGTCGCGACCATCCCGATGGGCGCGCCCGGCCTGAAGCTGATCTGCCGTCCGTCCTACGCGGCGACGGCTGCCGTCATGGGCAGCCCCTTCGACTACCCGCTCTCCTCGCGCCTGGACGAGAACGACACCATCTTCGTCCTCGACAAGGTCCTCATCCCCTGGGAGAACGTCTTCCTCTACGGCGACGTCGACCAGGTCAACGGATTCGCCCCGAAATCGGGCTTCATCCCGCGCCTGACCTTCCACGGCTGCATCCGCCTCGCGGTGAAGATCGACTTCATCGCCGGGTTGCTGGCCAAGGCCGTCGAGATGACCGGCACCAAGGACTTCCGCGGCATCCAGGCCCGGGTCGGCGAGGTGCTCGCCTGGCGCAACATGTTCTGGGCTCTGAGCGACGCCGCCGCCCGCAATCCCGAGGAGTGGATGGACGGGGCCCTGCTGCCGCGCCTGGAGTACGGCATGGCCTACCGCTGGTTCATGACCATCGGCTACCCGCGCATCAAGGAGATCATCGAGCAGGACGTCGCCAGCGGCCTCATCTACGTCAACTCCAGCGCCGAGGACTTCAAGAACCCCGACGTGCGCCCGTACCTGGACAAGTACGTGCGCGGCTCCAACGGCTACGACGCCGTCAGCCGCGTCAAGCTGATGAAGCTGCTGTGGGACGCGGTCGGCACCGAGTTCGGCGGCCGGCACGAGCTGTACGAACGCAACTACTCCGGCAACCACGAGTCGGTGCGCAGCGACATCTTCATGACCCAGATGGAGACCGGCCAACTCGACGCGTACAAGGGATTCGCCGAGCAGTGCCTCCAGGAGTACGACCTCGACGGGTGGACGGTTCCCGACCTGGACTCGTTCCAGGGGCTGCGCGCCGCCAGGAAGAACTTCTGGCACTGACATGACGTCCGTTCCCCCCGCGGTGCGGCGGCGACCGGGCCCGGCCCTCGCCGCACTCTTCCTGGCGACCTTCGTCATGGGCAGCGCCGAGCTCGTCGTCGTAGGCCTGCTGAAGCTGGTCGCCGGGGACCTCGCCGTGTCCGTGGACACGGCGGGCACCCTGGTCACCGCGTACGCGCTGGGCATCTGCGTCGGCGGTCCGCTGCTGACGGCGCTCACCATCCGGATCCGGCGCCGCGCCCTGGTGTCAACGTCCCTGGCCGGCTACGTCGCCGGGAACCTGCTGGCCGCCCTGGCCCCGGGCTTCGGCACGCTGCTCGCGGCCCGGGCTGTGACCGGGGCACTGCAGGGCCTGTTCCTCGGGACGGCGTTCACGCTGGCGGCCGCCCTGGTGCCGCCCGAGCGGACCGGGCGAGCGATCTCCGTGGTCTTCGGCGGCATCGCCGTCTCCACCGCTCTCGGCGTTCCGCTCGGCACCCTGGCAGCCCAGCACCTGGGCTGGCGCGCGGCGTTCACGGCCATCGTGGTCCTCGGCGCGCTGGCGCTGCTGGCGACGGCGGTGTGCGTCCCGCCGGTCGACGGCTCGGGCACGGGCGGCCTGTGGGCGCAGTCCCGGCATGCGCTGGCGCCCCGGGTCCTGGCCGTGCTCGGCGTCGGATTCCTGCTGATGGGAGGCCAGTTCGCGGCCTTCACCTACATCACGCCGTTCCTGGAGGACGTCACCGGGGTGTCCGGCACCTGGCTGACCGTCTTCCTGTTCGCCTACGGGGCCGCGACGGCCGTCGGCACGTTCGTGGGCGGCTGGGCCGCGGACCGGGACGCGGCGCGCACGCTCGTCGCGGCGAACCTCGCTCTGGTCGCGGCGCTGGCGGTGCTGCACGTCGCCGGTGCCTCCCGGGTCCTGGTGGCTCTCGCCCTCGTGCTGTGGGGAGTGGTCGGGTTTGGCCTGGTCCCCTCACTGCAGTACCGGGTCGGGCTGCTGGCCGGCCCCGGACGCGACCTGGCGGCGACGCTGCCGGCGTCCGCGGTCAACGCAGGCATCGCGGCCGGGGCGGTAACCGGCGGCGCCGCCGTCTCGCACGGCGGTGCGGCGGACGCGGTGCTCACCGCTCTCCTGGTGTGCGTGGCGGCGCTGCCGGCGACCTGGGCGTCGGGGCGGTTGCGCCCGGCGGCCGGACGGCAGCCGGCCGTCGCCGTGGCAGAGCCTCGCTCGCAGGGCTGAGCGCGCTCCCGGGCCGGATGAGTCCGCGCGTGATCCCGGCCCGGGCGGCCCGGCCGGTGGCGGCGCGGTGGAGCAGGACCGGCCGCGTGCACGCCGGCACGCCAGTCGGGCAAACGGTGCTCCGGCCGGGCTACCTGCTCGGGACGGGGGCCGTCGGCACGGTGCATCGTATGCGCACGGCGAGCGCCGCCGGTACCGCCCGCCGTACCCGCACGGTGAGGGCCGAGCGCCTTATGCGCAGGGGCAGTTCCCGGGCGAGCTGCGGGGGCTCAGCTTCGCTCACGGCCGCGGCGACGGCGGTGGCGAAGTCGTCGTCCGCGCGGACGAGCCGGGCGTGCCGGAACATCGTGTGGAGCTGGTGCAGCAGAACCGGAACCTCGTTCCCCGTCAGCACTCCGCACACGCCCTTGTCCGTCGCCGCGACGAGCACCGGCCCCAGCGACGAACCCGCCACCGTGTACCGGATGTCCGTGCCGTCGCCGCCTGCGCGGTACGCCTTCGGTGTCATGCCGAGGATCTCCGTCGCCGCAGCGTAGAAGTGACCGCCGGAGTTGAACCCGGAGCTGTACATGGCGTCGGCGATGGTCCCGGACAGCGGCAGCGCCTCGCGTACCCGGCGGGCACGCGCCGCCGCCAGGTAGGCGTGCGGCGTAATGCCGGTGAACGACTTGAACAGGCGGTGGAAGTGGAAGCGGCTGTAGCCGACCTCGCGGGCCAGCTCGTCCAGGCTCGGCGGCAGCGGCGCCTCGTCGATGATCCGGCAGGCCCGGGCGACCGCCTCGGCCGCCGCGGCGTGCCGGCGGGAGTCGTCGGGGCAGCAGCGGCGGCACGGGCGGTATCCCTCGGCGCGGGCGTCCTCGGGGGATGGGAAGAACCGCACGTTCTCGCGTCGGGCCAGCTTCACCGTGCACGAAGGGCGGCTGTACACGCCTGTTGTGACAACCACGTAGCAGAAGTGGCCGTCCGCGCGGGCGTCCCGGTCCCGCACGGCCTGCCAGCGTGCCTCGTCACAGGTGTACAGCGTTGCGGCGGTCGTCGTCCCCGTCATGCTCCGTGCCTTCCACTCGTCCAGGAGGTCGTTTCTCAGGGCATTTCGGCGGGTGGCACCGCCGACGGAGGGGAAGGGTCCGCAGGGCGGGGGGCGGGTGAACGCGACCCGCCCCCCGTGAACGGCCCGGGCACCGGACAAGGCGACCGCCGGCCGGACGACGAAGCCCCGGCGCCGCCCGCGCGAGGGAGCCCGCCCGTGTGCTCCCACCGCAGCCCCCCGAGCGCCGGGTGAGGCATCCGCCACCGCGTTTCCCGCCAGGGCACCGAGTCGCCCGCGCGGGTCTTCGGCGGGTCGGCCACAGCCCTCGCCGCCGCGCCGCTCACCAGCTGGTACAGCGGCAAGCCCCGGGCGGATGCGTCCTGTGACGGCGCAGGACGCCGCGGTCCCGCACGGCCTTGCCGTTGGCGGTGCGGGGCAGCTCCCGCAGCAGGTGGTAGCGATCGGGCACCGGCGTGCCGCCGAGGAACCGGCGGCACCAGGAACGCAGTTCGTCGCCGTTCAGTTCCGCGCTGCTCGCGACGTGCGCCTCGATCGGGCCGACCCCGAGGACCACCGCGTCCGTGATGTGCCGGTGGGCCCGCAGCACCGACTCGATGCGCAGCAGGTCGACCGAGGCGTCCCCGACGCCCTGGACCCTTCCGCGCAGACGCAGAGCACCGGTACAGGGATCACGCGTGACCAGGTCACGGGTGGACATCCAGCCGCCCGTCCAGGGTGTGTCGTCGTACAGGTACGGAGACTCGGGGACATGCACCTCCAGCACGCCGCCGACCACACGGGTACGGGCGCCGGGCACCGGAACACCGACGGCTGCCGGGCCGAAGCGGCCGGTGAGGTCGGCGGCGATGATGCCCGTCTCGGTCGTGCCGTAGGCCTGGCCGACACGCACCCCGTGGCGGCCGCGGAACACCGCGGGGATCTCGGGCGGCAGGGCGTCACCGCTCGACACGGCCAGCCGGAGGTGCGGCAACCCCTCGGGCTCGGCCCGCGCCAGCCGGTGGAAGTGGTGCGGATTGCCCAGCACCACGTGCGCGTCGGCCGCCGCCCGCACGGTCGCGGCCGCCGTACGGGCGACCGGCATCACCACGGTCGCGCCCACCGCGAGGGAGTGCAGCACCCCACCGATCAGCCCGAAGGAGTGCGTGAGCGGCTCCAGCACGGCCACCCGCTCGCCGTGACGGGGTATGCCCTCCACGGCGGCGAGCCGGTCCAGCTCCTCCAGCAGCGACTGCGGGCTCCTGCCGACCGCCTTGGGGCGCCCGGTGGTGCCCGACGAGAACTGCACGAGGCAGTGCTCGCTCACGCTCGGAGCGGCGCCGGCGCGGCGGCGCACCAGCACCTCGCACTCGTCGACGAAGTCATGGGGCCGCCGGCGGCTCTCGCCGAGCGACACGGAGAACTGCGCCCGCTGCGGCCCGGGCGGGACATCCCGTGACCGCTGGTCGGGCGGTCTCTCCATCAGCACCACCTGGGCGCCGAGCGACCACAGCGCGAACAGCGTCCACAGGTGCGTGAAACTCGCGTTGCCGTACAGGGCGACCGTACTCCGCGCCCGGATGCCGTACTGCTCCAGCACATCGGCCAGCCAGGCCGTCTCGCGGCGCAGCCTGCCGAACGTGACCTCGCGGTCTGCGGCACGCGCCCACACCATGTCGTCGGCGTGGCGGCCGAGTAGTTCGGCACCCCACCAGGACCGTTGCGTCATCGCTTCCACCGGACCCCTCGCCGCGGCGCCGGGGCCGCGGCGAGGGCGGCCCCGGACGCCTGTCGCCTACTTCTCGACGCAGAACTCGCCGACCGGCCAGCCCACGTGGCGCTTGTCGGTGGCCACGTGACCCAGCAGCTGGTCGCCCTTCTTCAGCTCCGTCACGTTCAGCACCGCCGCACCGGGGCCGAGCACCCGCACGTGCCAGTCGTCCTGCACGATCAGGCTGACCTCGACGCCCTCCGGGGAGACGGCCTTGATGCCGAGCAGCGGGCGGGACTCCAGTTTGATGCGGCCCACCACGATGCGGCGGGTGCGGCCGTCGGCGCCGACGGCGAGCACCGGACTGCCGGCCTTCAGCTCGCTCAGGTAGTTGGTGCGGTTGTCAGCCCCGAACACGTAGCTGTGCAGCGCGCCCGCGTTGATGCGGAACGGCCGGGTCGGCATGTACGGCAGCGGATGCGTCTCGCTCACGCACAGCACGAAGCCGTGCGCGTAGGAGCCCACCAGCATGCCCTCGTCCTTCTCGAAATGCGTGCACGTGTCGATGCAGACGCGGTCGCCGAGGCCGAGGTGCTCGATCGACTCGACCGTGAGCGTCTGAAGCTGCAGGTCCGGGGTCTTCACCCGCAGCATCTCCACCAGTGCGAAGACGTCGTTGGCCGAGCGCGGGGCCACCAGGACGCCCTCGGAGCCCTTCTCCAGGACGTCGACGATGATCTGCGCCTCCTCGATGTCGGCGGCCTGGCAGATCAGCTGCCCCGGCGAGGCGTCCGCCGCGGCGATCACTATCTCCAGCGGGATCTTCGTCGGGTCCTTGAACTCCACCACCGTGAAGGGCAGTTCACGTGCGGCGTCACAGGCGAGCTTCAGGGTGGGGTCGTCGACGACGTTCACCCAGGCGGCCGTGTCCTTCTCGCCGCCGCGGTGCAGACTCCCCAGCGCGCCGAGGCTGTCGATGTCGACGACCTCGCGCAGCACGATCAGGTCCTCCGGGGTCTCCTCACCGACGCGCGCGCCCGGCGCGAGGATGCGCTTGACGGTGTTCGGCAGCAGGGCGAGTCGCTCCGGGTCGCTGTCGACGATGCCGTCGACCCGCGCGTGGATCGCGGCGTCGACGACCGCCTCGCGGTGTTCGGCGGGCACGGTCCGGAGGTCGATCCAGGCAAACTTCACAACACACCTGCCATCTCGGTCTGCGGCGCGGGCTCGGACGAGAGCTCGCGGCGGTGAATGATTGAGGCCAGTTCCCGGACCGCCTTCTCGGGCGACGGGCTGGTGAACACCCGTCGTCCGACGGCGAGTCCGGCACAACCCAGGTCCATGGCGGTGACCGCGAACTCGTACAGGTTCCGCTCGGTGGAGCCGCCGCCCGCCACCACCACCGGCAGCGGCGAGGAGGCGATCACCTCTTCCATGCGCTCGGGCGGAGCGGCGAGCACCGTCTTGACGATGTCGACGCCCAGATCCGCGGCGATGTTCACCACATGGGCGACGAGCGTCGGGTCGGTCGGATCGGTCACACGGGGACCACGCGGATAGATCATGGCCATGAGCGGCATGCCGAAGCGGTCGCAGGCCGCGGCCACGGCGCCGAGATCGGCGAGCTGCTCCGCCTCGGTGTCGGAGCCGATGTTCACGTGCACGCTGACCGCGTCCGCGCCCAGCCGGACCGCCTCCTCCACGTCACCGACCAGCACCTTGGCGTTGACGTCGGGGCTGTGCGCGGTGCTCGCGCTCAGGTGCACCACGAGTGAGCATCGTGTGAGCAGCGCCGGGGCGATCATGCGCGCCCTGCCCTTGTGGACGACGACACCGTCGGCGCCGCCGTCCGCGATGGAGCGCACCAAGTCGCCGAAACCGGCGGCGGTCGTCACGGGCCCGTCGGACACGGAGTGGTCCAGCGGCACGAACAGGAACCGGCCGTCTCCTGGCCGGGACAATCGCGCGAGGCGCACCGATTTACCGGTGAGCGGCATGCTCGACATGACACCCCTCCTCGTTCCTGGTCACAGGGTTCGGGTGGGATTCCGCTGCGGGTCCCGGGCTGAACTGTCGCAGTGGCCTCTGAAGAATCGAGCCAGGTGCCGCGGGCCGAGCACGCCCGCAAGATGCGGAGTGCGGCAACGGCCCACGGATGCCTAGCGTCGGCGGCATCCGCGTGTGATCCGCACGCCACAACGGGAGGGGACACCCTATGACGCACGGCAGACAACGGGTGAGCAGACGAGGGGTGATCGCGGCGAGCGCCGCGATCGGCGGCGGCGTGCTGCTGCCCGCCGGGCAGGCGGTGGCCCAGCCGGAGGAGCTGGTGACCGTCACCCCGGCCGACGCGCGCTACCCGGACCTCGTCCGGGGCTGGAACCAGCGCTACGTCGGCCGGCCCGAGGCGGTCTACGTTCCCCGCTCGACCGCCCAGGTCGCCACCGCCGTCCGGCAGGCGGTCCGGGCCGGCAAGCGGCTCACGGTGCGCAGCGGCGGACACTGCTGGGAGGACTTCGTCTTCAGCCCCGACGTCCAGGCGGTCATCGACATGTCGGCGATGCGGGACGTGGACTTCGACCCGTCCATGAACTCCTTCATGGTGCAGCCCGGCGCCCAGCTCCTCGACGTCTACGAGCGCCTGTACCGCACCTGGGGCGTTTTCGTGCCGGCCGGCATGTGCTTCCAGGTCGGGGCGGGCGGCCACGTCAGCGGCGGCGGCTGGGGACTGCTGTGCCGCCGGCTCGGCCTGGTGGTGGACCACCTGTACGCGGTCGAGGTCGTCGTGGTGAGGGCCGACCGCACCGTGCGCACCGTCGTCGCCACCCGCGAGGACAACGATCCGAACCGGGAACTGTGGTGGGCTCACACCGGCGGGGGAGGCGGCAAATTCGGCGTCGTGACACGCTACTGGTTCCGCAGCCCGGGTGCGAGCGGCACGGACCCGGCCCGGCTGCTGCCGGCCCCACCCCCGGAGGTCTTGGTCAGCGCCGTCTCCTGGAAGTGGTCCGACCTGGACGAGCGGTCCTTCACGCGGCTGGTCCGCAACTATGCGGACTGGCACGTGCGGCACGCCGCCCCCGGCGACCCGGCGACCGCCGTGTGCAGCCTGCTCTCCCTCAACCACGTCTCCAACGGAGCCGTGGGCTTGATCACGCACGTCGACGCGAGCGTGCCCGGTGCCGCCCGGCTGCACGACGAGTTCCTCGCGGCGGTCAGCGAGGGCGTCACCGTCGCGCACGGACCGGTCACCACGCGGATGGGCGAGCTGGCCGCGCTGCCGGATCTGGCCACACCGCGCCGCCTCCCCTGGCTGCAGGCGGCCCGCTACCTCGGCACGGCCAACCCCACCACCAACGACCCGACCCAGAAGAGCGACTTCAAGTCGGCGTACATGAAGGCCGGTTTCCCCGAGCGCCAGCTGGCCGTGCTGTACCGCCACCTGACCCGCACGGACATCGGCAACCCCACGGGCTCGGTGATGCTCAGCTCCTTCGCCGGCCAGGTCTCGGCCGTCGCGCAGGACGCCACGGCGAGCGCCCACCGGGACGCCGCGTACAAGCTGGCCTGGATGATCTGGTGGGACGACCCGGCCGACGAGAAGGACTGCGTGCGCTGGCTGCGCGAGTTCTACGCCGACATGTACGCCGACACCGGCGGCGTTCCGGTGCCCGGCGCGGTCACCGACGGCTGCTACGTCAACTACCCCGACGCCGACCTCGGCTCGCCGGAGTTCAACCGCTCCGGCACTCCCTGGCATGACCTGTACTACAAGGGCAACTACCGTCGCCTGCAGCGCATCAAGCAGGAGTACGACCCCGGCAACGTCTTCCGGCACCAGCAGTCGGTGCGGCTGCCGGGCAGCTGAGCCGGCGCCTGCCGTGCAACCCGTCGGCGCGGGCCGGTGTTCCTCCTGATGTACAGCATCCCAACGGATGCCAGAGTGCCGTCTACCACCGCAGGAGCCCCGATGCCGAACAGCCCAGCCGTGGACACCGAGGTCGCCGTCGTCGGCGGCGGGCCCGTCGGCATGCTGCTCGCCCGGGAACTGGCTCTGCTGGGCGTGCGCGTCACCGTCCTGGAGAAGCTGCCCTCGCCGACCGGTGAGTCGAAGGCGGGGACGCTGCACGCCCGCACCGCGCAGACCCTGCACCGGCGCGGACTCCTCAAAGCCGTGCAGCCCGGCCCGCCTGCCCCGCCGGTGGGCCTCGGCCCCGTACCGTTCCACTTCTCCGGCATGTTCGACCTCGACCTGAGCCGTGTCGTCACCGAGGGCCCCGTGATGGTGGGCAGCCCGCAGGCATGGGCGCAGGAGGTGTTCGCGGCCGAAGCCGAACGGCTCGGCGCGCGTATCCGGCGCGACCGTGAACTCGTCGGCCTCGACGAGGAACCGGACGCGGTACGCCTGACCGTACGCGACTCACGGGGCGCCACGGAGGACACACTGCGCGCCTCCTGGGTGGTCGGGGCCGACGGCGCCCGCAGCGCCGTGCGCCGGCTGACCGGCATCCCGTTCACCGGCACGCCCGCCCGCGTCGGCGCCCTGATCGGGGAGGTCCGCCTGCTGGACCCGGCGCGGGCGCCGCAGGGTTGGCAGCGCAACCCGCGGGGCTGGACCCTGGTGTGGCTCAACCTGTTCGGACGCAGCCGGGTGTGCACCTACGACTTCCGCGGCCCGCACCCGGACCGGCAGGCGCCTGTGACCCTGGACGAGTTCCGGGCGGAGGTGGAGCGGATCGTGGGCCACCCGGTGCCGATGGACTCACCGAGTTGGCTCACCCGCTTCAGCGACGCTGCCCTGCAGGCCGAGCATTACCGCGTCGGCAGAGTCCTGCTGGCCGGGGACGCGGCACACGTCCACTTCCCCGCCGGCGGCCAGGGCGTCAACCTCGGCCTTCAGGACGCCGTCAACCTGGGCTGGAAACTCGCCGCCGAGGTGCACGGCTGGGCGCCGCCCGGACTGCTCGACACGTACGAGGCCGAGCGCGCGCCCATCGCCGAGGCGATCCTGGAGAACGTGCGCGCCCAGGTGGCCCTGATGGACCCCGACCCCCGCATGGACTCGCTGCGCACCCTGTTCGCCCGGATGATGCACTTCGACGACGTCAACCAGTACCTCGGCGGCATGATCAGCGGTGTCGACGTCCACTACGACACCGGCCCCGGCGACCCGCTGGCCGGCCGCTTCGCCCCCGACGCGCTGCTGAAGACCGGCGACTCGGTCACCAGCCTCGCCGAACTCCTGCACAGCGCACAGCCGTTGTTGCTGCTGCTGACCGACTCGGAGGACTTGCTCAAGGCCGTCGAGCCCTGGCGCTTCCGGGTGAACGTGGTGACGGCGACGGCGACCGGGCAGATCGGCACGGACGCCGTGCTGGTGCGGCCCGACGGATACATCGCCTGGTCGGCCCTGGGCGACGCCGGGGACGCGGACGCCCTGGCCGGGGCGCTGGGGTGCTGGTTCGGGGACCCCGCGTAGGCGGCGGGGCCCGTACGGTGCCGTGACGGCCGTCGTACGAGCGCCGCCACCCGGCGGTGCGCTCGCTCAGTAGCGGTAGTTGTCCGCCTTGTAGGGGGCCGTCGACATCGACGCCGGTGTACGCCGCCTGCTCCGGGCGAGCTCGTGAGCTTCACGCCGAGGGCGTCCAGGTGGAGGCGGACGACCTTCTCCTCGAGGGGTCTCCTCCGTGACGCCGCGGATCTCGGACGCCGGCCGGGCCCAGTTGAGGCTGCTCGCCTCCGATCGGGTGCGAACCAGCGCGAGTTCCTCGCTGTCGGCGTCCGGCAGCGTACCGCTTTTCGGGTACTCCACGCCTAGGTGGACCAGGTGAGTGGTGTCACCGCCGTCGTCCAGGATCATGTTCGGCCTCGCGCGTCCGGGCCAGGTGAGGGCTTGCTCGGCGCACCACCAGTACTCCTCCAGCGTCTCGCCCTTCCAGGCGAGGACCGGGACGGTGGCAGCGGCCACGGCCGCGGTGGCGTGGTCCTGGGTGCAGAAGATGTTGCCGGAGGCAGCGGACCTGGGCGCCGAGCGCGACCAGGGTCTCGACCAGCACAGCGGTCTGCACGGTCATGTGCAGCGAGCCGGTGATGCGGGCGCCCGCGAGCGGCTGCGCGGCCGAACCCGGCCAGGGACAGGTCGGCGACCTTGAAATCGGTGAACTCAGCGGACCCGGACGCTTCTTGTGATCTGCGCCGACTGCACATTGCGATGGATGTCGAGGGCTGCGGTTGACTTGTTGAGCGTGATGTAGTGCAGGCCGGGTGCGCCCTCGGCGAGGAGGCGTCCGGCCATGGCGGTGGCGTACTCCACGCCGATCCGGTGGCCCTCGGCAGCGTCGTCGCGGGCGCTCTCGAGCCGGTGGGCGAGGTCCTCGGGGAAGGCCGCGTGGGACAGTTCGGCGAAGCGGCGGATCTGACGGACGTCGGTGGCCGGCATGATCTCCGGGATGATCGGGATGTCGCAGCCGGCCGCGGCCACCCGATCGCGCAACCGAAGGTAGTCCTCGATGCGGAAGAACATCTGGGTGACGGCGTAGTCGGCTCCCGCCCTGCACTTGGCGACGAAGTGCCGGATGTCGCTGTCCCAGTCCGGCGAGCGCGGGTGCATCTCGGGGAAGGCCGCCACACCGATGGTGAAGTCCCCGAGTGAGCGGACCAGTTCGACCAGTTCCCGGGCGTAGGTGAAACCGGCCGGGTGCGGCGTCCAGGGGCCGTTCGGATCGCCGGGCGGATCACCCCGCAGCACCAGGACGTCCCTGATCCCTGCGTCGGCGTACTGGCCGATGATCTGCCGCAGTTCGGCCACCGAGTGCCCGACGGCCGTCAGGTGGGCGACGGGCCGCAAGGTGGTTTCGGCGGCGATGCGCCGGGTGACCTCGACGGTTCGCTCGCGCGATGATCCGCCGGCGCCGTAGGTGACGGACACGAAGGTGGGGGAGAGGGATTCGACGCGGCGGACGGAGTTCCACAGGGCGCGCTCGCCATGGCCGGTCCTCGGCGGGAAGAACTCGAACGAGAACGAGGGAACGCCGCTCGCCAGCGCCTCGCGCACCGAGCTCATGAACGGCCTCCCGCGTTGAAGTGGCTGGCTTCCGGATGCCGGACGATGATCGCGTCGGTGGACTGCTCGGGGTGCAACTGCAACTCCTCTGGCAGGTGCACGCCGATGCGCTCGGGCCTGAGTAGATCGGCGATCTTGGCGCGGTCGTCCAGATTCGGGCAGGCCGGGCAGCCCAGCGAGTACCGGCACCCCTGGTAGTCGGTGCGGAGCATGCCGTCCAGCCCGGCCGGGTCGCTGCCGTGCACACCGAGTTCGGCGGGCACGCGGGCGGGCCAGTACCCGGCGAGGGCCTCGGCCAGCTGGACGGACGGCCCGTGCAGCTCCAGGTAGCCGCGGTAGGCGTCGGCCTCGAAGAGAAGGGTCGGGTCCTGCGCCTGGAGCATGGTGCCCGTCGCACCGTCGGCGACCACCACACGGGTGGCCAGTTCCTCCAGCAGCGCGCTCACGACAGCCTCGCCAGGCGCGGCTCCATCTCACGGGCCGCGTCGTGCCCGTACGTGCGCTCGACACGGTCGATCAGATCCACCGCGAGCAGCTTGTACTCCTGTGTGCCGACCGTCTCCAGCACGATCGACGCCAGCGCACAGCCGAGCCGCGCCGCGCGTTCCTCGGGCCAGTCCCAGCTCAGGCCGGCGAGGAATCCGGAGCGGAACGCGTCCCCTCCCCCGGTCGGGTCGGCGATCTTCGCGGTGGCGACGGAGGGCACGTCCAGACGGGGCTGACCGCATCGCGCCAAGGTGACGCCGTCCGCGCCCCGGGTGGTGATCCACGTACCGACGCGTTGCAGGATGTCCCGTTCGCTCCAGCCGGTGCGCTCCTGCAACAGGGCGGACTCGTACTCGTTGGTGAACAGCAGGTGCGCGTGGTCCACGAGGTGACGGGCCTGGGTGTTGTTCAGGCGGGCAAGCTGCTGCGAGGGATCGGCGGCCAGGCGGATGCCGGTGCGCCGAGCGGTCTCGGTGTGGCGCAGCATCGCCTCCGGGGCGTCGGCGCCGACGAGCACCAGATCGAAGCCGCCGCAGTGGGCGGCCGCCGCGGCGAGGTCGATCTTCGCGGCGTCGGCCATGGCACCGGCGTAGAAGGTGGCGATCTGGTTCTGCGCCTCGTCCGTCGTGCACACGAACCGGGCGGTGTGCAGTGTCTCGCTGATCCTCACGGAGTCCGTGTCCACCCCGGCGGCGCGCAGCCAGGCCCCGTACTCGGCGAAGTCGACGCCCGCGGCGCCGATCAGACGCGGGGTGAGTCCCAGCTGCGCGAGTCCGAAGGCGATATTGGCGGCGACACCGCCTCGCCGCACGTCAAGACGGTCGACGAGGAAGGAAAGGGACACCTGCTCCAGCCGGTCGGCAATCAGTTGGTCGGTGAACCGACCGGGGAAGGACATCAGATGGTCGGTGGCTATCGAGCCGGTCACGGCGATTCGCACGGCGGTCTCTCTCCTTAACCGGGGTCGAAGGGTGCGGCCCAGTGCCCGGCGGCCGGGTCGCGCGGGACGCCGGGGCCGGCCCCTGGCAGCTCGGGACTGCCCCGGCACGCAAGTCTGCCGCGCGCCGCTGAAGCGCCGATCGAGGTCACCCGCCGCCGGCCGCGGGGTGGACGTCCGGATACCGCTGGTACGACCGCCCGGGGTGATGCACAGTTGCCTTCGTGGACAGACGACGGGTCGATGGCGCGGTCGCGGCAGCGCCTCCCCGGTACACGCTGACTGGCGGCGACGGGCGGCCCTACCGAAGCGTCGTGGCCGGCCGGTTCGGCGGCTACCGACGAGGACGGATATACGGACGACTGGACTGCCCCTCCGCTCTGCGGCACATCGCCCGCGGGAAATACGTGCGCCATCGTGTGTTCTTCGCGGACGAGGCAACCGCCGTCGCCGCGGGATACCGGCCGTGCGCGGTCTGCTTGCCCCATCGCCACCGGGCGTGGAGGAAGGGGGAGCCGTCATGAGCGACCCCTCTCGCCGATTGGTTCCAGCCGCCCTCTGCGACTACGCGTCCTGGCCCGCCGCCCGGTCGCACACCGACCGCGAACTCGCGTGCCCGCTCGCGCTGTTGGAAGGCTGCGGATTCCGCGGCGGCAGTGTCGCGCTGGGGCATGGCCCGGGACGCCGCGTCGAAGGACGCCATCACTGCGTTCGCCGACACCTGGCAGAGGAGCGGCGGACATCTCGCCGCGGTGGTTGACTGGCCGGAGGGCGCCGCCTCATGGCTGCGTCAGGCTCGTCGGCTGACCCGTTCCGAGCCGGACGCCTGGGGTGGTGGCCGCGGCGCCGGTCGGTTGGGCCCAGAGGAGCCGTCGTGCTCAGTTACGGAGAACCGAGCCGGGGGCTGACAGAAGTTGCAGGCATTCTGGTCGGATGTCGGGGTAGACGCCTGCTTGCCGGACGATGGACCGGTGACGACGAGGCTGATCGACTGGGAGGGCGCATGATGGCGACGACCGCGCAGACCGCTGGGCAGACGGTGGACCTTCCGGAGGTGGCGGACCCTTCCAAGGTCGCGCCGAAGGACGCGCGGGAATTGTCGAAGCTGTTCTTCGACCAGCTGGCGGTGCTGGAGGAGGGCACCACCGAGCATCAGTACGCGCGCAACACGCTGATCGAGATGAACATGTCCCTGGTCCGCTACGCGGCAGGCCGGTTCCGCAGCCGCGGGGCGGAGGAGATGGAGGACATCGTCCAGGTCGGCATGATCGGGCTCATCAAGGCGATCGACCGGTTCGAGCTGTCCCGCGAGGTCGAGTTCACCTCTTTCGCCGTGCCGTACATCGTGGGGGAGATCAAGCGGTTCTTCCGTGACACGTCCTGGGCCGTGCACGTCCCGCGCCGGCTCCAGGAAGCCCGCGTCCAACTCGCCCGTGCCAACGAGGAACTGCGCAGCCGCCTGGGCCGGACACCGACGACCAAAGAGCTTTCCGAGCTGATGAGCCTTCCGGAGGACGAGGTCGTCGAGGCCCGGCTGGCCTCCAACGGCTACAAGTCGGCATCCCTGGACGCGGCGATCAACGGCAGCGAGGACGGCGAAGCCGCGCTGGCGGACTTCATCGGCGACGAGGACCCCGCACTCGGCCTGATCGAGGACTTCCACGCCCTCGCCCCGATGATCGCCGAACTCGACGAACGCGACCGCAAGATCATCCACTGGCGGTTCGTCGAGGAACTCACCCAGGCGCAGATCGGCGAACGTCTCGGCGTCTCCCAGATGCACGTCTCCCGGCTGATCACCCGTCTCCTGGGCCGCCTGCGCGAAGGCATGCTCAGCACCACCTGACGGTCGCAGTTGCGTCAACCGGACGACGCCCGGTGTCTCCCCGCAAGCCCGGGGGAGACACCGGGCGTCGTGCCGTACTGCGCGAGGTTCTGTCGGCCGGGCGGAGCCGCGCAGCCGCGTGGCCCCGAGTCCGGCGCGCCGGCTGCGCGATGGCGGGTCCGGCTTCTGCGCGCAGGCCTGAGTGAGCGGACGGACCGCCACCTGGTGAGGTGCCTGGTGTCGATCGCGCTGCCTCTGCGCGGTGCGCTGCCGGGTCACCGGCGGGTGGCGAGTGAGAGTCCGCACGGCGAGGGGGCGATCGCCATGCTGGAGCGACTGCTGTTGTGGTGGCCGGGCGGGGAAGTCCTTCGTGCTGGTCCTGCTCGCGTTCGCCGTCACCGAGTTCATGTCGCCACTACGCTCGTGGCCGCGCACGTCCGTCCTCATGGGCCTGCTCGGCCGGGGGTTCTGGAAGGCCGGCTCGTTCCCTGTGCGTGGGCTTCGACAGCTCCGCGTTGAACTGAGCGCCCACCAGAAGAGCCAGGTTGGACAGCCACAGCCAGACCAGGAAGACCACGACACCTGCCAGCGAACCGTACAGACGGTGATAGGCGCCGACATGGGACGTGTAGAGCGCGAATCCGAACGAGACGGCCAACAGGAGTATTACCGCCAGTGCGCCACCGGGTGCCATCTTTCTGGCAGGGCGGGAGGGCGCGGGGCCCGAGCGGTACAGGACGAGCACCAGGGCGACGGCGATCGCGGCCGCGGCCGGCCACCGCAGGGCATCCCAGGCGGCCTGCGGCCCGGTACCCAGATTGAGCGCCCGGCCCAGACCCCGTGCCAGGCTGCCGGTGAGAAACAGGGCGAGGGTCGATGTGAGAAGCAGGCAGACCAGGACGAGGGCCGTGCCGACGATCCGCGGAGCGGTGCGCCAGACAGGCCGGCGCGCGCTCATCCGGTGCATGGAGTGCAACGCCCTGCGGAAGACGCTCAGATAGCTGCATCCCGACCACAGGGCTGCCGCCCCGCCCAGGAAGATCAGGGTCCATGCCGTCGACGACTGTCCGGTCAACTGCCGCAGGTTGCTGCGCAGCAGAGCGCGGGACGCGTCCGGGGCGGCCTGTGACAGGCGGTCGATGACCTCCGGCTTGGCCGTGGGAATGGTCAGGCCCAGGATCGAGAGGATCATCAGCAGCAGAGGGAACAGGGCCAGGACCGCGTAATAGGTCAGCGCGGCGGCCCAGTCCGTGACGTCGTCGTTCCAGACGGCCACCGGGGTCCGACGCAGCGCCGCCCACCATCGAGCCGTGTGCCCGTCTCCATCATTCATGACGCGGATGCTCCTACCCCCGGCCCTCGGGCCGCCTCATCCAGCACTACGGTGCGAGAGCACCCGGCCGACACCGCGTGGTGAACAGAGCCGTCGCCATTCTCGCGCGCCACCGGGGACTTGAGGCGTCTGCCTGATGGTGACCCGGGAGCGGCCTGCGCGTCCGCCCCGCGGTGACGCCGTCGAAAAGGGGCCTTCCCGGAATCACGCCGGGCAGGCCCCTTTTCACATGCTCGATCGAGAACGCGGAGTCAGTGCTTGAACGCGTCCTTGGCCTTTTCCTTGGCCTCTCGGGCATCACCCGTGCTCTTCTCTGCCTGTCCCTCAGCGGCCATCCGGTCGTTCCCGATTGTGCTTCCCACGGCTTCCTTGGCCTTGCCCTCGGCCTGCTCGGTCTTTGCCTTGGCCTTCTCGCCGGCAGTCATGGAAGAGCACCTCCTGATAGATCGTGTGCCGCTGTCGCGGTAACCCGCTAGTGCCCCGACATTCCCTGCACAAACAAAGCGTCGTTGGTGAATGAGGACGGAATCGCAGGGCACACGGGGTGCAGGAGGTTGATAAATATGGTTCCCCTGATACTCGTTCTGCTTCTTGCACTGCTCCTCTTCGGCGCCGGCTTCGCCGTCAAGGTCCTCTGGTGGGTCGCCGTCGCTGTCCTGGTGCTGTGGCTTCTCGGCTTCGTCATGCGCTCCACCAATGCCGGTGGGGGCCGAGGCCGGTGGTACCGATGGTGATCTGACCCGCACACGCTCCTACGTCACGGGGCCCAGCCGACATGTCGGCTGGGCCCCGTGCGCGTGCCGGACGCGTAGGCGATAGGGCGCACAAAAGGGCATACGGCACCATAGGTGTCCCAAACGGCTGCAGGGGTGGGTGTGTTGCAGTCGGGGGCGGGACGGGCACGCGCAATGGAATCCGCGCGACCTCCTGCCATTTCCCCGCCTCCGGCCCTTACCGGCGGCCGTGCGCCCAGCCGGACCGCGGCGGCGTGCGGAGTCCCGTGGGCGGGAGCCGGGCGCGGCGGGCATCGGCAGCGACCGGCTGTCGGCAAGCGCCGTGCCTCACCTGGGTGTACTCGCCACCCTTGGGTGTTACTCGCCGTACCTGGGTGTTACGAGCTCGCGCGGTCGCCCGCGGTTCCCCTTGGTGTCAGGGATGCCGGTCGGCTCAGCTCACAGGAAGCGCCGGATCGGGGTGACCGCGGCTTCCTTGGCGCGCTGCAGCATGGCCCGTCGTCTCCATCGGGTGGGGTCGATGTCCACGCTGCGCTTCAGGTCCGCCTCGTAGTCGCGGTCGAGTGAGGCGGTGAACTCCGCGTCCAGGACGGCGAGCATCACCTCTTCGTCGTGGTCCATGGACCGGCGGTTGAAATTGGTGGACCCGATGAGGGAGGCAACCGAGTCCACGGTGATGATCTTGGCGTGCAGCATGGTCGGTTGGTACTGGCGGATGCGCACGCCGGCCTCCAGCAGGCGCGTGTAATGGTGCTGGCCGGCGAGTTGGCAGGCCCGCTGGTCGGTGTGGGGGCCGGGGAGCAGGATCTCCACGCGCACCCCACGGCGAGCGGTCCGGCAGAGCAGGTCGACGAAGTAGGTGTCGGGGGCGAAGTAGGCGGTGGCGAGGCGGAATCGTTCCTCGGCGGATGTGAGCATCACCCGGATGAGGGTCTGCATGTCCTGCCAGCCGATGCTGGCCGAGCCCCGCACGACCTGAACGACCGCCGAGCCGGCCTGAGGGTGCTCGGTGAAGCGGTCGCGGTCGTCGAAGAGTTCGTCATGGCACTCGGCCCAGTTCTGCGCGAACGCGGCAGCGATGCCGTCCACGGCCGGTCCGCGCACCTGGACGTGGGTGTCGCGCCACTCGTCGGGATTGCCGGCGTCGCCGCACCACTCCTCCGCGATGCCGACGCCGCCGGTGAAGGCGGTGTGCTCGTCCACGATGAGGGCCTTGCGGTGGCAGCGGTGGTTCTGTTTGAACGGCGACAGCCACACGGGTTTGCGGAACCAGGCCACCTGTACGCCGGCGGCGCTCATGAGGTCCAGCAGCCGCCGCTCGATCTCCTTGGCGCCGAAGCCGTCGAGCAGCAGCCGCACGCGCACCCCCGCGCGGGCCCGATCGGCCAGAGCGACGGCGAAGTCGTGGGCGATCTGGCCCCGCCAGTACACGAACGTCATCATGTCGATGGTGTGCCGAGCCGAACGGATCGCCCCGAGCATCGCGGGGAAGATCTCGTCACCGTTGCGCAGGGGCACCAGGTCGTTGCCTTCGGTGGCGGCCACGCCGATCAGCCGCTCCAGGCGACGGCGTAGGCGCTGCTTGCGCGCCGCTGCGTCAGGCCCGGTGCCGCGAGCGGGGGGTGCGGGTATGCCGTCGATCATCACACCGAATCTCCCCCTGGACCATGAAGGCGGAACGTCAGGGGCTCCCGGACGAGCCCGAACAACCATCTGCCCCGCCCGTACCGCGTCACTCCAGCCGTCTGCTTGGACCGGAGCCGGACCCTAGGGGATGGCCAGTTCCGCCCAGATGGTCTTTCCGGACGCGGTGTACCGCGTGCCCCAGCGCTGGGACACCTGGGCGACGAGGAACAGGCCGCGGCCTCCCTCGTCGTCCCGGCGGGCGCGTCGCAGATGAGGTGCCGTGTGCGCGTTGTCGGAGACCTCGCAGAGCAGGCCGCGGTCCCTGATCAGCCGTAGCATCACGGGGCCGGTGGTGTACCGGATGCTGTTGGTGACCAGCTCGCTCACCACGAGCGCGGCGGTGAAGGACAGTTCGGGCAGGCCCCAGGTCTCCAGCTGGCGCTCGGTGTGGGTGCGGGCGTGCGCCACCATGGCTGGGTCGGGCGGCAGTTGCAGGTCCGCCACGCGGTCGGCACCGAGCCGCCGGGTGCGCACGAGCAGCAGCGTGGCGTCGTCGGCCTGGGGTCCGGGCGGCAGGGTGGACAGTGCCCGGTCGCACAGTTCCTCCAGCGGGCAGCGGTGCCAGGTGAGCACATGGGCGAGGCGGTCGATGCCGCTGTCGATGTCGGTGCGCCGGTCCTCCACGACTCCGTCGGTGAAGAACGCCACCACGCTGCCGTTGGACAGGCTCAGCTCGACGTTCTCGTACGGCAGGCTGCCCAGCCCCAGGGGCGGCCCCGGGGCCAGCGCGGACGCGGCCACCGAGCCGCCGGCGTCGGCCACGATCGGCGGGGGATGGCCGGCGCTCGCCCAGGTGCAGCGGCCGCCGACCGGATCGTAGATCGCGTAGAGGCACGTCACTCCGAGCGCCTCGTCGCTCAGCCCGTCACTCGCGTTGGGTTCCGAGTCCTGTGCGACCAGGCCGTCCAGCCGGGTGAGCAGCTCGGCCGGGTCCAGGTCCAGCAGCGCCAGGGTCCGTACGGTGGCGCGCAGCCGGCCCATGGTCGCGGCCGCGTGCACACCGTGGCCGACCACGTCACCGACGGTCAGCCCCACCCTGGCACCGGACAGCGGGATCAGGTCGAACCAGTCGCCGCCCACGCCCACCCGGCTGTCGGCGGGCAGATAGCGGTACGCCACCTCGACCGCGCTCTGTTCGGGCAGATGCCGGGGCAGCAGGCTTCGTTGCAGCACCAGCGCCGCCGCGTGCTGGCTGGTGTAACGGCGGGCGTTGTCGATGCCGACGGCGGCCCGCTCGGCCAGCTCCACGGCGAGTGCCTGCTCCTCGGGCCCGAAGGGGTCGGGGTTGCTGCTGCGCCGGAAGGTGGCGAGACCCAGGACCGCGTCGCGGGCGAGCAGCGGGACGAAGAGATGGGAGCACCGGGTGGCCGACCCCCCTTCGTCCGGCCCCCCCGGTGGGGAGGCGTCCACGATGGGGCGGTTGGTGGCCAGGCTCAGGGCCTGCGGTGACGACGGCGGATAGGAGACCGGGCTGGTCCGGAACTCCTCCGGGGTACGGCCGTGCATCCGCAGCAGACTGTGCCCCGGTGCCGAGCCCGTCGGCGGCTGCCGTCCCTCGATGACCGCCGGCGGCAGATCCACTAGCACCTCGTCGGCCAGCTGCGGCACCGCCACGTCGGCCAGCTCCGCGGCCGTACGCCGCACGTCCAGCGAGGCACCGATGCGCTTTCCCGCCCGCACCAGCAGCGACAGCCGTTCCTGGGCGCGGTAGCGGTCGGTGATGTCCAGGGATTCCTCGAACAGCCCCAGTGGTTCGCCCCTGGCGTCCATCAGCCGGTAGTACGAGCAGGACCAGACGTGCTCGCGCACCGGGTCGACGGGGGCGCGCCCGCGGTAGTGCATGCCGAGGATCGGTTCCCCGGTCTTCAGTACCTGCTCCATCACCTGGTCTTCGTCCGGGGGGTGGTGGCGGGAGATGAACTCACCCTCCGGAAAGAGATCCGAGGCGGGCCGGCCGACGTACTGGGCGACCCCCGCGAGCTCCGTATCGGCGCAGGCGTTCCCCCAGACGACGCGCATGTCCGTGTCGAAGATCGTCAGACCCACGGAGGACTCGGTCGCCAGCCCCTGCAACATCGCCAGCTGGGCCTCCCAGCCGCGCAGGGCTCCCAGGCCCGTCGCGACCACGACGGTCGCGGCGACGCCCTGGTGCGCGAGCGGATGGAACGTCACGGCGGCGCGCAGCGTGTGTCCGTCCCGGCAACGGAGGTCCAGGACCGTGCTGCGGGGACTGTGCGCCTTGCAGAGAGCGGACAGCCGCTGCCCCGGGTCCGCCGCCAGCAGCCGGGCGGCGGCCCGGCCGAGCATCTCCTCGGCCGGATGTCCGAGGAGATGCTCGGCCCGGCTGCTCCACCCGGAGATGCGGCCTTCCGCGTCCAGCACCGCGGCGGCGGCCTTGGAGAGATCCAGAGGGCTGTGGAAGTCGACGTTGGCAGCATTCGGAAAACGATCCATGGCACCGCTTCCCTTCGTGCCCCCTCAGCATCCCGTGCCGCACGACGGACGACAACCGCACGCCCCGGCACCACCGGCTCGGGCAAGGCGAGCGCCGCCGGTCACCGGCCGCGACGCACCGTGGCCGGAGCGACAGCGTCGCGGCCTGGTCGACTGAGCCGTGGCCTGGCCGTCGCCGCCGTGGCCTGGCCGGACACGCCGTGACCTGGCCGGACACGCCGTGCCCGGGTCGTCCACGTCGTGGCCGCGCCGACTCCGCCGTGGCGACCGGGTCGGGGCTGCCATCACTCTCGGGAGGCAGGTGCGTGGTCGCCCCCGCCGTGGCGGAACGGCGGGCGTCGACCACGACCAGCCGAAGGCGGTCAGCGTGTGCGGGGCGGCGACCGCCGCCCCGCACACGCTGAAGGCCGTGCGGTCACGGCGGCGGAAGCGACCCGGTGGGTGAACCTCAGGTGTCGGTGATTCCCTCCGAGGTGAGGGCGTCCCGGAGCTGGGCCCTGGCCGTGACGCCCAGCTTGGGGAAGATCTTGTGCAGGTGGTAGCCGACCGTGCGGGGCGAGAGGTAGAGGCGTGCCGCGATATCGCGGTTGGTGAGGCCCTGGGCGGCCAGTTCGGCGATCTGGCGTTCCTGCCGGGGTCAGGTCACCGGCCGGGGCCGTGGCGACCGCCGTACCCGCCGCCCGCAGTTCCGCCGCCGCCCGCTCGGTCCAGGGGCGGGCGTCGAGCCGCTGGAAGCACTCCAGTGCCGCGCCGAGATGCCGGCGGCCCTCGGCGGCGCGGCGGCGCCGGCGCAGCCACTCGCCGAAGTCGAGGTGGGCCAGCGCCTTCTCGAAGGGCCGGCAGTCGGTGACGGAACCGTCGAGAGCGGCCCGGAAGTGGTGCTCGGCGTCGTCGTCGGTGTCGGTCAGCAGGGTGGTGGCCCGGTGGAGTACGGCGGCCAGGCGCGGGGAGGGGTCCGGCTTCAGGTCCTGCGCCACGGCGTCGACCACGGTGCGCGCGTCGTCCGTCTGCCCGTCGCGGACCGCGGCGGCGGCCAGGTCGCCCAGGTAATAGAGGGAGGCGTGGTAGTGGACGGGGGCAGGGCGGAAGTCGTGGGTGAAGGCCGCGCGCAGCTGCTCGTAGGCGCCGGCGTGGTCCCCGGCGACGAACGCGGCCATGCCCACGGCGTGCCGGTGCCGGACCTGGAGGCTCAGGGACTTGCGCAGGTCCACCCCCCGTACGGCCTCGATCGCGAGGGTCCGCGCCGCCGGGTCGCCCCGCAGCGCGCACAGTGTGGCCCGCAGTATCCGGGCGCCCACGGTCACGTTGTCGGCGCCCGCCTCCGTCGCCATCCAGAACGCCTCGTCGGCCGCCTCCTCGGCCGCCGTCCATGAGCCGTTCTCGGACAGGGTGAGGGCGAGCGCCTGGGTCACCGTCGCGTTCGTGCCCGCGCTGCCCGCGCGGCGCAGGAGGTCGATGGTCCGGCCGAGGATGCGTACGGCCTGCTCGGTCTCGTCCAGGATCCACGTCGTGCCGCCCAGCGCCGTGAGGTTGCCGAGGGTCTCCTCCCGCGCCAGCGCCGCCAGCCCCTGCGCCAGGTGACCCAGGAGCAGCGGCCGTTCGAGATGCGGATCGACGACCGCCAGGGCCCAGGAGCGGCCGGTGGGATCGCCGTCCCCGTCGATCAGGCCGCCGATCCGGCGGAGCTCCGCGCGGTAGTACGGCGCGCCGGACGGATTCCGTTCCCGCGCCCACGCTGCGGCCGGTCGGCGGACGGCGGCACGGCTGTGCGGCATCCGGTCCGCGGTTCGACCGGGACGGGCCCGCTCAGGCGATGTGGCGCAACAGTGCCGCGACCGCAGCCGGAGGCTCCCCCGGCGGCCGTACCACCATCACCTTCCAGCTCGGCGCGTGCCGGGCGAACCGGTAGGTCGTCAGGTCCGGGAAACGGTGGGCGATGGTCGGCGGCATGATGCAGACACCGAGGTCGTTGCGGACCAGTTCGGACGCGGCCACGATGTCGTTGACCTCGAAGGTCGCGGCCCGTTCGACGTCGGCCGCACGGAACGCGCGGTCGGCCGCGTCGCGGATCGCCCAGCCCGGGGTGAACTCCACCTGCGGCAGCTCGGCGATGTCGGCCGGGTCGACCGTGCCCTCGGGGCCGCGCACGGTCAGGCTCCGGCGGGGCGAGGCCACCAGGACCATCTCCTCGCGGGACAGCAGCCTGGTCACCAGCCCGCGCTGTTGCTGGCGGTCCAGCGCCACCACCGCGAGGTCCACCGTGCCCTCGCGCAGCGCCTGACGCAGGTCGGTGACCGCGGCCTGCCGCAACCGCACCACCACGCGCGGGTGTTCCGCCCGCAGCGCGGCCAGCGCGTGGTGCAGGTTCGCCCAGACCCCCTGCATCATGCCGACCGTCACCCGGCCGCGCAGCTCCCCCTTCGCCGCGTCGACGGCATCGCGGGCCAGCTCGGCGGCGCGCAGTGCCTGCCGCGCCGCCGGGACGAACGCCTCACCGGCCGGGGTGAGCCGGACCCGGTGGGTGGTCCGGGTGAACAGCGCGGTGCCCAGCTCGCGTTCCAGTGCGCGGACCGTGCCGGAGACGGCGGACTGGACCACGTGCAGGCGCCGCGCCGCCGCCGTGAACCCGCCCGCGTCCGCCACCGCGACGACGACTTCCATCTGCCGTAGGTCCATCATCCGCTCCCGCCGCCGCAGCGGCCGCCTCGGCAAGGCGGCGATCTCCGCCGCATCCTAGGCGGGCGGGCCGCGTCCTTCGGGCTCTCTCAGGCGCGCACCCGGGGAGTGTCGACGAGGTGCTCCGCCAGGAACCAGGCCTGCGGTTCGAGTGGCTGCGGCACATGATCTACACGTTCCCGACCTTCCATCGCGCGATGGAAGCGGTCCTGGCGGGCCCTACGCTGAGCGCTCCACGCGCTGCCGACTCTCGGTCAGCCAGTACAGCAGCCCCAGCACCGGCAGGGCCGCCCCGAAGAGACTGACCGCGCTCCAGCCGCCGGCCCGGTAGGCGATCGAACCGAACTGCGAGCCGAGGGCGCCGCCGACGAAGAAGATCGCGATGAAGGCGCTGTTGAGGCGGGCCCGGGCGAGGGAATCGAGTTGGTAGACGGTGTGCTGGCCGAGGATGAGGCTGCTCTGGACGGCCGTGTCCAGCGCGACGGCCGCGAGGGCGATCAGGATCACGCTGTGCTGTCCGAAGCCCGCTATCGCGAAGGCCAGCGCGGCGAGCACGAGCGCGGCACCGGTCATCTTCCGGGTCAGCCCGTGGTCGGCCCAGCGTCCGGCGAGCGGCGCCACGGCCGCACCGGCGGCTCCGACCAGCGCGAACACACCGACACCGACGGCGGAGTAGTGGAAGGGCGGCCCGATCAGGACATACGAGACGGTGGTCCAGAAGGCGCTGAAGGCACCGAACATGGCCGCCTGGTAGAGGCCGCGGCGCAGCAGCACCGGGTGCGTGCGCACCAGCGCCAGCGTGGAGCGCAGCACATGGTGGTACGGCACGGACGTGGTCGGCGCCTGCCGGGGCAGGGCCAGCCGCAGGGCCACGCCCAGCAGGGCCATCAGGACGGCCGAGCCGAGGTAGACGACCCGCCAGCCGGCGACGCTGGAGACCAGGCTGCTGAGCGTGCGGGACAGCAGGATGCCGGTGAGCAGGCCGCTCATCACCCGGCCCACGATCCGGCCGCGCGCGTGATCGGGCGCCAGGCTCGCGGCGAACGGGACCAGTATCTGCGCGACCACCGAGGTGGCACCGCTGATCAGCGAGGCGATCAGCAGCATGGGGAACCCGGTCGCGAGACCGGCCGCCACCAGGGCGAGCGTGGTGACCGTCAGCAGGGCGGTGATCAGGCTCCGCTTCTCCAGCCGGTCACCGAGCGGGACCAGGAAGACCATGCCGATCACATAGCCGACCTGGGTGAGCGTGATCAGCGCACCCGCGGTGGCCTCGCTGATGTGGAAGACGCCGCGCAGCTCCGACAGCAGGGGCTGGGCGTAGTACAGGTTGGCGACCGTCATACCGGAGGCGACGGCGAACAGCGCGATCAGCCAGCCCGGCACCCCGTGGGCGGGCTCGGCGCCTGCCTTCCGGCGCGGGGAGCGGAGTGCGGACGACGACTGGGACACGGGGAACCTTCCTCACAGAGGTGTTGCTCTCACTGAGCACAAGCGCTCCGCCGCCCGCCATGCTTCCCCTGTCACGGCGATGGTCCGGGATGTCAGTCATCTCGGTCACAGATGGCCATCGCCACCTCTGACGAACCAGTGAACGCCACCTCCCGAGCGGGCCGGTCGGCGGCACACCTAAGGGGCGCCGGGAACCGTGCGACCGGCCCCAAGGCCTGTCGGCAGTGAGCGGCCCGCCCACCTGTGAGTTGAGCGCGCTGCCTGTGGATCGCCGCGCCGTTCCCTGATGAGCCGGCGCCGGCTGTCAGGATGATGCGCCATGACGGCAGGGTGGTGTGCGCGCACGGTACGGGCCGCGGTGTTCGCGGCCGTCTGTGTGCTGCTCGCCGCCCTGGGCCACGTCATGATGTCCAGCGGCCCGGTGCCGGGCTGGGCGCTGGCCGCAGGCCTGCTGGCCACCGGCGCCCTGGGCTGGGCTCTGGCCGGACGTGAGCGCGGGCTGCCGCTGGTCGTGTCCGCCGCGGTCGGCGCCCAGACGGCGCTGCACAGCGGCTTCTCCGCGGCCCAGGCATGGACGTCCCAGCCGAACCCCGTGCCCTCCATGGACATGGCCTCCATGCACAGGGACATGACCGGCATGCACATGGGCCCCACCCACGTGGACGCCGTCGCATACCTGCGCTTCGGCACCGGCGGCGCGGCCTCCACCGGCATGCTCGCCGCCCACCTCCTCGCCGCGCTGCTGTGCGGGCTGTGGCTCGGCCACGGCGAACGCGCCGCCTTCCGCATCCTGCGGGCCGTCGCCGGGCGCCTCACCGCACCGCTGCGGCTGCTGCTCGCCCTCCCCGCCCCACCCGGGCGGCCGCGCCCCCGGCCGCTGCGCCGCCGCCCGGACCGGGCGCCGCGGCTGCTGCTCCTCGTCCACGCGATCACTTCCCGGGGCCCGCCCGTGCGGACGGCTGCCGCCTGACGACAGCTGGTGCTCCGGGGCCCGCGCACACGCGCCCCCGGAGGAACACGGCGGCCGTACGCCCGGGCAAGCACCGCAGGGCCGGCCGTCTCCCCCTCTCACCTTTTTTCTCACAAGGACACCGAGTGATCACTTCCGTGCTGCCCGCACGCACTGCGCCGGACCAGAAACGTGACGAGTCGATCACGGCCTGGGCTCTCGCGGCCCGGTCCGGTGACACGGCCGCCGTGGACGCGTTCGTACGGGCCCTCCACCGCGACGTGCTGCGTTACGTGGCCCATCTGTGCGCCGACCCGCAGGCGGTCGACGACCTCGCACAGGACACGTTCCTGCGCGCGCTGGTCAGCCTGCACCGCTTCGAGGGCCGGTCTTCGGCCCGCTCCTGGCTGCTGTCGATCGCCCGCCGGGCGGTCGTGGACAGTCACCGGTACGCCGCCGCCCGGCCGCGCCTGGCGGACGTCTCCGACTGGCAACTCGCCGTCGAGCGGGCCCAGCCGTGCGGGCTGCCCGGCTTCGACGACGGGGTCGCGCTGCTCGATCTGCTGGCGGCGCTGCCCGACGAGCGGCGGGAGGCGTTCATCCTCACCCAGCTCGCCGGGCTGCCGTACGCGGAGGCCGCCGAGGTCAGCGACTGCCCCGTGGGCACGGTCCGCTCCCGGGTGGCCCGGGCCCGCGAGACGCTCCGGGATCAGCTGTCCTGAGGCTCCGCAAAGGCCTTCAGGATGCGCTCGGCGGCCAGTGTCGCCGTCAACGTGCCGTCCCTGACCTGCCGTTCGAGGTCGGGGGCGGCCGCGCGCACCGCCGGATGGGCGGACAGCCGGCCGAGCAGCTCGTCCCGCACCATCGACCAGGTCCAGCCCACCTGCTGCTCACGGCGTTTGTCCGCGAGCCGCCCGGTGGAGTCGAGCAGCGCCCGGTGCTGCTCCAGCCGCTCCCAGACCAGCTCCAGG
The DNA here is from genome assembly GCF_040629895.1 of Streptomyces sp. NPDC005866. Classification (NCBI taxonomy): domain Bacteria; kingdom Bacillati; phylum Actinomycetota; class Actinomycetes; order Kitasatosporales; family Streptomycetaceae; genus Streptomyces; species Streptomyces sp. NPDC005866. The sequence continues at coordinate 254,175 of NZ_JBEXWP010000009.1, forward strand.
CCGGTCGACTCCCGGGCGCTGCAACTCAGCACCGGCGGCGTCCAGAAGGCGTCCTTGCCGTGCATCAGCCGCAGCGCGCCCGCCAACTCCCGTGCCGCGGACCGCGCGTCACGCTCGTGCGGGCCGTCCGCCTTGTTGACGGCGATCACGTCGGCCAGTTCCAGGACGCCCTTCTTGATGCCCTGGAGCTGGTCGCCGGTGCGGGCCAGGCTGAGCAGCAGGAAGGAGTCGACCATGTCGGCGACGGCCGTCTCGGACTGCCCGACGCCGACGGTCTCGACCAGCATCACGTCGTACCCGGCGGCCTCCATGACCACCATCGACTCCCGGGTGGCCTTCGTGACCCCGCCGAGGGTGCCCGCGCTGGGGGAGGGGCGGACGAAGGCGTTCGGGTCGACCGCCAGCCGCTCCATCCTCGTCTTGTCGCCCAGGATCGAGCCGCCCGTGCGGGTGGAGGACGGGTCCACGGCGAGGACGGCCACCCGATGACCCAGCCCCGTCAGCAGCGTCCCGAACGCGTCGATGAACGTCGACTTGCCCACGCCCGGCACCCCGCTGATGCCGATCCGCCGCGCCCGGCCGCTGTGCGGAAGCAGCTCGGTGAGCAACTCCTGTGCCAGCGCCCGGTGTTGTGGACGGGTGGACTCGACGAGGGTGATCGCGCGGGCGATGACCGCGCGCTTCCCGTCGAGCACACCCTTCGCGTAGGCGTCGACCTCGATCACAGGTCGTGCCCGAGTTCCGCCGACAGCCGCCTGACCAGGTCGTAGGCCGCGTCCGGGATCACCGTCCCGGGCGGGAACACGGCCGTGGCGCCCATCTCCAGGAGGGTCGGCACATCCTGCGGCGGGATGACACCGCCGACCACGATCATGATGTCCGCCCGGCCCTCCTCGGCGAGCTTCTCGCGCAGCGCCGGTACGAGGGTGAGGTGACCGGCCGCCAGCGAGGACACGCCGACCACATGGACGTCCGCCTCCACCGCCTGGCGGGCGACCTCCTCCGGGGTCTGGAACAGCGGGCCGACGTCGACGTCGAAGCCGAGGTCGGCGAAGGCGGTGGCGATCACCTTCTGGCCGCGGTCATGGCCGTCCTGGCCCATCTTGGCGACGAGGATGCGCGGCCGCCGCCCCTCGGCCTCGTCGAAGGCGTCGACCAGGGCCCGGGTGCGGTCCACGTTCGGGGACTCACCGGCTTCGTTGCGGTACACACCGGAGATCGTACGGATCTGGCTCGCGTGCCGGCCGTACACCTTCTCCAGGGCGTCGGAGATCTCGCCCACGGTCGCCTTGGCGCGGGCCGCGTTCACGGCCAGCTCGAGCAGGTTGCCTTCGCCGTCCGCGGCCCGGGTCAGCGCGTCGAGCGCGTCCCGGCACTCGACGTCGTCCCGCTCCTCCCGCAGCCGCCGCAGCTTCTCGATCTGCTGGGCGCGCACCGAGGAGTTGTCGACCTTGAGCACCTCGATCTGCTCGTCGCTCTCCACCCGGTACTTGTTGACGCCGATCACCGGCTGCCGCCCGGAGTCGATCCGGGCCTGCGTCCGCGCCGCCGCCTCCTCCACGCGCAGCTTCGGGATACCGGCGTCGATCGCCTGCGCCATACCTCCGGCCTGCTCGACCTCCTGGATGTGCGCCCAGGCCTTACGGGCGAGGTCGTACGTCAGCCGCTCCACATAGGCGCTGCCGCCCCACGGGTCGATCACCCGAGTCGTCCCCGACTCCTGCTGGATCAGCAGCTGGGTGTTGCGGGCGATGCGCGCCGAGAAGTCGGTGGGCAGCGCGAGGGCCTCGTCGAGGGCGTTGGTGTGCAGCGACTGGGTGTGGCCCTGGGTCGCGGCCATCGCCTCCACACATGTCCGCGTGACGTTGTTGAAGACGTCCTGCGCGGTCAGCGACCAGCCCGAGGTCTGCGAATGGGTACGCAGGGACAGGGACTTGGTGTTCTTCGGCTCGAACTGGCCGACCAGCCTGGCCCACAGCAGCCGGGCCGCCCGCATCTTGGCGATCTCCATGAAGAAGTTCATGCCGATGGCCCAGAAGAAGGAGAGCCGGGGCGCGAACGCGTCCACGTCCAGGCCGGCTTCGCGTCCCGCCCGGATGTACTCGACGCCGTCCGCGAGCGTGTACGCCAGCTCCAGGTCGGCCGTGGCGCCCGCCTCCTGGATGTGGTAGCCGGAGATGGAGATCGAGTTGTAGCGGGGCATCCGCTGCGAGGTGAAGGCGAAGATGTCGGAGATGATCCGCATCGACGGCTTCGGCGGATAGATGTAGGTGTTGCGGACCATGAACTCCTTGAGGATGTCGTTCTGGATGGTCCCGGCCAGCTTCTCGGGCGGTACGCCCTGCTCCTCCGCCGCCACGATGTACAGCGCGAGCACCGGCAGCACGGCGCCGTTCATCGTCATCGACACGGTCATCCTGTCCAGCGGGATCCCGTCGAACAGCTGGCGCATGTCGTAGATAGAGTCGATGGCCACGCCCGCCATGCCGACGTCACCGGTCACCCGCGGATGGTCGCTGTCGTAACCGCGGTGGGTGGGCAGGTCGAAGGCGACCGACAGACCCTTCTGGCCGGCCGCGAGGTTGCGCCGGTAGAAGGCGTTGGACTCCTCGGCGGTGGAGAAGCCCGCGTACTGGCGGATGGTCCAGGGCTGGTTGACGTACATCGTCGGGTAGGGGCCGCGCAGATACGGCGCGATGCCCGGGTACGTCCCGAGGAAGTCCAGGCCCTCCAGGTCATGGCCGGTGTAGAGCGGCTTGACCCCGATGCCCTCCGGGGTCTCCCACACCGGGACCTCGCCGCCGGTGGCGTGCTTGACGGCCGAACGCCACTCCGTGTCACCGCCCTCGGTGACGGGGGTCCCCAGTTCGATGCCGGAGAAGTCGGGGATTCCCATCAGGACACTCCCATGCGGTCGAGGGTCTCGGACAGCACGGCCACGGCGTCGCAGCCCGCGAAGACATACGCGTCGACGCCGACGTACTCGCCCCGGCCCGCGAGGAACACCTGCCGGGCACCGGCCGCCTTCAGCGACCGGGCCGTCGGCTCGGCCTGTTCGGCGTAGAGCGCGTCGCTGGAGCAGAGCACCGCCTCGGTGGCGCCGCTCTCCTCGAAGCTGCCCTCGGTGACGGTTTCGATGCCGCCGGCCTGGAAGAGGTTGGCGGCGAAGCCGGCGCGGGCCGTGTACGCGGCGGCCGGGCCGATCGTCGCCAGGTAGATCCGGGGGCGGGCGCCGGTCGCCGCCAGATGCGCGTCCGAGCGGGCGCGCAGCTCCTCGTACGCCTCGTCCCGGCGGACCCGGGGGAGCCCGCCGGACAGCGGCTCGGGCGCGGGCTCGCGCTCCAGCGGCTTCTCGGCCAGGAGCGGGAACTCGCTGACCCCGGTGATGGGTTCGCGCCGCTTGGCGAGCCTCTTGGAGCGCTCCGCCCAGGTCGTCGCGAGGTCCGTGCGCAGCCGGCCCGAGCGCAGCACGGCCGCCTGGCCGCCGTCCCGCTCGATGGACCGGAAGAACTCCCAGCCCGCGTGGGCGAGTTCGTCGGTGAGCCGCTCCACGTACCAGGAGCCGCCCGCCGGGTCGATCACCCGGGCCAGATGCGACTCCTCGACCAGGATCGTCGACGTGTTGCGGGCGATCCGGCGGGCGAAAGCGTCCGGCAGGCCCAGCGCATGGTCGAACGGCAGCACGGTGACCGCGTCGGCGCCGCCCACCCCGGCCGCGAGCGTGGCGACCGTGGTGCGCAGCATGTTCACCCATGGGTCGCGGCGGCTCATCATCACCGGCGATGTCACCGCGTGCTGCACCTGGGCGCCCGCGTCGGCCGCCCCGCTGACCTCGGCGACCCGCGCCCACAGCCGGCGCGCCGCGCGCAGCTTGGCGATCGTCAGGAACTGGTCGGCGGTCGCCGCGTACCGGAACTCAAGCTGCCCGAGGGCCTGTTCGACGCCCATCCCGGCCTCGGTCAGCTCCCGCAGGTAGGCCACCCCGGTGGCCAGCGAGGCGCCCAGCTCCTGCGCGGCCGAGCCGCCCGCCTCGTGGCAGGGCAGCGCGTCCACGGTCAGCGCGCGCAGCCCCGGGAACTCCTCGGCGCAGCGCCGCGCCAGCTCGGCGGCGGGAGCGAAGGCCAGGGACTCGCCCGTACGCGCCTCGAACCCCAGCGGGTCGGCGCCCAGGTTGCCGCGTACGGCCTTGGGATCGACGCCCTTCTCCTCGTGGAGCCGGAACAGCTCGGCCGCCGCCTCCGCCGTCTCGCGGCCGGCGTCCAGGACGACCGGGGCCAGGTCGAGGTAGACGCCGTCGAGGGCGCCGGCGAGACCGGACACCGGGATGCCGCCCCGGCCCACGAGCAGCCAGAGCGAGGTGACGCCGTTCTCCAGATCGGTCAGGACCGCGCCGTCGGGAGCCGCCGCGTGCCGCTGCCTTATGTCCCAGCCGCCCGCGGTGCCGCCCTCAGGGCGGCCGCCGCGCACGAACGGAGCGAAGCCGGGCAGGCCGGGGTCGGGCGCCGTGTCGCGCGCGGTGTAGAGGGGACGGGTGCGCAGCCCGTCCTCCAGTGTCGTGGACAGGGCGTCCTCAGCGGCCTCGCCCGAGACTTCCCTGCCCGACTTGCGCAGCACGCCCTCGACGAGGCGTTGCCACTGCTCATGTGTCGCGTCAGGGAACTCGGCGGCCAGTGAGAGCCCGTCGTCAGGCAGGACCGTCATGCTCGGATGCTAGGGCAGACCACCAAATGCGCACGGGTGACGGGGCTGTGACCTTGCCCTCTCTGTGGTTGTGACCTGAGCCTCCCGCGGGTGAAGCGACCGGATTCGTGCGGTCAGTGCGGGTCGTCCCCGAGCTTAGGAACCAGCGCGCCCAGCGCGTCGAGCTGCTCTGCTCCGATGACGTGGGCGAACGCCTCGCTGACCGTCTCCGCGAGGGCGGCGGAGGCGTCCTTGAGAAGGTCGCGGGCCTTGTCGGTGAGGGCGACCTCGATGCCCCGTTTGTCGCCGCAGACGGACTCGCGGGTGACCAGGCCGGCGTGCTGGAGGCAGGCGATCTGGTAGGTGAGGCGGGTCTTGGGGCGGCCGAGGAGCTCGGCGATCCGGGTCATGCGCAGGCCCTCGCGCGGCTGCTCGGCCAGCAGACACAGGATCAGGAACTCGTCGTGCGAGACGTCCAGCCTCTCCTTCACGACCGACCGCAGCCGCTGCTCCACCGCCCCCGTCGCGGCCAGCAGCAGCATCCAGGCACGCAGTTCGCCGGGGAGCAGTCCGCCGCCCGCGAGGGACGGGCATCCGGGCAGCTCGGAGGGGTGTTCCTGGGATGCCGTCATGGCAACGAGTCTACCCATTGTCCAAATTTGAATATTCGGTTAGCGTGAGGGTCATCCAAATTTGGACCAATACTCGTTGGGAGCACGGCCATGACCGTCACCGTGGAAACCGGCCTCTGGCAGCTCGACCCGGCCGCCTCCGCCGTCGCCGTCCGGCACAAGACGATGTGGGGCCTGGTCACCGTCAAGGGCACCTTCACGGGCGTCAGCGGCCGGGGCGAGGTCGCCGCCGACGGCACCGCCACCGGCACACTGGCGATCGACGCGGCCTCCCTGGACACCAAGAACAAGAAGCGGGACGACCATCTGCGCTCGGCCGACTTCTTCGACGCCGACCACCACCCGGAGATCACCTTCGCGGTGCGCGGTGCCGAGCGGCCCACGGGCGACGTGGTGCATGTCGACGGTCAGCTGACCGTCCGGGGCATCAGCAGACCGCAGCAGATCACCGCGCAGCTGGTCTCGGCCGACGCCGACGGGCTGACGCTGCAGGTCGAGTTCACGGTGGTGCGCGAGGACTTCGGGGTCACCTTCAACCAGATGCGCATGATGGGCGGCCCGACCACGGTGGCCGCCACCCTCCGCTTCACGCGCGCGGCGGCCTGACCGCTCATCCCGCTCAGTTTCGCGCGACGGTCTGCCCGGCCGTCCTGCGCAGCTTGACGTCTAGGCTGGACAACGTCTGCGGATTCCCGGTGAAGGCGCGCAGCCGGATCCGGGTGCTCGGCTTGGTGGGAATCCCGAACCGGCCGTTAGGCGGCTGGAGTTCGACGCTCGCCGTGCCGTGCCCGGGAATCGTCGCCGGACCCCGCACCAGCAGCCAGTACTTGCTCATGCCCTGGCCGGTGGTGAGCGTGTAGTGCGGGGTGAGCGGGACGCTCCCCGTGTTGACCACCTTCAGCGTCATCCCCCGGACCACAGCCGCCGACTGCTTGGACCGCCGCAGGGCGGTGATCTCCATTCGCAGCGGCGGACTGCCGGACGCCGCGAGGGCCGCGCTCGCCAGTGCCGGGGCGAGCAGCAGGACGATCGCCGCGACCAGGGCGGGCCGGCGGCGGGGCCCGGTCAGGAAGGCCGGGCGCGGCTGCCAGGCGCGCTCGAACTCCGACAGGGGCGCGGTCACGGCCGCCGCCAGCCACAGCGGGGTCATCATCAGGTAGTACCCGTCCTGGGAGCGGGTGGCTAGGAAGAAGACGAGCCAGGGCAGCACCGTCGCGGCCGGGCCGAGGCGCCGTACGAACAGCACGAACAGGGCGAGCAGGGCCGCCGCGAGCAGCATGCTCGCGTGCGAGTACCAGTCGATGCGGTCACTGCCGTTCGTGAAGTACAGCGTGATGTCCACCAGGCCCTGGCCGTGTACCACGGCGCCCTGGGTCAGCGGCAGCGCGATCCCGCCCAGCCAGCGGCCGGGCTCGGACACGATGAGGTACGCGTTGAGCAGCAGCCAGACCGTGACGGCGATGCCGGCGAACCGCAGGATCACCAGACCGGCGGCCCGTCCGCCCAGCTCCCCGCGCCGCACCGCGTAGATCCCGGCCAGCAGGAACGGCGTGACGAACCACGGCAGCTGCTGCGCCGCGCACGCGGCCCCCAGGCACGCGGCCCGGGCGATCCCGGCCGCGCGCAGCCGTCCGCCCGCACCGATCCGCGGCCACCGCACCACCACCGGGATCAGCAGGGCCAGCCCGATGATCGCCGGGTAGCCGACCCGGCCGTACGTCGGCAGGAAACCGAAGCCCAGACACGCCAGCGTCGCCGCCGACCGCCACGGCACCGGCAGCATCCGCCACAGGGTGATCGTGCCGGCGATCAGTGCGCCCGTGCACACCGCCGTCGCCGGCGCGCCGGAGTGGCCCAGCCACAGCAGCGGAACGGTCATCAGCGGTGCCAGCGGGGGATAGCCGTACGTGTAGTCGTAGCCGCCGCTTATCGTCGGCGTGAGCGCGATGCCCGTGCCGTGGAACAGCCAGGGCCAGGGGTGTCCGTAGACGGCATGGCCGGCGACGAGTTCCTTGGCGGCCTGGGTGGTGAGGACGGCCTCGTCGCCGCCGCTGTGGTTCAGCGCCCAGGCACACAGGGCGAGGGTCACCGCAGTGACCAGGACCAGCAGGTCGAGGCGGGCCAGCGACCGGGTCCTGCGGACCGTCAGCGTCAGTACGCCCGTCACCAGGATCGAGACGTAGCAGACCGAGATCAGGGCCGCTATGACCAGGTGGTGCGTCGCCGCCTGCGTCCAGATCGACCGGGTGCCGATGAACAGGCCGATGTCTGCGAGAAGGGTCAGGACGCGATGCCAGGGTGCGGGGACTCCGGGATCTGCCGGGGCGGCGGACACCGCCGACTGTGTCCGCCGGTCGGGTGTCACCTGCTCTGTTTCTGCCAAGTGCACGCACCGCACGGTAATCCCGGGCGGTGAGCGGGGCGCCGCAGGAGGAGAAGAGTCGGGTGTGAGGGTGGTAAGAGGCCCCCAATGCGCGGCAATCGCCTGAATAGTGACAAGATCGCTTCTTCTGCGCGTGAGTACCCACACACGCTCGCGCTTCGTGTCGCTGCTGGGCCGAACGGGTGACTTGGCGTAAGAATTGGCTGGTGCAGGCATCAAGTGCGAGTCAGGTCAGGGGGAGCCGGTGAGCCGTTACGACGTCACCGATGAACAGTGGGAGGGGCTCGCCCAGGTCGTGCCACTGCGGGGCCGTGACGCCTGGCCGTCGGCCGTGGGCCACCGGTCGCTGCCGGACGCGGAGACCGAGACGCGCCGCCGTTTCGTCGTGCTGCGGGTGAATGTCTTCGCCGACGCGCGCGAGGTCGCCGAGACGCTGATGGCCGGGATACCGGTCCTGCTCGACCTGACCGGCGCGGAGGCGGAGGTCGCCAAGCGCGTCCTCGACTTCAGTACGGGCGTCGTCTTCGGCCTGGCCAGCGGGATGCACCGAGTGGACCGCAACGTCTTCCTCCTCACCCCGCCCGGCACGGAGGTCAGCGGACTGATGGAGGGGGCGGAAGCCTCGGGCGGCTGAGAAACCTCGCCGCCCGGGGAGGCGCGTGCGGTCGGCTCCGCCTTTTCGGCGGAGGGGGCGGCGTCTTTGGGCTTGGGGGCGTGCGCGTCGCCCATGGGGGGTGGGGGAGGCGTTGCGTTCGGCTCCTCCTTTTCGGCGGAGGGGCGGGCCGCGTCTTGCCCTGGCGGTCGGCGCTTCGCCGCCCACGGGGTGGCTGCGCCCGTCCCCCGATCGTAGGAAGGTCCGGACGGCGGAACGGTTTGCCGGTCGGACGAAGCCCTACGGTCCGTATATGGCCGTGCCCTCCGCCTTGCCCGCGTCCCTGCCCTCTCCGTCCGCCCGCTCCACCCCCGGCGACACACCGGTTCCCTCGGCGCCGCCCGGAGCCGTAACGCCGCCGGCGGCATCGACCGCCCCGACGGCATCCGCCGGCCCTCCGCCCGAACGGCCGCGCCGGTCACGCTCCGGTACATCCGCCGAACCGCGCGAGACCGTACCCCTTGCCCGGCCGGGCCGCCGCGCAGCACCACCGGGCGCGGGAGCCGACGGCCCGCCCGCCGCGACATCGACGGCGTGTACGACTGGGTCGAGTGGATCCGATGGCCCGTCTGCCCCTTCGCTGACCGCGCACTCGGCTGCCGGCTCCGCCGGTCCGCCCGCCGCCGCGTCGGCTCCGCGTACCGGCGGTCCGTCTGGCTCAGCGTCGGTTGGGCGCTCGGCGGCACGTGCCAGCAGTTCCTCTGGCCGCGCGGCGGCAGCTGATTCCGCCGGTCCGTCCGCCGCCGCCCCTGCCGACCGCCCGGTCGGTGCCCCCTCGGCCCTTCCCGCCCCCGCCGCCCCCGTAGCCACCCCCCGGCGCGACCCCCGCCCCCGGGTCACCGAGCTTCGTCTCTCCGCCTTTGCCCGGCATCGCGGTGCGAGCTTTCCGCTTGGGCAGGTCACTCTCTTCGCCGGGCCCAGTGGCAGCGGGAAGTCCGCCGTGCTCGCGGCCTATGAGGCGCTGGCGCGGCTGGGGGGCGGGGCCTCGCTCGCGGAGGTGTTTCCCGATCCCGTCGCGCTGGTGCCGGAGCGGGCGCGGCCCGACGCGCAGCGGCGGCGGGGGTTCCGGATCGGCTGCACCGCCGACGGTGCCGAAGGGCCCGTGCGGCTCGACGTCGCCGTGCAGGCCGAGCCCGAACTCCGCATCGTCGGCGAGCGGTTGACCGCCCGCGGGCTCGTGCTGCTGGAGACCGCCCTGCGCGACCCCGGGCGCCGGGCCGTACAGGCCGCCTGGCACACGGCGGGCAGTTCCCCGGTGACCCGGGCCCCGCTGCCCGACGACCGGCTCGGTACCGCCCTGCTGCCGCTGCGCGTCGCAGGCAAGACCGACGGGCAGCGTCAAGTCCTCGCCGCCGCCGAGCAGATGGTCGTCGCCCTGCGGTCCGTGTTCGCCTGCGATCCGCGGCCCGACGGCATGCGCACCCCCGTCCTCACCGGCTCCGGGCGGCTGCTGCGCGGCTGCGACAACCTCGCCGACGTCCTGTGGCGCACCCGCTCCGAATGCGGCCGCCGGCACGGACTGCTCGTCGACGCGGTACGCACCGGCTGTGCCGGCCCCCTGGCCGACCTGCTCGCCGAACCGCTCGGCGACGGCACGGTACGGGCGCTGCTCGACCGCGGCGACGGCCACCGCTCGGAGCTGGAGCGGCTCGGCGACGGCGAGCTGCGCTATCTCGCCCTCGCCCTGGTCCTCTTCACCGGCCCCGGCGTCCTGGAGGTCGACACACCCGGCGAGGTTCCCGACGCCATGCGCAGCCTCACCGTCCTCGCCGACGGCTTCGACCGCTGTCTCGACCCCCGCCAGCGCACCGAACTCCTGCGCACCGCCGTCCTGATGGGCGAGCGCGGCCACATCCGCTTCGTCGGCGCGGTGAGCGACGCGACCTGGGCCGTCGGAGCGGGGGCGATCACAGTGGTACATCTGGACGCGTGACCGACGAGCCCCTCGACGTGGCGAAGCTCCAGCGCCGGCTGGCCGAGTTCGCCGCCGCCCGTGACTGGCAGCAGTACCACACGCCCAAGAACCTGGTCGCAGCCCTCAGCGTGGAGGCCTCCGAACTGGTCGAGATCTTCCAGTGGTTGACCCCGGAGGAGTCCTCCCGCGTCATGGACGACCCCGACACCGCCCACAAGGTCACGGACGAGGTCGCCGACGTCCTGTCCTATCTGCTCCAGCTCTGCGGGGTCCTGGACATCGACCCGCTGGCCGCGCTGGACGCGAAGATCGAACGCAACGAGAAACGTTTCCCGCCCGCCTGACGGAAGGTCACGGAGAGAGCGGGGTACTCCGGTATAACGCTCGGTAGCCAAAGCCCCGCCCGAATCCGAATTGTTGTCCACAGATTTCCCTCTTCCCCTGGCTCCACGTCTCGCGCACCCTCACTCTGGGTAGTGAACTAGTGAGTGCTGCAAGACAGTTCGGACCGACGGGGACGGGGCGACGGATGGACGCGATGCGGCTCATCGTGGCGAGCAGACGGGCGCTGGCGAGCGGCGCGGGCGCACCGGATCTGATGACCGAGGTGTGGCAGGCCCAGGCCCTGGCGCAGGCGATCGGCAGTCGGCTGGCTGTCTCCGGCCCGCCCGAACTGCGCGGCGAGGCCCTCGGCCTGACCGAGCTGGCGGGCCGGGGCTGCGGGGTGCTGGGCACCCCTGACCTGGACCCCGGCACCCTGCGCGCCGCCCAGCTCACCGAACTGGACGACGCCCGCCGGACCCTGCTGAGCCTCGGCGGCCTCCTCGGCGAGGTCGGCATCACGCTGGTCGGCATGGCCAGCTCGGCGGCCGACGAGGCGACGTACTGGCAGTGCATGGAGGCCATCGACGCGGCGGACGAGTCCCGGGACCGGGTGCTGGAGATGCTGCGCAAGCTGGCGGCACGGGAGGAAGTCCACGACGGCTGACCACCGATACCGTCGGCGCCAGAGGGACAAATCGTTCGCCGCGGCGCCCGTGGTCATCGCGCCGCGGCGTCGGACAGGGCCACGTCGTCGGTGGACGGCGCGCTCATGCGCACCCCCGGGTCGCGATGTCCGCCGATCACCGAAGGGGCCGGTCACTGGCCTGCGCCGCCCCGCGCCCCGCCGTTACGATATTCACTCCGGCGGGGACGCGCCGCGACGACCGGTGCCGGTGCCGGTGCGCTTGACGGGGCCAGGGCGATGCAGGATGGACGCATGGACCTTCGCATCTTCACCGAGCCCCAGCAGGGCGCGAGCTACGACACCCTCCTCGCCGTCGCCAAGGCGACCGAGGACCTCGGCTTCGACGCCTTCTTCCGTTCCGACCACTATCTGAAGATGGGCGACGTGGACGGCCTGCCCGGCCCCACCGACGCCTGGATCACGCTGGCCGGTCTCGCCCGCGAGACCAAGCGGATCCGTCTCGGCACCCTCATGACCGCGGCGACCTTCCGGCTGCCCGGCGTGCTCGCCATCCAGGTCGCCCAGGTCGACCAGATGTCCGGCGGCCGCGTCGAACTCGGCATCGGCGCGGGCTGGTACGAGGAGGAGCACAAGGCGTACGGCATCCCCTTCCCGAAGGAGAAGTTCGGCCGCCTGGAGGAGCAGCTGGCGATCATCACCGGGCTGTGGGAGACCAAGATCGGCGAGACCTTCGACTTCCACGGAACCTTCTACGACCTGACCGACTCGCCCGCGCTGCCCAAGCCCGCTCAGGCGCGGGTCCCGGTGCTGATCGGCGGCCACGGCGCCACCCGCACGCCGAAGCTGGCCGCCCGGTACGCGGACGAGTTCAACATGCCGTTCGCCTCGGTCGATGACAGCGAGGCGCAGTTCGGCCGGGTGCGCGCCGCCGCCGAGGCCGCCGGCCGCAAGGCCGACGACCTGACGTACTCCAACGCCCTCGTGGTCTGCGTCGGCAAGGACGACCAGGAGGTCGCCCGCCGCGCCGCCGCGATCGGCCGTGAGGTCGACGAGCTGAAGACGAACGGCCTGGCCGGCACCCCGGCCGAGGTCGTCGACAAGATCGGCCGCTACGCCGAGATCGGCTCGCAGCGTTTCTACCTCCAGGTCCTCGACCTCTCCGACCTGGACCACCTGGAGCTGATCTCCGCCCAGGTCCAGTCGCAGCTGTCGTAACCCTCCCAGCCCCGCCCCCTGGCCCCGCGAGGCCGCGGGGCGGGTAAAACCAGTGGTCAAGGCCGGGCACACCCGCGAAACTCGTGCATGTGTTCCTGACGATCTCCACGAGCGGCACCGCCGCCACCCCGGCCACCGACCTCGGGTTCCTGCTGCACAAGCACCCCGACAACGCGCAGACGTTCTCGACCTCCTACGGCATCGCGCACGTCTTCTACCCCGAGGCGGATGCCGAGCGCTGCACGGCGGCGCTGCTCCTGGAGGTCGACGCGGTGGCGCTGGTCCGGCGCGGCAAGGGCAAAGGACGCGGCGGGGCACCCGACGCGGCGCTCGCGCAGTACGTCAACGACCGCCCGTATGCGGCTTCCTCACTGCTCGCCGTGGCGATCGGCAACGTCTTCTCCAGCGCGATGCGCGGTGTGTGCAGGGCCCGCCCCGAGCGCGCCGCCACCGCGCTCCCGTTGCGCATCGAGGTCCCGGCGCTGCCCGCACAGGGCGGCCCCGACCTCGTACGACGCCTCTTCGAGCCGCTCGGCTGGACGGTGGCCGCCGAACCGGTCGCCCTGGACACCGCGTTCCCGGAGTGGGGCGACTCACGGTACGTAGGTCTCGTCCTGGAGTCCGAGGCGCTGACCCTCGCCGAGGCGCTGCGCCACCTTTACGTCATGCTCCCCGTCCTGGACGGCGCCAAGCACTACTGGGTGTCCGCCGAGGAGGTCGACAAGCTGCTGCGTGCGGGCGAGGGCTGGCTGCCCGGCCACCCCGAGCAGAAGCTCATCACCAGCCGCTATCTCTCCCGCCGCTGGTCGCTGACCCGGCAGGCGATGGAGCGGCTGGAGCTGGTGCGGCTCGCCGAGGCCGATGACAGCGAGGTCGAGGAGATCGACAACGCGGTCGAGGAGGAGACGGAGGCCGAGGAGAAACCGGCCCCGCTCGGGGTGCAGCGCCGGGAGGCGATCATCGAGGCGCTGCGCCGGTCCGGTGCCGCCCGCGTCCTCGATCTCGGCTGCGGACAGGGCCAGTTGGTGCAGGCACTGCTGAAGGACCCGGTCTTCACCGAGATCGTCGGCGTCGATGTGTCGGTGCGGGCGCTCACCGTCGCCTCACGCCGGCTCAGGCTGGACAGCATGGGCGAACGGCAGGCGTCCCGGGTCAAGCTCTTCCAGGGCTCGCTGGCCTACACCGACCAGCGGCTCAAGGGGTACGACGCGGCCGTGCTCAGCGAGGTGATCGAGCATGTCGACCTGCCCCGGCTGCCCGCGCTGGAGTACGCCGTGTTCGGTGCCGCCCGTCCCCGCACGGTCCTGGTGACCACGCCGAACGTCGAGTACAACGTCCGCTGGGAGACTCTCCCGGCCGGACACACCCGGCACGGCGACCACCGCTTCGAGTGGACCCGCGAGGAGTTCCGCGCCTGGGCCGCCCGGGTCGCCGGACTCCATGGCTACGACGTCGAGTTCACCCCCGTGGGCCCGGACGACCCCGAGGTCGGCCCGCCCACCCAGATGGCCGTTTTTGAGATCAGCACCACTCCCGCCGTGAAGGAGGCGAAGGCAGCATGACCGAGCGGACACCCGGACGGGTCCTTCCCGTCACCGACCTCTCCCTGGTCGTCCTCGTCGGCGCCTCCGGCTCCGGCAAGTCCACCTTCGCGCGCCGCCACTTCAAGCCGACCGAGGTGATCTCCTCCGACTTCTGCCGGGGCCTGGTCTCCGACGACGAGAACGACCAGGGCGCGACCAGGGACGCCTTCGACGTGCTGCACTACATCGCGGGCAAGCGGCTGGCCGCCGGCCGCCGCACGGTCGTCGACGCGACCAGCGTGCAGCAGGAGTCCCGGCGCCAGCTCGTCGACCTGGCCAGGCAGTACGACGTGCTGCCCATCGCCATCGTCCTGGACGTGCCCGAGGAGGTGTGCGCCGAGCGCAACGCGGCCCGCGCCGACCGGGCCGACATGCCCCGCCGGGTCATCCAGCGCCATATCCGCGAACTCCGGCGCTCCGTCAGGCACCTGGAGCGCGAGGGCTTCCGCAAGGTGCACATCCTGCGCGGCGTGGAGGAGGCCGAGTCGGCGACCGTCGTCACCGAGAAGCGCTTCAACGACCTGACCCACCTCACCGGCCCCTTCGACATCGTCGGCGACATCCACGGCTGCGCCTCCGAACTGGATTCCCTCCTCACCAAGTTGGGCTACGCCGACGGCGTGCACCCCGACGGCCGTACCGCCGTGTTCGTCGGCGACCTCGTCGACCGCGGCCCGGACAGTCCGGGCGTGCTGCGCCGGGTGATGTCGATGGTGAAGTCGGGCAACGCCCTGTGCGTGCCAGGCAACCACGAGAACAAGTACGGGCGATATCTCAAGGGCCGCAAGGTCCAGCACACCCACGGACTCGCCGAGACCATCGAGCAGATGGACGGCGAGAGCGAGGAGTTCAAGGAGCAGGTACGGGAGTTCATCGACGGGCTTGTCAGCCACTACGTTCTCGACGGCGGGCGTCTCGTCGTCTGCCACGCCGGGCTGCCCGAGAAGTACCACGGCCGTACCTCCGGCCGGGTCCGCTCGCACGCGCTGTACGGCGACACCACCGGCGAGACCGACGAGTTCGGCCTGCCGGTGCGCTACCCGTGGGCCGAGGACTACCGGGGCCGGGCGGCCGTCGTCTACGGCCACACTCCCGTCCCGGAGGCGACCTGGCTGAACAACACCATCTGCCTGGACACCGGCGCCGTCTTCGGCGGCAGGCTGACCGCGCTGCGCTGGCCGGAGCGGGAGCTGGCCGACGTACCGGCGGAGCGGGTCTGGTACGAGCCGGCCAGGCCGCTGCGCTCCGAGGCGCCCGGCGGCCAGGACGGACGCCCGCTCGACCTGGCGGACGTCCAGGGCCGGCGGGCGGTGGAGACCCGGCACCAGGGCCGGATCGCGGTCCGCGAGGAGAACGCGGCGGCCGCCCTGGAGGTGATGAGCCGCTTCGCGATCGACCCGCGCCTGCTGCCGTACCTGCCGCCGACCATGGCCCCTACGGCGACTTCGCACATCGATGGCTGTCTGGAGCACCCGGCGGAGGCCTTCGCGCAGTTCGCGGCGGACGGGGTCGCCAGGGTCGTGTGCGAGGAGAAGCACATGGGCTCGCGGGCGGTGGCGCTGGTGTGCCGGGACGCGGAGGTGGCGCACAAGCGCTTCGGCGTCGCGCCCGGCCCCACCGGCTCCCTCTACACCCGCACCGGACGCCCGTTCTTCGACGACGAGTCGGTGACGGAGGCGATCCTCGGCCGGATCCGCGCGGCGGTCGACACGGCCGGCCTCTGGGACGAACTCGCCACCGACTGGCTGCTGCTGGACGCCGAGCTGATGCCCTGGTCGCTCAAGGCCGCCGGCCTGCTGCGGACCCAGTACGCGGCCGTGGGCGCCGCCTCCGGCGCGGTGTTCCCGGGTGCGCTGGCCGCCCTGGAGGGCGCGGCGGCGCGCGGCGTGGACGTGAGCGGGCTGCTGACCCGGCAGCGTGCACGCGCCTCCGACGCGGCCGCGTTCACCGACGCCTACCGCCGTTACTGCTGGACCACCGAGGGCCTGGACGGGGTGCGCCTCGCCCCCTTCCAGCTCCTCGCGGTCCAGGGCCGCAGCCTCGCCACGCTCCCGCACGACGAGCAGCTCGCCCTCCTGGACCGGCTGGTGGAGCACGACCCGTCCGGGCTCCTCCAGACCACCCGGCGCCTGTACGTCGACACCGGGGACCCGGAGTCGGTGCGGGCCGGTGTCGACTGGTGGCTGGAGATGACCGGCCGGGGCGGCGAGGGCATGGTCGTCAAGCCGCTCGGCGCGGTGGTGCGCGACCCGAAGGGCCGGCTGGTCCAGCCCGGCATCAAGTGCCGGGGCCGTGAGTACCTGCGGATCATCTACGGCCCGGAGTACACCCGCCCCGACCACCTGGCCCGGCTGCGCAACCGGTTCCTCAACCACAAGCGGTCCCTGGCGATCCGCGAGTACGCCCTGGGGCTGGAGGCCCTGGACCGCCTCGCGGACGGCGAGCCGCTGTGGCGGGTCCACGAGGCGGTGTTCGGGGTGCTGGCCCTGGAGTCGGAGCCGGTCGACCCCCGGCTGTGAGGTCGGCCGACCGGCTGTGAGGTCGGCCGACCAGCCGGAGGCGGCGGGCGCAGGCTCCCACCCGGACCGTCTGTCCCCAGGTGAGCTCCAGGGCGTCGGTCTCGATGCCGTCGCCGAAGGCGATCAGGCGGTCCGACTCGACCGTGAGGGTCAGGCCCGCGGAGGCTGTCAGCTCGCCGGCGACCAGGCGGGTCCCGGTCGCCGGCGAGGGCCAGGCCTCCCGGACGAACCACAGGAGGCGGTCCTCGGTGGGGGACGGCAGCGTGAGCCGGGCGCCGCGTTCCTGCCACAGGGAGCGCAGCCAGCCGGTGGCGCCGGTGCCGGTGCCCACCAGCACCCCGGACGAGGCCTGGGCCTCGACGACACCCCCGTCGCCCTCGAGGCCCAGGCGGTAGCGGGCGGTCTGATGACCGGCGGTGCCCAGGTAGATCTCGTTGAGCGCCACGAGCCGTTGTGTGTCGTCGGCCACCGCCTCGACCATCGTCAGCTCCTCGGCGCCCGTGCCCTCGAACGAGGCCAGCAGGACGGCCGCGTGCTCCGGCCGGTGGCGTACCAGCACACCGGGGTTGCGGCCTGGATCGGTGTCGATCCCGATCACCGGCTGGCCGTCCAGGTACTTGGCCACGTTCGCCACCAGCCCGTCCTGGCCGACCACCACGACCACGTCCTCGGGCGCGAACAGGAAACGGTCCAGATCGGCCCGTTCGACCCGCGCCTGACGCCAGGTCAGTGGGACCGCCGAGGTCACCTCGGCGAGCGCTCGCCGGGTACGCCGGTGGCGTTCGGCGACCTCGGCCAGGTCCCGGCCCCGGGAGGTGAGGAAGAAGCCGGCCTGGCCGTGCGTGCCGTGCCGGGCCACCAACTCCTCGTACTCCGTGGTCCGGTGGACCAGTACGGCACGCGGCGCGAGGCTCACTCCCGCTCCCCGTTGCCCAGCCTGGCGAGCAGCCCGGTCAGCACGTCAGGCGACACGGTCACGCTGTCGATGCGCGGCAGGTTCTCGGCGAGCCGTGCGCCCGTGAGTGCGTGCAGCGTGGCCACGTCCACCTCGCCGTGCACCCGCAGCCAGGCCGCCTGTGCCGCGGCCCGGGCCTCGCCGACCTCCCGTGCCCCCTCCGCTTCGGCCCGCGCGAGCGTGACCGCCCGGGCCGCCTCGGCCTCGCCCAGCTTCACGGACCGTACGGCCTCCGCCTCCGTGAGCCGTACCGTGCGAGCCGCTTCCGCCTCCGCCAGCTTCACGGACCTCGCGGCCTCCGCCGCCGCGCGCACCGCGTCCGCCGCCGCGTGCTCCTCCGCCTCGCGCCGTGCGTTGGTGCCCCGCTGCTCCACCAACTGCTCCTCTCGGCGGGCCAGTTCGATCTGGCTGGCGAGCTCGTTCTCGGCGATCGCCCGCTCCCGCTCCACGGCCACCGCCCGCCGCTCGTAGGTCGCCCGGTCGGCCTCCTGCTGGATCTGCTCGCGGGCCGGGGTGCGCAGCGCCCGCTCCACCTCCGGCTCCGGCCGCAGCGCCATCACCCGGACGGCCACCACCTCGATCCCGGTCGCCGGCAGCCGGGGCTCCGCGCCCAGCCCCTCGGCGATCCGCTCCCGGACCGCCGCCACCCCGTCGACCAGCGCCTCCGCCAGCGGCGTGCGGGCCAGCACGGCCAGTGTGTGCTGCTGGGCCGTCTCCGTGAGCAGGGTGCCCAGCTGTTCCAGCGGGGTGCCACGCCAGACACCGGTGTCGGGGTCGATCGAGAAGTCGAGGCGGGCAGCCGCAAGCGCCGGGTCGCCGATGCGGTAGGTGACCGTCGCCTGCACTGCCACGTCCTGGAAGTCGGCCGTACGGGCATGGAAGGTCATCGCCAGCTCGCGGTCGTCGACCGGTATCTCGGAGATCGCGGCGGTCAGCGCGCGGAACCAGAAGCTGATCCCCGGCCCGTCGTGCAGCAGCTTTCCGCCCCGGTGATGTCTGATGTGCGCTGTCGGGGCTCCGCGCAGATGGCGCCGGCCCAGCCGCCGGGTGATGTCGGCCATGAAATCCCCCTCCTGATTTAGAGTCAACATGACAATAATCGCGTCGGCCCTGCTTCTCGTCAAGAGGACGAGAACAAGAAACGGCCGACCTGGGGGTGAATCCGGTCCGCGATGGTCAGGATGGAGGCATGGGATTCCATGTCGACTCCGAAGCCGGGCGGCTGCGCCGCGTCATCCTGCACCGGCCGGATCTGGAGCTCAAAAGGCTCACCCCGAGCAACAAGGACGCCCTTCTCTTCGACGACGTCCTCTGGGTGCGCCGGGCGCGCGCCGAGCACGACGGGTTCGCCGACGTGCTGCGCGACCGCGGGGTCACCGTCCATCTCTTCGGCAGCCTGCTCACCGAGACGCTGGAGATCCCGGCCGCCCGCACCCTCGTCCTGGACCGGGTCTTCGACGAGAAGGAGTACGGCCCCCTCGCCACCGATCATCTGCGGGCCGCCTTCGAGCGGCTGCCCGCGCGCGAGCTGGCCGAGGCGCTGGTCGGCGGCATGACCAAACGGGAGTTCCTGGAGGGGCACGAGGAGCCCACCTCGGTCCGCTTCCACGTCATGGACCTCGACGACTTCCTCCTCGAACCGCTCCCCAACCATCTCTTCACCCGCGACACCTCCGCCTGGGTCTACGACGGCGTCTCCATCAACGCCATGCGCTGGCCCGCCCGTCAGCGCGAGACCGTGCACTTCGAGGCGATCTACCGGCACCACCCCCTCTTCCGTGGCGAAACGTTCCATGTCTGGTCGGAGGGGCAGGCCGCCTACCCCTCCACCATCGAGGGCGGCGACGTCCTGGTGATCGGCAACGGCGCGGTCCTCATCGGCATGAGTGAGCGCACCACCCCGCAGGCCGTGGAGATGCTCGCGCACAAGCTGTTCGCGGCGGGCTCCGCGCAGACGATCGTGGCCCTGGACATGCCGAAGCGGCGCGCCTTCATGCACCTCGACACCGTGATGACGATGGTCGACGGCGACACCTTCACCCAGTACGCCGGGCTCGGCATGCTCCGCTCGTACACCATCGAACCGGGTGTCGGCGAGAAGGAGCTGAAGGTCACCGACCATCCGCCGGAGCACATGCACCGCGCGATCGCCGCCGCCCTCGGCCTCAGTGAGATCCGGGTCCTCACCGCCACCCAGGACGTGCACGCGGCCGAGCGCGAGCAGTGGGACGACGGCTGCAACGTCCTCGCCGTCGAACCCGGTGTCGTCGTCGCCTACGAGCGCAACTCCACCACCAACACCCATCTGCGCAAGCAGGGCATCGAGGTGATCGAGATCCCGGGCAGCGAGCTGGGCCGGGGGCGGGGCGGGCCGCGCTGCATGAGCTGCCCGGTGGAGCGAGACGCCGTCTAGGACCGACGCCGTAAGAAGCTGACTGTATAGAAATGTGGAACATCGTATAGAGTTCCAGAAGTCCCCGCGTCGACCTACTGCTGGAGCGCCCCCATGGCGACAGTCCCGACCGCCCTCGCCGGCCGCCACTTCCTCAAGGAGCCGGACTTCACCCAGGAGGAGTTCCGCGGTCTGGTCGAGCTGGCCGCCGAGCTGAAGGCGGCCAAGAAGGCCGGGGCCGAGACGCGGTACCTGAGCGGCAAGAACATCGCGCTGGTCTTCGAGAAGACCTCCACCCGCACCCGCTGCGCCTTCGAGGTCGCCGCCGCCGACCAGGGCGCGGTCACGACCTACCTCGACCCGGCCGGCTCGCAGATCGGGCACAAGGAGTCGGTGAAGGACACCGCCCGCGTCCTCGGCCGGATGTTCGACGCGATCGAGTACCGCGGGCACGGACAGGGCGTCGTGGAGGAGTTGGCCGCGTACGCCGGGGTGCCCGTCTACAACGGGCTCACCGACGAATGGCACCCCACCCAGATGCTCGCCGACGTGCTCACCATGACCGAGCACAGCGACAAGCCGCTCACCGGCATGGCCTTCGCCTACCTCGGCGACGCCCGCTACAACATGGGCAACTCCTACCTCGTCACCGGCGCCCTGCTCGGCATGGACGTGCGGATCGTCGCGCCCCGGCCGCTGTGGCCGGACGACACGGTCGTCGAGCTGGCCCAGGGCCTCGCCGCCGCGTCCGGCGCCCGGATCACGCTCACCGAGGACGTGAAGGAGGGCGTGCGGGGCGCCGACTTCATCGCCACCGACGTCTGGGTGTCGATGGGCGAGCCCAAGGAGGTCTGGGACGAGCGCATCGCGCTGCTCGGCCCCTACGCCGTCACCATGGACGTGCTGCGCGCCAGCGGCAACCCCGACGTCAAGTTCCTGCACTGTCTGCCGGCCCTCCACGACCTGGGCACCGACGTCGGCCGTGAGATCTTCGAGCGCCATGGACTGACCGAGCTGGAGGTCACCGACGAGGTGTTCGAGTCCGAGCACTCGGTCGTCTTCGACGAGGCCGAGAACCGGATGCACACCATCAAGGCGGTGCTGGTGGCCACACTCGCCTGACCGCCGTATCGCGAAGTCCTCACCA
This sequence comes from Streptomyces sp. NPDC005866, assembly GCF_040629895.1. Lineage (NCBI taxonomy): Bacteria > Bacillati > Actinomycetota > Actinomycetes > Kitasatosporales > Streptomycetaceae > Streptomyces > Streptomyces sp. NPDC005866. The sequence continues at coordinate 275,218 of NZ_JBEXWP010000009.1, forward strand.
GGCCCTGTTCTTTCCGGCGGCCCGGCGCCACCCCTGCCGCGACCGCCCCGGCGACCGACCCGGATCGCCCCCGTACCACCAGAAACGAGCACCACCCGCATGCCCCGCATCAAGTCCCCGCACCTGCTGGTCGCCGAATCCGGCGCCGACCGCGCTGGCCACGGCCTCCGGCGCACCATGGGCCTCTTCCAGCTGATCTGCTTCGGCATCGGCGCGATCGTCGGCACCGGCATCTTCGTCGGCCTCTCCGACTCGGTCGCGCAGGCCGGCCCGGCCGTCGTCGTCTCCTTCGTCCTCGCGGCGGTCACCTGCGTCTTCACCGCCCTCGCCTTCGCCGAGCTGGGCGGGGCGATCCCGGTCTCCGGATCGTCGTACTCCTTCGCCTATGCCGGTCTGGGCGAGTCCACCGCGTTCCTGGTGGGCTGGTGCCTGCTCCTGGAGTACGGCGTCTCGATCTCGGCGGTCGCGGTCGGCTGGAGCCAGTACGTCGACGAACTGCTGCACAGCCTCACCGGCCTCCAGCTCCCGCACGCGCTGTCCGCGGGCCCCGGCGACGGCGGAATCGTGAACCTTCCCGCCGTGATCGTCATCGCGATGGCCGCCGTACTGCTGGTGCGCGGCGCGCGGGAGAGCGCCCGGGCCACCGCGGTGATGGCGGCCGTGAAGCTCACCATCCTGCTCGCCTTCTGCGTGGTCGGCTTCAGCGCCTTCAAGGACGGCAACCTCGTGCCGTTCTCCCCGGCCGGGCTCGGCGGCATCGGCGCGGGCACCACCGCCGCCTTCTTCTCGTACATCGGCTTCGACGCGATCACCACGGCCGGTGAGGAGGCCAAGAACCCGCGCCGGGACATCCCGGTCGCGATCCTCGTCTGCATGGGCGTGGTCACGCTGCTGTACTGCGCGGTCGCGCTGGCCGCGATCGGCGCCATCGGCGGCCACCAGGTCGCAGGGCGGCCCGCCGCCCTGTCCTACGTGGTCAACCAGGTCACCGGGTCCGCGGTCGGCGGCGGTGTGATCGCCTTCGGCGCGGTCGTCGCCATCGCCTCCGTCGTCCTGGCGGTGATGTACGGCCAGACCCGCATCCTCATGTCGATGTCCCGGGACGGGCTGATCCCGCGGGTCTTCGAGAAGGTCTCTCCGAAGACCGCCACACCGGTCGCGGGCACCCTGATCGTCGCGGTCGTCTTCGCGCTGCCGGCGGCCTTCGCCTCGCTGGACGCGGTGATGAACCTGTGCACCATCGGCACCCTCGCGATCATGGCCGTGGTGAACATCGCGGTGATCGCCCTGCGCCGCCGCGAACCGGCCCTCGCCCGCACCTTCCGGGTGCCGCTCTACCCGCTCGTGCCGCTGCTGGGCGTCGGCTTCTGCCTGTACCTGATGTACGAGACCGGGTGGGCGACCTGGATCCAGTTCGCCGTCTTCCTGGCGGTGGGCACGCTGGTCTACGTCGGCTACGGGCGCCGGAACTCCACGCTGGCCCTTTCGAAGAGCGACGCGATCACGCCGGACGCCACTGACGCGGTACTGCAAGAAGCCTGAACCACACCGCCTTGCCGGACTCGGTGGGGCGGTGCCCGCAGGAGGCGCTGAGGGCGCGGATCAGCAGCAGACCGCGCCCGCCCTCCTGCATGAGGTCGGGCTCCTCGATCACCGGACGGGTGAGGTGGCCGGGCGGCGCCGGGTCCGGGTCGTGCACCTCGACCTTGCAGCCGCCCGGCATCAGCTCGACGACCAGCTCTATCGGCCCCTTGCCGGCGGTGTGCTCGACGGCGTTGGCGACCAGTTCCGCCGTGAGCAGCTCGGCGGTGTCGGTGTCCGCCGCATGGCCCGACTCCTCCATCGCCGAACGCACCAGGGCACGGGCGACCGGCACGGCCGCGACGGTGTGCGGCAGCGCGATGCGCCAGGAGGCGGCGGCGGAAGGTGGTTCGTACACGGCGATTCCGTTCATGGAGCAGGCGATCACTGCTTGTCCTGCTTTCAACTGTAGGAATGGTACGGGTCCCCTCCCAGAGGCTGTCGGCGCCCCCCGGACGGGACCTTCGGCCCGGTAACGGGCTGCTTACCCCGCCCGGTGGGCCGTCTTGCACGACCGGCCCGGCTGTTACCGCGTTATTGACGCGCCGTGACCTTGTGACCGCCCCGCACGCGAAGGAGCCCCCGGCGGCCGCCGGGGGCTCCTTCGCGGAATGAGGGTGATCAGGCGAACTCGACCATGCCCGCGGTCAGCGTCGCGCCGTCCGCCGGACCGATCAGGATGAACGCGCCGGTACGCCGGGAGATCGCGTAGGCGTCCAGCGGCAGCGGCTCGGCGCTGCGCAGGCTGATCCGGCCCAGGTCGTTGGCGGTGAGCTCGGCGGCGCCCGCCAGGTCCCGGACGATCGCCTTGACGGTCCGGGTGGTGTGCTTCAGCAGCACCCGGTCGCCGACCCTGAGCGGCCGGTCGGCCAGATGGCACACGGCCGCCGTGACGTCCTGGGTGAGCACGGGCACCTCCGGCGCGGCGGTGATCATGTCCCCGCGCGAGACATCCCGCTGGTCGGCCAGGCGCACCCCGATGGACCGCGGTGTGTGCGCGGCCTCGACCGCGGTGCCGAGCACGTCGATCGCGGTGATCTCGGAGGTCTCCCCGACTCAAACTCGCGTAAGACCCGTCGAAGAGTAGGTAAGAAGTCTGAGAGGAGCGGTTGAGGACCCTGGGGTTTAGCTGAGTGACTCGTGGTACGCAAGAGGTCACGGGGCTGTGCAATGAACATTTCACCACCGGCGATCCGTTCACAGGCCGGCGAAGACACCGCCCGCGTCCCGCAGCCGCTCGTGCAGCGCCCGGAAGACGGCGGCCGAACGGGTGCCCGGCCAGTCGGCCGGCAGCAGGCTCGTCGGCAGCCCGGGGTCGGTGTACGGCAGATGGCGCCAGGAGTCGAGGGCGAGGAGATAGTCGCGGTAGGCGTCCTCGGGCGGGGAGTCCGTCCGGTGCTCCCAGCCGCGCAGTACCGGCTCATGGGCGTCGAGGAACTGCTCGTGAGCCTTGGCGATCCCCGTCAGGTCCCACCAACGGGCGACCGCCTCGGTGGTGGGCGCGAACCCGAGATGCTCACCGCGGAAGAAGTCCACGTACGGATCGAGGCCGAGCCGGCGCAGGGTGTGCCGGGTCTCCCCGAACAGCCGGGCCGGGGCGATCCACACCCCGGGGGCGGCCGTGCCGAAGCCGAGTCCGGCGAGCCGGGAGCGCAGCACGTGCCGCTTCTGCCGTTCCGACTCGGGCACCGAGAACACCGCGAGCACCCAGCCCGCGTCCTCCGGCGGCGCCGCCGCGTACACCCGGCGGTCGCCGTCGTCGAGCAGTTGCCGTGCCTCGGCGGAGAGTTCGTATCCGGCGGCGCCCTGTGCGGTGCGGGCCGGCGCCAGCAGCCCGTTTCAGCCGGGACACGGACGACCGTACGGACGGGGCGTCCACGCCGACGGCGGCCAGCAGCCGGATCAGCTCGGCGACAGGCACCGGGCCGGGCAGGAAGCGGCCGTACGCGCCGTAGAGCGTGACGATGAGGGACCTCGGGGCGTGTTGCTCGGGCACGTTGATCATTTTAGGTCCCCGGCATCGCTGCTGGTCACTTCCGGTACGCGCCTGAACGTGAGTCAGGACTCCGGGGGCCGCTCGCGGGCGGCGGTCAGGACGCGTCGAAGGAGCCGCGGGAAGGGGAGGCCGGGGCGTGTTCGCCGAGCCGCCGGAGGCCGAGCCGGGCCTCGCCCGCGCCGGTCAGGCGGCGGTGGCGAGTCGGCCTGCCGGGCCGCGGCGCGGCTCGATCACGCTGCCGTCGGCGTGCAGCTCGCCCGTGTCGTCGAAGACGATCGCCCCGTCGCTCAGCAGGGTCCAGCCCTGCTCGGGGTGGGCGGCGACGATGTGCGGGAGGCCGCGGCCGGCCGTCGCGCTCGGGAACTGGTGGGAACACATGGCGCACCTCCACGGGGCTGCCTCCGGCACGGTCGCCGACCGGCATGACCAGACCATGCTCCTGTCGTGAACGCCACGGAACCTCCGGTCGCGACCTGTGACAACACGGGGACAACTCCCGGACGCCCCCATGACGGCCGCCGCGCGTCCGGGACGCGGCCCGCGTGTCCGGCGCGGTGGGACGCGCCACCGAAGGAGTGACGATCACGCTTCCCGGCCCGGCCGCCCGGTATCCAGGGCTAGGGCCTGTTGCGAAAGTCCCGTCGTCCGTCCGGAGGGCGGGCCCCGCGGCGTCCGGTGCGTGCTCTCGGGGTGCCGGGTGCAAGCCCTCGTACTGGACGTACTTGGGTTTGTGCCCGGTGCGGC
>NZ_JBEXWP010000010.1:0-78541 GCF_040629895.1 Streptomyces sp. NPDC005866
CGTCGCGCAAGTCAGCGAGCGCTGGCTGCAGGAGTGCTTCCGCCGGCAGGTCGGCATGTCACCGATGTCCTATCTGCGCGAGGTCCGCATGGAACAGGTGCGTGCGGAGCTCACCGAGGCCGACCCGGCCTACACGTCCGTCGGCGATGTCGCCTACCGCTGGGGCTTCAACCACCTGGGACGCTTCGCCCAGCACTACCGCGCTCGCTTCGGAGAACTGCCCTCACACACGCTGACCTCCTGACCCGAGAGCATCTCGGCGCCCCTGAAGCCCCACGTCACAGGTCGGCCTGCCGGTGTCTTGCCGGTTGAGCCGAGACGGGGGTGCCGGGGTCACCGGTGAGGGGGGAACCGGCTTGGGACACAGGTTCCGTGATCCGGGTGAGCCGTCGGATCCGCGCGGTGCTCAAGGCGGACACAGCGAGCGCGGAGGTGGCCGACACGGCGCCGGCGAGGATCAGGCTCGATCGGGCGCCGAGGGTGTCCGACACCAGGCCGACCAGCGGGGCGCCGATGGGGGTGCCGCCGAGGAGGACGAGGAAGTAGACGGAGATGACCCTGCCTCGCAGGCGTGGGTCGGCATGAAGCTGAGTCAGCGCGTTGGCGGTAGTGGTCACGATCACGGCGGCGAAGCCTGTGGGGATCAGCAGGGCCATGAACGTGCCGTAGTCCGGCATCAGGCCGAGTGCGGCTTCGAGTGCCCCGAAGACGACCGTGGTGGTGATCAGCCGTCGTGCGGTGGGGGGCTTCCCCCGGCTCGCCCCGTATAGCGCGCCGACAAGGCTGCCCAAGGCGTAAGCGGCGGAGAGGTAGCCGAAGGCGGCGGCACCGGAGTGGAAGACCGTGATGGCCACGAGCGAGATGGTGACCTGGAAGTTGAGGCCGAAGGTGCCGACGAAGCCGATGACGGAGATCGGCAGGAGCAGCTCCGGGGTGGCGGCGATGTCCCGGAAGGCGTCACGCAGCCGGGTGGTGGGGTCCGGTGAGGACCTGCCGAGATCGCCCGGCTCGTGCGTACGGATGGTGATCAGACCGTAGAGGACCGCCAGGTACGAGACGGCGTTCAGGAGGAACACGGGGCCTGCGCCGAAGGCGGCGACGGACAGGCCCGCGAGGGCGGGGCCGAGGATGCGGGCCACGTTGAACTGGGCGGAGTTCAGGCTGACCGCGGTGGCCACGCGCTCGCGGTCGACGAGTTCGCAGACGAAGGCGTTGCGGGCGGGGCTGTCCACGGCGGTGGCGGTGCCGAGGGCGAAGGCCAGCGCGTAGACGGACAGCAGGTTCAGCGCTCCGGTGACGGTCAGCACTCCGAGCAGGAGCGACTGCGCTCCCATGGCGGTCTGCGTGAGAAGCAGAAGCCGCCGCTTGGGGAACCGGTCGGCGAGGACGCCTCCGGTCAGTCCGAACAGGGTCTGTGGCAGGAACTGCAGGGCGGTCACGATGCCGACCGCGCCGCCGCTGTTGCCGGTTATATGGAGGACGAGCAGGTCCTGGGCGGCGCGCTGCATCCAGGTGCCGACGTTGGAGGTCAGCTGCCCGAGCAGGTAGCGGCGGAAGTTCCGGACGGTCAGTGTGGCGAGCACCGCGCTCATGACATCTGAGGGGCGTAGCCGCGCGGGACGGACGCCTCCACGTCGTCGAGGTGGTGGAAGGTCGGGTGGGGGTGCATGAGGAAGGCATGGTGGGAGATGTTCCAGGCGTAGGCGCCGGCCATGGCGAAGGCGACTCGGTCGCCGATGCGCAGTCGGTCCACCATGACGCCGCGTGCCAGGACGTCCTTGGGCGTGCAAAGCTGTCCGACCAGTGTCACCGGCTCATCGCGGGCTTCCGGGCGGTTCCAGGGCGGGAGCCATTCGTCGTCGGGGATCACCTCGAAGGGCTGGTCGTGCTGTTTCGCGGCCGGGGTGCGCAGATGGTGGGTGCCTCCACGCAGCACGGCGAACGCCTGCCCCCGGCTGAACTTGATGTCCAGGACCTGGGTGACGTACCAGCCGCAGTAGGCGCTGACCGAGCGGCCGGGTTCGATCCTCAGCGTGAGGTGAGGATGGCGGCCCAGGATCCGGCGCAGTCCCTCGCCGAAGGCGGACCAGTCGAACACCTTGTGCGGATGCGCGTAGTCGACGCCCATCCCCCCTCCGACGTTGACCTCGGCCAGGTGGACTCCGCGTTCGCGAGCCCAGCCTTCGGTCCAGGTCAGGACTTTGTCGGTGAGGGCCAGTTGGGCGTGCGCCCGCAGTCCGCTGGCCAGGTGGAAGTGGAGGCCCCGCAGCCGGATGCGTGGGTCGGACGCGATCACCTCCAGGCAGTGGTCCAGTCGCGCGGGGTCCATGCCGAAGGGGCTGGGCCGGCCGCCCATGGCGAGGGCGACCTGGCCGGGGTCGACGGGCAGGTTGACGCGCAGCAGGACGTCGACGAGCCCGTCACCCAGCACGGTGGTGACCAGACGCAGTTCGTGTTCGCTCTCGATGTGCAGACGCTCCACTCCGGTGTTCAGCGCGCAGATCAGCTCTGTCTCTGTCTTGCCGGGACCTCCGAAGGCGATCGGCGCATCGGGAGTCACTGAGCGGACGTGGCTCAGCTCACCGCCGGAGGCCACCTCGAACCCGTCGACGTAGCAGGCCAGCGTCCGCAGGATCCGGGGGTCGGAGTTGGCCTTGGCCGCGTAGAGCAACTCGACGCGTTCCGGCAGGGCGGCCCGGATGGCGTGGACGTGCTCGCGCAGACCCGGCAGGTCGTAGACGTAGGCGGGCAGGTCGTCGGCGGTCATCCTGCCGACGAGGTCGAGGAGTGCGGGCCTCACCGGATCACCTCGCGGGGGAAGTCCGCGCCGAGCGGGCTGGGCAGGGGGACATAGGTGGCGTGCCGGTCGGCCTTGCGGGCCCAGCGCAGGAGGAGATTGGCCTTGGCGGGCAGCGGCACTCCGGACAGCAGGGCACGCAGGCGTGGCGGCTCGGCGGCGGTGCGGGCGTAGGCGCCGAGGTGGTCACGGAGCCGGCCCCAGAGGGCGGGTTCCAGCGTCGGGTCGAGGTCGGCCAGGGCGCCGAGCACTTCGGCGGCGTGGTTGACCAGGAGGCAGTACGCGACCCGGTTCCAGCCGCGTTCGGCATCGTAGGTGAGGGGCCCTCGGACGTCCTCCGGCAGGCCGCCGAGGGTGCGCTCGTGATGCCCGGGCAGGAGCTTGGTGCCCTCCAGGTCGCGGAAGAACATCTGCGCCGGTGTGCCGTCGGCGTTCACACCGACGACGACGTTCTGCAGGTGGGGTTCCAGTACGACGCCGTGTTCGAAGTAGGCGGCCAGTACCGGTGGCAGCAGCAGCCGTAGGTAGGTGTCCCACCAGGCCAGGATGTCGCCGTCGCCGCGCGCCAGCAGATGCGAGACGTGGGCCGGGCTGGTGGGGTACTCGTCCGCCACGGCGGCGGCGAGCAGGGGTGTCACCCCGGGACGCAGGTGGTGGCGCAGGCCGGAGCGGACGATGACGCCGAGACCTTCCAGTAGGTCGAGGTCGCCGTCGGTGTCGAGGGTGCGGTAGCCGGGCTCGGCCAGGAGCGCGCATCCGGGGAAGCGGCCGGTGAGCTCGGCGAAGACGGGCTGGAGCAGCCGGTTGAGGGCGACGGCGCCGGCCAGTTCGTAACGTGCGTGCTTGCGGACGCAGTTGGTGAGGCGGACGTTCAGGCTGAACTTCAGGAAGGTGTCGCTGTCGGGGTGGTACAGGGTGCGCACCGATGCGGTCGGCACCAGCTCAGGTCCGCTCACGCCGAGGTCGACGATGTCGCTGGCGGCCACTGCCTCTCGCAACCGGGCGTGGCCCCGGAGCAGCCGGTACTGCCAGGGGTGCACCGGCAGTATCGTGAATTCCGGGTCGGCCGTCGGGTGCAGCGCGTCCATCTCCTGCAGTTCGCCCTCCTCACCCACGAGATGGCGGCGCACCGCCAGGTAGCGCAGGCGGAAGCGCGCGCCGGTCTCCGGGCCGTACGCCAGCCAGTCCACCGGGTCGCCGGTGCGGGCCTTGGGAGTGGGGTGGAAGCGATGGCCGAACACCAGGGACTGCTCCGACGCCACGTACGGGTCCGTGTGCGGCGCGACGCCCGCCCGTTCCTGCAGTACGGTGCGGATCGTCTCGTGGCTGTCGGCGACCTGGGCCAGGAACTCGTCGTTGGCGACGCCCGTGCGCAGTTCCAGTTCGCCCTGGATGTAACTGGCCAGCTCCCTCCAGCCCACGGTCACCCAGGCGTGGTCGTCGAGCCGCTGCACCGGGCCCTGGAAGCGGTGCGCTCCGATCAGAGAGGTCCGTCGGAGTCGGGAACGCAGCAGGAGGCCCCGGCGTGGCAGACGCAGCAGAAGGTGGCCGTCGACGACGGTCACCTGGTGTTCGGGGGCGGAGACCTCACGGATCAGGCAGTTGAGCAGGGTGTGGGCGGTGACGGCGTCGGCCATCCGGGTCGGCTCGCCGGCCGGTGCGGTGACGGTTGTGGTGGCGAACCTGGTGTCGGGTGCGGTACCGGTGGTCATACGGTCCCTCCAGTGGGACGACGATCGGTGTCGGTTTTCAACGGCACAGGGCCAGCGGGTTGGGAACGGATGTCCACCGCGCCTTGCCCGGGTTCTCGGAGAGGCGCATGGCGATGGTCGCCTTCAGCGGCATGGTGTCGCCGAAGAACGCCGCCGCGTCTGCCTGGTTGGGCTCGCCCGCGTACACCCGGCGGCCGGCCTCGGCCACCGCACCCCACAGCGCCCGGGGATCGGCCTGGTGTGTCCGGCTGAGGACGTCGACCAGTTCGCTGAAGACTCCGCTGATCAGGCCGCCGAACAGTTTGGTGTGCAGCGCGTCGACGTCGTCGCCCGCGCGGGTGCCGAGCAGCGGTGGCAGCGTGAAGCCGCTCCGGGCCAGGCGCCGTGGACTGACGCGTACGCCGTCCAGATCCCGGTACAGCACCCGCACCGGCCGCCCGTTTCGCAGCACGACCAGGGTGTTCTGGCCGTGGGCCTCCAGTGCCACCCCCATGGACAGCAAGGTCAGTGCGGGCGGCAGGACGAGTCCGGCGAAGTCCGCCAGCCAGTGGACCGGATCTCCCGAGATCACGGTTGCTCCCGTCGCGTGGACGGCGGTGAGCGGAACCGCGATCTCCCCGGCGCCGAGGTGGCTCTCGGTCGACTCACGGATCATCGCCGCGAGGCTCGCCGAGGGCTGTCCGTCCACACACACCGCGCCGCCGCCCAGCTCACGCAGGATGCGCAGGCTGCCGTAGTAACCGGACTTGTCCAGGAGGGCCGAGACCAGGTCGGACAGCGGGGGCCCGTCGGCGACCTCGGCCGGGGAGATGGTGCGCCGGTAGTTGGTGACCTGCACGTCGAGCGCCGTCTTGATGTGGCAGCCCGGCAGGAAGCCCAGTGGTGCCAGGGTGCGCAACGACAGCAACGGCCGGGCCGGGATCGTCTCCTTCACGACGGCCAGGTCGGGATGGTGCGCGAGCACATGGTCGCGCTGCCAGGGGTGCAGCGGGACCAGGATCGTGTCGCCGTCGCGCAGTTGCCCGGGCCAGACGCCGGATCCCTGCCAGCGATCGGCCGGGACCCGGAGCAGCGCCAGCCGGACGACCGGGTGGTGCTCGGGAGCGTAGGCGAGCACGTCGGCGATCGACATACCGGTACGCGTCCGGCAGCAGGGATGCTGTGGGTGGCCCTCGACCACCGCCTGCTCGGCGTCCGCCGAGTCGTTGGGCGGGGCCGTCCGGTCTGTGTTGGCGGCCCTGGCCAAGGCCAGGTTGACCACGCTGTTGTTGAGTTCGGCCGCCAGTCGTTCCGCCGCGGGACTGTGCAGGCCCAGCTCGGCCAGGAGCTCCGCCGGGCCGGTGATCGGTCCCTCGGGCCCGGACACGGTGAAGTCCGCGGGCATCTCTGCGAACGGCTGCGCGCAGGACCAGGCCGCCGACAGCGAGCCGCCCCGTTCCAGATCGAGCACGAGACGGTCGGAGGCTCGGTGATGTCCGGTCACCCCCGGCACGGGTTCTCGTGAGAGAGCGCCCCACAGGCGGCCCAGCACGGTTGCCCGGGCTCCAGGGAGCGCGGCCGTGAACGACTCCACCAGGTCCGGCCGGGTGCGGCGCAGTTCATCAATGGGCATGAGGTGTCCCAGGTGCTCGGGGGCGCTTGTCACGCGGTGCTCCAGCGGCACCGGACGTGTAACCGACGCTAGGCGACGACGATCAAGGAAATTGCCAGAGCAAATGCAACGGCGATCCCGGAATCGTTCGAGGAGGTGTTGTGCTCCCTTCGACTCCAGCCGGTTCCGCGGCGGACGCTTCATCCGACACGGCATGACGCTGGATCAGTTTTCGACTCCGGCCCGGACGGCTGAACCCCGCGGTGGCCCTCAACCCGTCGGCTACGGGGAGGGCTTGCCTGCCGCGGGGGCAGTGTCGGCATCCGCCGCTGTTCGAAACTCTTGGTTCTCCGCTTGATCCACGTGCCGGCGTACTGGCTGTCGCCATCGCATCGTGTTTCAGCGGCTACGCCGTCCGTGGTGAACCCGGTTGGCCGCGAAGAAAGGATCACCGGCTCGGGGGAGGTTCCGGCGTTTGCGCCACACGCTCCGGCCGAAGTCTGTGAGCCTTCCGTCATGCGTGTATTGCTGATCGAGGACGACGACCGGGTGGCCGGACCGTTGACGGAGGGGCTGCGCCGTTTCGGGTTCACCGTGGAACACGCCAGAAGCGGCACCGACGGCCTCGCCGCACCGGAGGCGGCGATGGTGCTGCTGGACCTGGGGCTGCCCGACATGGACGGCATCGATGTCTGCCGCGCGCTCCGGGCCCGCTCGTCGGTGCCGATCATCATGATCACTGCCAGGGACGACGAGGTGGACCGGGTGCTCGGTCTGGAGTTGGGGGCGGACGACTACGTCTCGAAGCCGTTCGGCGTACGGGAGCTGGTCGCCCGGATCCGTGCGGTCACCCGCCGCACCCGCCTCGTCGGGCTGGACACGCCCCCCGAAGAACGGCAGCTGTCGGCGGACCCGGCCCGGCCCGGGATGCCCCACGTCCAGCGGATCGGCCCGCTGACCATCGACCGTCGCACCCGGCGGGTACAGCTGCACGAGGTCCCGGTCGCCCTTGCCCCGAAGGAATTCGACCTGCTCACCTGTCTCGCGCAAGACCCCGGAGCCGTCTGCTCCCGCCGGCAGATCCTCGACACGGCGTGGGAGCCGAACTACTTCGGCCCCACCAAGACCCTGGACGTCCATATCGCCGCGCTGCGCCGCAAACTCGGTGACTCCGCCTGGATCGAGAACATCCGCGGAATCGGCTTCCGCCTCGTGCCGCCGCCACCCGCCGACGCCAGGTCCGCCACGCCCGTCACGTCCGCGACGTCGGCCACGCGCGCCACGTCCGCCACGTCCGCCACGTCCGCCACGTCCGCCACAGCGTCGGCGCACGGCGGAGGGCCCCGGTGACGCGTCGTATCCTGCTCAGCCAGCTGAGCCTGATACTGCTCGTCCTGCTCGCGCTCGAAGTGCCGTTCGGTGTCTTCTACGCCCGCAGCGAGCTGTCCCGCTTCTCCCGCACGGCGCAGCAGGGGGCGATGACGCTCGCCGCGGTCTGCGAAGAGCGGATGGAGCACGGTCTGACGGCCGACCTCCCCGGCCTGGCCCGCGCCTACGGGCGGCGTACCGGCAGCCGCGTGCTCGTCGCCGACGAGAAGGGCGTCGTCCTCACCGACACCGCTCTTGACCTGGTCGGCAAGGACCTGTCCGCCGAGCCGGACATCTCCGACGCGCTGCGCGATCGGCCCGCGACCGGTATCCGGCGCGAGCCGTCCGCGGACGGCGAGGTCCTCTTCGTCACCGTCCCCGGTGGCTCCGGCGCCGGCGTGCCCTGTGTGGTGCGGACCGTGTATCCGCTGGGCCCGCTCACGGCGAAGGTCCATGCCACCTGGCTGGCGCTGGCCGTCGTCGGCCTCGGCGTGCTGGCCGCCGCCACCCTGATCGGCTTCGTTCTCGCCCGCTCGATCACTCGCCCGGTCAGGGCGTTGGAACGCGCCACCGCGCAACTCGCCGAAGGCCGGCTCACCGATCCACCGGCCACCGATCGCGGGCCGCCGGAACTGCGTCGGCTGGCCGCGTCGTTCACGACGACCGCGACCCGGCTGCAGCACGTGCTCCATGCTCAGCGGGCGTTTGCCTCCGAGGTGTCGCACCAGCTGAGAACCCCGCTGACCGCACTGCGCCTGCGGCTGGAGAATTTCGAGCCGTATCTCGCCCCCTGCGCCCAGGACAGCCTCGACACGGCGCTGACGGAGATGGAACGGCTCAGTCGTATGGTGCAGGGGCTGCTGGCACTCGCCAGGTTGGAGAACTCCGCGATCAGACCGGAAGCGGTCGATCTCGACGCCGTCGTCGCCGACCGCGCGGCCGTCTGGACGGCCTTCGCCGACGAACAAGACGTGGGTATCACCGTCCGCGGGGCGACGGCCGTCCGGGTGTGGGCGGTTCCGGGAGCGCTGGAGCAGATCATCGACAACCTGCTCTCCAACGCGCTGCGTGTGTCCCCACCGGGAACCGCCATCACGCTGGCCGTCCTCACCGCCCCGAGGGAAGGCGGCCGCACCTCGCCCATGGCCGAGCTGCATGTGATCGACCGAGGGCCCGGCATGACCGAGACCGAACGGCAGAAGGCTTTCGACCGGTTCTGGAGAGGCCCTGACGCCGACCACGACGGCACTGGCCTCGGCCTGCCCATGGTCCGGCAGCTCGCCCGCGCCGGCGGCGGTGAGGTCACCCTCGAGCCGGCCACCGGCGGTGGGCTCGACGCCGTGGTGCGCCTTTCGCACGCGGGGAGCCACACTCACCAGACGCGCCTGGGCACGCCGGCGGACGTCGACTCCGCAGGACGCCCGCGTCACCACGCCGTAGGCAGATCAGAGCGGTGAGTACGGCGGGGCATCACGCGTTCCCCGAAGCCGGGCCGCCGCAGAAACCGGCGCGAGAGGGGTGAGGCACGTGCCTCAGTCCTGCAGCGCCGGGGCGGGCGGCCCTGCCCATCGGGGCGCGAGTGGCGCGAACCGCCCAGGGGCCAGGACCGCCCTACCGGGGGTCGGCCACGGAGTCAGGGCTTCACTCGCGCCCACCCCGCGGCGGCCGGTGCCCGCAGCAGGCGTCCGGGATGTGGGACGAGCCTTCGGGCGGCAGGGCGTTCGTGTGCGTGCCCGATGCGGCGCATTGGGCCCGTTGGGCGTCGTCGAGCATCTTGTCGCTGTCGGAGGCGGCGTTGGCCAGGCCGACGCAGCACAGGGTCAGTAGCAGGGCCCCGCCGGCGATGGGCAGCGTACGCCGAGGCGGCGGTGGGGCCAGCAGGGCCCGGACCCGCTGGGGTACGGCGCCGCCGGTGACGGCGAGCGCCGGGGCACGCGACGGGCGGGACGAGGCGGCGAGGGCGGCCCGCCCGACGGCCCGGGCGACGACCCGGCGGCTGCCGACCCGCGCCGCGGCCTCCTCGTCGGCCCAGCGCTCCAGGGCGAAGCCGCCCGCGTCCGCCAGGGGCCGCAGCAGTGGATTGAGCGCCGCGGCCAGGCGCCACACAGCCTGGAACGCGTGATGCCGACCCCGGAGATGGGCTCGTTCGTGGGCCAGCAGGGCCTCGCGTTCCTCGTGGTCGAGGCAGCGCAGCATGCCGCAGGACACCACGATGCGTCCGGGCGCGCCGGGCAGCGCGAACGCCTGCGGGGTGTCGTCGTCGACGACGACCAGCTCGCCGTCGCCGGACAGCCGGGCGCACTCTCGCCGCGCCCAGAGGAGGTGCCGGGCCTGTCGTACGCCGGAGAGGACCAGGGAGCCGGCTCCCGCCACCAGGACGAGGGCGCTGACGAGCGCGACGATGAGATGGACCGGGTCCTCGGCCCGCAGCGCGGGTACCGACCAGCGGCCCTCCGCCGCCACCTCGGGGATCTGCGCCACCGCGGTGAACGCCAGCAGAGCCAGTGATCCCGTCCAGCCGACCGTCGTCACCAGCGCGGCACAGGCCAGGGCCCAGGCCGCGGGGCGCGGGGCGAGCCGGCGCGCCAGCCGTGGTGCGAGCACGGTCACCAAGGCCGTGACGGCGAGCGGAACGTAGACGCTGATCAGCACCGGCTCACGTCCCGCCGTAGGAGTGCCCGGTGCCGTCGGTGCCGTCGTGTCCGGACAGCAACTGGTGGAGCAGTTGCTCGTCTTCTTCGGAGAGTCCGGAGACGAAGCGGGACAGCACCGCCTCGCGGTCGGAGCCCTCCTCCAGCAGCGACTTCATGCGCTGGGCGGTGTGGGACGCCTCGTCGCGGACCGGCTCGTAGGCGTATCCGCGGCCCTCGCGGTGCCGGACGAGCATGCCCTTGTCGTACAGCCGGGACAGGATCGTCAGCACGGTGGTGTAGGCCAGATCGCCCGGCAGCCGCTCCAGGGCCTGCCGTGCGGTCAGCGGGCCGTCGGCGGACCAGAGGGCGGCGAGCACCGTGCTCTCCAGTTCGCCACGGCCCCGCCTGCTGGCGGCCCCGCCGGCTTCTTCTTCCCTGAGGTAATCCACCGTTCCTCTTTTCGTCGCCTGGCCTTCGGACAGGCTACCCGGGGACCTCCTACTACTTGTAGGAGGTATGCTCCGGGCTTTGAACCGCGAACTACTACAACTTGTAGTTACGCCTCCTCCCGTCTGCGTAAGAGGAAAGCCCATGGACCATCCCGGACGTACGCTTCCGAGACTCGCGACTGCGGATTTTCTGCCGGCGCCCCGCACGGCGGCCAAGCACTCCGGCCGGGTCGCGATCGTCTCGGCGAGTGTCGGCGCCGGTCACGACGGTGCCGCCGCCGAACTGGAGCGCCGCCTCGCGGCCGACGGGGTGGTCGTCGACCGGTACGACCTGCTGGATCTGCTCCCCGCCGGAGTCGGCCGGGCGATCAGCAACGGCTACCACCGGATGCTCGTCCAGGCGCCCTGGGCCTACCAGCGCATCTACGCCAGCACCGAGCGCGCCGGTGGAGGCGGCCCCATGGCCCGCGCCCTGCTCCGCGCCGCCGAGGACCGGGTACTGAGGGTCCTGCACCCGGGTGTCGGGGCAGTCGTCTCCACCTACCCCGGAGCCAGTCGCGTGCTGGGCAGCCTGCGCCTCGCCGGACGCCTGACGGCCCCGGTCCTCACGTACCTGACCGACTTCTCGGTGCATCCGCTGTGGGTGGCGGACGGTGTGGACGTCCACCTCGCGGCCCACGCCGTGCCCGCCGCCCAGGCACGGGCGGCCGGGGCCCGGGACGTCCGGGTGTGCGGGCCGGTCGCCAACCCCCGGTTCCGCCCCTGCGACGCACGGGAACGCGACCTCGCCCGGGCCCGGTTCGGGCTGCCGTCCGGCACCCCGCTCGCTCTGCTGGTCGCCGGATCCTGGGGTGTCGGGCCCGTCCGGCAGGTCGCCCTGGAGCTGCGCGACTGCGGGGCCGCGGTGCCGGTCGTCGTCTGCGGCCGCAATGAGGCCCTGGCCCGGCGCTTGCGTGCGGAAGGGATCGAGCACGCCTACGGCTGGGTCGACGACATGCCCGGCCTGATGCACGCCGCCGACGTCCTCGTCCAGAACGCGGGCGGTCTGACCTCCTTGGAGGCGTTCGCCACGGGGCTGCCCGTGGCCAGTTACCGCTGCATACCGGGGCACGGTCTGACCAACGCCGCGGCCCTGGACGAGGCGGGGGTCGCCGTGTGGATCCGCGACCCCGCCGACCTCAAGAGCGTCCTGTGCGACCTGACCGACGGCCCACTCGGGGTGCGGCAGCGCGAAGCGGGGCTCGGACTGTTCGCCGGCTCCTCTGACGACGGCCCGGCGGCCGAGATCACACGCGTGCACCGCTCGGGTCCGCCGCCCCTGACCGCGCGGGCCGTCGGGCGGCGGCGCGTCCGATCGCGCCGGCTCGCGGTCACCACCGCTGCGGCCTGCGCCGTGTGGGCGTCCGCCGTCGCCTCCGGGGCGGCGATGACGGACCAGGCACCGCTCCTGGCACGCACCGTTGGCCACACCCTCGACCTGGACCTCCTCACACCCAGCCACAGCGACGCACCGGAAGGACATCACTCATGACGGCGTCCTGGCCGATGCGCGCGGCCGCCCTGGCCGCCCTGCCCGCCGCTCTCGCGGTCGTCCACTCCGCGCCCGCCGTCTCCACCTTCGGGCCGCTGCGCAACCGCGCCATGCCCCGCCTCTCCGGCCGGGGCCGGACGAACCACGTCGCGCTCACCTTCGACGACGGACCCGACCCCCTGTCCACCCCCTTCTTCCTGCGACTGCTCGACAGGCACGGCGTGCAGGCCACCTTCTTCCTGCTCGGCCGCGAAGCCCGACGCTCTCCCGGCCTGGTGCGTGAGATCGCCGCCGCGGGCCATGAGATAGGCGTCCACGGCTGGCTGCACCGCCCCCTGGTGCTGCGCGGCCCGCGCGCCACCCACGACGACTTCGCCCGCGCCCGCGACACGGTCGCCGAGATCACCGGCCGCCGGCCCGCGCTCTTCCGCCCTCCGTACGGTGTCATGTCCACCGCCGCCCATCTGGCGGCCCGGCGCCTCGGTCTCACCCCGGTGCTCTGGACCTGCTGGGGCGAGGACTGGACATCACGGGCCACGCCGGATTCGGTGCACGGCACGGTGGTCCGCGACCTGGACGGCGGTGGCACGATCCTGCTGCACGACTCGGACTGCACCTCCGCCCCCGGCGCCTGGCGTTCGGCTCTGGGCGCCCTTCCCCGCATTCTCGACACGTGCGAGCAGCGGGGCTTCGAGGTGGGCCCGCTGAGCGACCACGGGTGGCCGGGCAACGCCGGGGATCACGGGATTCACCCTGTCGATGGCGATGCGCCTGGTCGCTGACAGCCGTTAGGGCACCGGGAACGTTCCTCGCTCATCCATCGTCTACAGTTCAGACCGTCTACATGCCTGTAGTCGATTCTAGGAAGGCCCGGCGCCCATGACCACATCGCTGCACCTCGCCTCACAGCTGGCCGTCAACGTGCTGGACGCCCGATCACTGCTGGCCGCCTTCGGTGTCCTGGGCGTGGGCGTGGTGATGTTCGCCGAGACGGGGCTGCTGGTCGGCTTCTTCCTCCCCGGGGACTCGCTGCTGTTCACCGCGGGGCTGCTGTGCACGGGTACGGCCAGCCAGGGTATTCACCTCTCGCTGGGGCCGTTGCTGATCGCGGCGGCCCTAGGAGCGCTGGCCGGGGCCCAGTGCGGATATGTGCTCGGCCGGAGGGCGGGTGGGGCACTGCTCGCACGCAGCCGCTCCAAGCGCCTGCACGAGGGAGCTCAGCGGGCCGAGGAACTGCTGGAGCGGTACGGATACGCGAAAGCGGTCGTCCTGGCCCGTTTCGTGCCGGTGGTGCGGACGGTGCTCAATCCGATGGCGGGCGCGCTGGGTGTGCCGGTGCGGACGTTCACGGTGTGGCAGGTGATCGGCGGCCTGGTGTGGAGCCTCGGCCTCACGCTCGGCGGCTACGCGCTGGGTTCCTCGATCCCGAACGTCGACCGCTATCTGCTCCCGATGGTCGCGTTGATCGTCGTCGTGTCGCTGATCCCTCTGCTCACCGAGGTCCTCCGCTCCCGCCGGACCGCGAGGGCGCGTGAGGAGCGCGGCTGATCTCGGCCTTGGACGGACCCGCGGCGCGGCCGGTACGCTCACCGGGCTGCCGCTGACGACTGTGGTGCGCAGCCCGCCGGAATCCCCGGCTGGAGGGATCGCCTCCCGGCGGCTGGGCTCACCGCTCGGCGCCCTGTGAACCAATCGTCCGTCACCGGCGAGATCCGCCGTGCCGAGAAGTCACTGGAAGATCATGTGCCACAAGATTCTGGTCGTTGAGGATGACCACGCCCTGCGCGATGTGCTGCGTCGTGGCCTGTCCGAGGAGGGCTACGCCCCCGTCCTGGCCGCCGACGGCTCGACCGCCCTCCGGTTGGCCTCCGCCGACGTCGCGGCGGCCGTCCTGGACATCGGACTCCCCGACGCGGACGGCCGGGACGTGTGCCAGGCGATGCGCGCCAACGGCTTCCTCGCTCCCGTGATCTTCCTGACCGCCCGGCACCAGCTCACCGACCGGCTGTCCGGCTTCTCCGCCGGCGGCGACGACTACCTGCCCAAGCCTTTCCACCTCGCCGAACTCGCCGCGCGGCTCAGAGCCGCCCTCAGACGAACCGCGCCGGCTTCGACGGCCACGGCAGGGGACCTCGTCCTGGACGCCGTCGGGCACAGCGCCACCGTGCACGGCATCCGCGTCGCCCTGACCCCCACGGAGTTCCGGCTGCTCGCCACGCTCGTCGCCGCGGCCGGATCCACCGTGGCCCGTCGCGAGCTGACCAGAGCGGCCTGGCCCCAAGGCGCGCACGTGAGCGACAACACTCTGGACCAGTACCTGACGCGGCTGCGACGCAAGCTGCGCGAGGCCGGCAGCACGCTCACCATCGGCACTGCACGCGGAATCGGACACCACCTGTCATGAGCCCGGGCCGTGTCCTGAGCCGCCTGACGCCGCGCACCCTGCGCGGACGCCTTTCCCTTGTCGCACTGACCACCGCCGCCCTGTTGATGACCGTCCTGACCGTGGTGTTCAACGTGGCGATGAGCCGTCACCTCCAGCACCAGGCGGACGACGAACTGCGCAGTCGGGCTGCCGCCGTGGCCACGACCGTGGACACCGGCGGCCGCCAGGTACGCGTCGTGGAAACCGCCAACGACGGTCTCCTCGACACGAACGTGTGGATCTACGCCGGCACCCGGCTGCTCGAAAAACCCCCGTCGACGACTCCTCGCAGCCCGCTGGCCAGGACCGCCGACCGGCTGGCCGCACAGCGCACGCCGGCGTGTACGACCTCGCACGCCCACGGTGACCAGCCCGTCCGCCTGTGCTCCCGGCCGCTGACCGGCCGCCACGCCGCCGCGACGGTCGTCACCGCCCTGGACCTCGGCCCGTACCGCAGTTCGGCCGACACCCTGTTGAGCGGATCACTGATCCTGGACGCCTTCATGCTCGCGTGCACCTACCTGCTCACGCGACTGGCCGTCGGCCGGGCGCTGCGCCCGGTGCGGACGATGACCGACCAGGCCACCCAGTGGAGCGCCGTGGGCTCCGACGACCGCTTCGGCGCCGACGCGCACCCGGCCGAACTCGCCCGCCTCGGTGCCTCGCTGGACGCGCTCCTGGACCGCATCCGCACCGTGCTGCGCCACGAACAGCAACTCACCGGCGAGCTGTCCCACGAACTGCGCACGCCACTCACCCGGATCATCATCGAACTCGACTGGTGGCGGGCCCGCCCGCGCACGGACGCCGAGACCCGTGCGACGCACGAAGTGATCGCCGAGGCCGCCCAGTCCATGCGCTCCATCTGCGACACGCTCCTGACCGAAGCCCGCGAGAACGCGCTGAACCCGTCCGCGACCGCAGAGACGACCGATGTCGTCGGTCTCCTGGACCGCGTGATCCAGCGCCTCGACATGCCGGATGCCGTGAAGGCCACCGTCGGGCCCGGTGTCCCGGGTGTGGAGGCAGGGGTTGCCCCCGCTCTCCTCGAACGCATCGTCAGCCCCCTGCTCGCCAACGCCGCCCGCTACGCGCGCTCCGACGTGAACGTCGCCGTACGGCGGGTGCCCGGCACCGTGCGGATCGACGTGGTCGACGACGGCCCCGGCGTGCCGGAAGCGTTCGTCGGCGAGCTGTTCCAGCCCGGCCGACGCGCCGACGACGGCGACGGCCACGACGGTGCGGGCCTCGGCCTGCCCCTTGCACGACGCCTGGCCCGGTCCGTCGGCGGTGACGTGTCCTACGACCCCGCCCACACCCCCGGGGCCAGGTTCACGGTCAGCCTGCCCGCCGCCTGACCGGTTCCTTGGCCACACGCTCCCGCGGATCAGGCCGTTCCTCCGGTCACCTGCGCCGGTTCTGAGACGTCCTTGCGGGTGACGAAGAGGTGGACGACCAGCGCGAGTATCACCGCGAGGAACAGGGCGCTGGTCACGGCGGTACCCAGACCGAGTCCGCCGTCACCCGTGGGCTGGGAGAGGTAGTCGCCGATGGAAGCGCCCAGCGGGCGGGTGAGGATGTAGGCGATCCAGAAGCTCCACACGGCGTCCAGACCCAGCGCGAAGTGCGTGATGGCCACCGCGGCGATGGCCACCGCGAACAGCACGGCGGACAGCCAGTACCCGAGGTCCAGGCGCTCGGAGACCAGGTCACCGGCGGCGGTGCCCAGGGCGAACGTGAAGAGGACCGCCAGCCAGTAGTAGGCCTCGCGGCCGGTGGTGTCGATGTGGTGGATGGACAGGGTTTGCTCGCGCCGGTACCAGACGACGAACACGATCGCGAGGATGATCGCGAAGACCGTGGTGCTCGTCTCCAGGGGCACGCCCAAGTTGTCGGTGAGGTTGTCGCTGATCAGCGTGCCGACGACGCTGATCAGCGCCACGGCGAGCCAGTACACGTCCGCCCGGTAGGCGCGTGTGCGGAACTGGACCACCAGCACGACGGCCAGCAGGGCACTCATCAGCAACGACACCCCGGTCAGCCCCAGACCGGCCTTCTGGTTCAGCAGGTCGGCCGCGGTCTCGCCGACCGTCGTGCACAGCACCTTGATGATCCAGAAGTAGAGGGTGACTTCTGGCACCTTGCTCCAGCGCACCCGGTGACGCGAGGGGACCGCCTCGCCGGTCGCCGGAAGCAGTGGGTTCTCGGACGTTTCGTTGGTCATGGTGCCCGACCGTGCCACTCTCCGCCTGAACACGTCCTGACTGCCCTCGCATCACCCGGTCCTCACGTTCCCTCGCGGCGGACCGGGACGAGCAGGGTGAAGGTGGTCGGAGCGCTGCCGGTCAGGGAGAGCCGGCCGCCGAGGGAGACCGCCAGGTCGCGGGCGAGCGCGAGGCCGATGCCTGTTCCGGCGCCGCCGGTGTGACCGCGGTCGAACAGCCGCCCCGCCGGACCGTGCACCCGGCCCTCGTCGGTGACGTCGAAGGCGAGGGCGTCGTCGAGGTCGCGTACGACCAGGCGGACGGTACCGAGGCCGTGGACGCGGGCGTTGTCCAGCAGGATGTCGAGGATCTCCGTGACGGGTCCGCCGGAAACAGGGATGTCCTCCGGCACATCCCGGGCGAGACACTCGAAGCGCCGGCCGACCTGGGCGAACGGTCCGTGCCAGCGTTCTTCCGTGGCATGCAGCACGTGCCCCAGGGGACGGTCGGCCGCGCCGGTCCCGGGCAGAGCGGTGGACTTGGACAGGCGCAGGACCTCCTCCACCGTGCGGTGCAGTCGGCGGGTGGCGGCGAGGGCCTCGGCGAGGACGGGGCGCAGCCGGAGGTCGTCGTCCTGTTCCAGGCCGGACTCCAGGGTGAGCTGAAGGCCGGCCAGGGGTGTACGGAGCTGGTGGGAGGCGTTGGCGGTGAAGTCGCTTTCCCGGCGCAGGAGTTCGGACAGGCTGTACAGCATCTCGTTGTGAGTGCGGGCGACTTGGTCGATCTCGGCGATGCTGCTGGGGGCCGCGCGGGCGTTCAGGTGTCCTTCGGTGACGGCTCGGCAGTGCCGGGAGAGGTCCTCCAGCGGCGCGGCCAGGGCACGTGCCTGCCGGCGGGCGACGAGGACGGCGACGGCCAGCGCCACCACGGCCACGCCCAGCAGTGCCGCCCACGCCAAGAGGACCCGGTCGCGTACCACGGCGGCCGGGGACGACGCCCGTACGACACCGATCACGCGCTCGGCGTGCGCGACGGGCACGGCGACGACCAGGTCGCCGCCCGACCTGGTCCGGACGGCCGCACCGCCGAGTGCGCGGCGGACCGGGGCGTCGGCGGTCGCGGGGCCGCTGCCCGCACGCAGCCGCGCCTGTGGGTCGTACAGGCCGAGGCTCCCGCCGGCCGGGGGTGCGGGCAGTTCCACGGGGTCGCCGACCGCGTAGTCCGGGCTCACGCGCACGGCCCCGGCCAGGGCGGCCCGTTCCAGGGTGTCGCGCTGATCGGCGTACAGGGCGGAGCGGATCGCGAGGGCCAGAGGGAAGGCGAGGAGGACGACGGCGACCAGGGCGGCGACGACGGCGACTCGCACCACGCGCTGTCTCATGCCCTCATCATGCGGTCCCAGCGGCCGCCCCGACCCCGTGCGCCACACGTTTTGCCGTCGTCTAACCATCGGCGAGCGGGGCGTTAACCGGGCTGCTCCTAGCGTCAGCTGCACAACCGTCCGAGGGCTCGCTGGAGGGCAGTGGACATGGCAACACACACACGGACGTCCGTGATCGTCGGCTTGGTGGTCGTCGCGGCGGCGACCGCAGGCTGTTCGGGATCCGGCTCGCCGGCCGCCAAGGGGGCCGCGCCCCCTGGTTCGTCGACGTCCTCGGCCCAGGGCGCGCAGAACAACGCGGCGCCCACCGAGTCCAACCCGCCCGGTGACATCCCCGACAACCAGGCATACGTCCCCTTCAGCGGATCCGGCTTCACCGTGAAGGTGCCCGAGGGGTGGGCCCGTACCCAGCAGGCCGGCGCGACGGTGTTCACGGACAAGCTGAACACCGTACGGATCGAGACGGCCAACGCGTCCACCGCGCCCACGGTCGGCTCGGTGACGAGCACCGTCGTCCCGCGCCTGCAGTCACAGGTCCCGAAGTTCGCCGCACCCAAGGTGTCCGAGGTGACCCGGCACGGCGGCCACGCCGTCCTGCTGGCCTACCAGGGGGATTCGGCGAAGGACCCGGTCACCGGGAAGGTGGTGCGGGAGGCCTTCGAACGGTACGCCTTCCAGCGCTCCGGTCACGAGGTGGACCTGACCCTGTCCGGGCCGGTCAACGCCGACAACGTCGACCCCTGGCGCATCATCAGCGACTCCATGGCGTGGCGGTGATCACCATGACGGACGAGACCGTCCTCACCGCCCGCGAGCTGTACCGCTTCTACCGGGCCGGCGAGGAGGAGACGCTCGCACTGCGCGGGGTGTCCCTGCGGGTACGGCGCGGCGAGACCCTCGCCGTGGTCGGGCCGTCCGGGTCGGGCAAGTCGACCCTGCTGGCCTGTCTGGCCGGGCTGGACGAGCCTTCCGGCGGTGATGTGCACGTACGCGACGTACGGATCAGCCATCGGCCGGAGACCGAACGGGCCCGGTTGCGGGCCCGGCACATCGGGGTGCTGCTGCAGAGCCGCAACCTGCTGCCCCACCTGACCGTCCGCGACAACATCCGGCTGGCCCAGCGGGCGGCCGCGGGCCGGCCCGCCGTCGCGGCGCACGAGCTGCTCGGCCAGGTCGGTCTCGCCGGGCGGACGCAGGCCCTGCCCCGGCAGCTGTCCGGCGGTGAACTGGCCCGCGCCGGGCTGGCCGTGGCGCTGGCCAACTCCCCCGACGTACTGCTGGCCGACGAACCGACCGGCGAACTGGACAGCGAGACGGAACAGATGGTGCTCACCCTGCTGCGCGACCAGGCCGCCCGCGGCTGCGCGGTGCTGATCGTCACCCACAGCGCGGCGGCCGTACGCGCCGCCGACCGGGTCGTCGGCCTGGCCGACGGCAAGACGGACAGCGCGTCGGCGGAAGACTCACCCGTGGAGGAGGCGCGCCATGGCAATGGATGAGCCCCTGGTCGCCTGCCGGAACGCGGCACTCACCTTCGGGCGCGGCCCCCAGGCAGTCGTGGCCGTGCACGGAGCCGACATCGAGATCGGGGCCGGTGATCGGCTCGCCATCGTCGGCCCCTCCGGGTCGGGGAAGAGTTCGCTGCTGCACCTCCTGGCCGGGCTGGAGCAACCCACCAGCGGCACCGTCACACGGGCCGACTCCCTGGGCCCGTACGACATCGGTCTCGTCTTCCAGGGCGACAGCCTGATCCCCGCCCTGAGCGTGGCCGAGAACACCGCCCTGCCCCTGGTCCTCGCCGACCGGCCCGAACCCGAGGCGCGGGAAGCCGCGCTGATCGCGCTCGCCCTGGTGGACGTCGGCGACCTGGCCGACCGGTTGCCCGAGGAGATCTCCGGCGGCCAGGCCCAGCGCGTGGCCGCCGCCCGGGTCCTGGCCCAGGCGCCGCGCCTGATCCTCGCCGACGAGCCGACCGGCCGCCTCGACCACGTCACCGGTGGCCGGGTACTGGACGCCCTGCTGACAGCCGCCGACCACGCCGGTGCCGCCCTCGTCGTCACCACCCACGACCCCGCCATCGCCGCGCGCCTCACCACCCGGCGCACCATGCGCGACGGCCGACTGCTCGCGCCCGAGGAGGCGTCATGATCACCGCTTGGTCACGCGGCCTGGCCCGTCACCGCACCGGACGGCTGATGGCCGCCGTGGCCGGGATCGCGCTCGCGGTCGCGCTCGTCGCGGCCCTCGGCTCCTTCCTCACCGCGTCGAAGGCGACCATGACCCAGCGCGCGCTGCGCTCGGTCGCCGTCGACTGGCAGGTCCAGGTGCAGCCCGGTGCCGACCCGAACAGCGTGCTGTCGCTGGTGCGCAAGACCCCCGGCACCGGGGCCGCCGCACCCGTCGGCTTCGCCCGTACCACCGGCTTCACCGCCCAGGTGCAGGGCAGCACCCAGACCACGGGTCCGGGCGTGGCCCTCGGTCTGCCCGACACCTACCGCAGCATGTTCCCCGACGCGATCCGCACGCTCACCGGCTCCTCCACCGGTGTTCTGCTGGCCCAGCAGACCGCCTCCAACCTGCATGCCGCCCCCGGCGACACCATCGCCGTCCGGCTGCCGGGGGTCGGAGCGCGGCAGGTGAAGGTGGACGGTGTGGTCGACCTGCCGCAGGCCGACTCCCTCTTCCAGACGGTGGGCGCCCCCAGCCAGTCCCAGCCGGCCGCGCCCCCGGACAACGTCGTCCTCCTGCCCGCCGCCCGGTTCGCCGCGCTCACGCAGGGCTCCACCGGTACCACCACCCAGATCCACGTTGCCCGCGACACCACGCGCCTGCCCACCGATCCGTCGGCCGCCTTCACCTCCGTCACCGGCGCCGCCCACAACCTGGAGGCCCGCTCCGCCGGTACCGCGCTCGTCGGCAACAACGTCGGAGCCGCACTCGACTCCGCCCGGCAGGACGCCCTCTACGCCCAGATCCTCTTCCTCTTCCTCGGTGTCCCCGGCGCGGTCCTGGCCGCCGCGCTGACCGTCGCGGTCGCCTCCGCCGGCGGTGAGCGGCGCCGCCAGGAGCAGGGGCTGCTGCGGCTGCGCGGACTGCGCCCCGGCCAGATCACCGCTCTCGCCGGTGTGGAGGCGACGCTGACCGGCCTGCTGGGTGGCCTGGCCGGAATCGGCATCGCCGCGCTGACCGGGCGCCTCGCCTTCGGTACCGCGTCGTTCGGGACGAGTGCCGGCACCTGGGTGCTCTGGTACGGCATCGCCTTCGTCCTCGGAGCCGCGGTGGCCGCCGGCGCCGTCCTCGTCCCCGCGCTGCGCGATCTGCGCACGGTGACCGTCGCCGACACCCGCAAGGAGTCCGGCGCGCGCGGCACCCGCAGCCCCTGGTGGGCGCGGTACGGCCTGGACTTCGCGCTGCTGATCGGCTCGTGGCTGATCTTCCGTGCCTCGTCCGGCAACCAGTACGCCCTGGTCCTCGCCCCGGAGGGGGTGCCCAGCATCTCGGTGTCGTACTGGGCCTTCCTCGGCCCCGCGCTGCTGTGGCTCGGCGCCGCCCTCCTCCTGTGGCGGCTCATGCTGCTGGCCCTGGCCCACGGCCGCCCCGCGCTCGCCCGCCTGGCCCGCCCGCTGACCGCGAGCCTCGCCGGCACCACCGCCGCCACCCTCGCCCGGCGCCGCCGCCCGCTCGCCCGCGCGGTGGTCCTGCTCGCCCTCGCCGTGTCCTTCGCGGTGTCCACCGCCGTCTTCAACTCCACCTACCAGCAGCAGGCCGAGGTCGACGCCCGGCTGACCAACGGCGCCGACGTCACGGTCACCGAACCGCCCGGCGCCCGCGTCTCACCCAGCGCCGGAACACCGCTGCGGGTCTCCGGCGTCCAGCACGTCGAACCCGTCCAGCACCGCTTCGCCTACGTCGGCTCCGACCTCCAGGACCTCTACGGCGTCCGCCCCGACACCGTCGCACAGGCCACCTCCCTCCAGGACGCCTACTTCGCCGGCGGCACCGCCCAGCAGCTCATGCAGCGGCTCGCCCAGCGCCCCGACAGCCTGCTGGTCAGCTCCGAGACCGTCAGCGACTTCCAGCTCTCCCCCGGCGACACCGTCAACCTGCGCATCCAGGACGCCCGTACCAAGGCCCTGCGCACCGTCCCCTTCCACTACGCCGGCATCGCCAAGGAGTTCCCCACCGCCCCCAAGGACAGCTTCTTCATCGCCAACGCCTCGTACATCGCCAAGGCGACCGGCAGTGACGCGGTGGGCGCCTTCCTCCTCGACACCGGCGGCACCCACCAGAAGCAGGTCGCCGCACAGGTGCGGACGAAGGTCGGCACCAGCGCCACGGTCACCGACCTCACCCAGACCCGGGGCACCGTCGGCACCAGCCTGACCTCCGTCGACCTGGCCGGACTGACCCGTATCGAGCTGGCCTTCGCCGTCCTGCTGGCCGCCGGGGCAGGCGGGCTCGTCCTCGCCCTCGGACTCGCCGAACGCCGCCGCACCTTCGCCATCGCCACCGTCCTCGGCGCCCGGACACGCCAGCTGCGCGGCATGGTCCTCACCGAGGCCCTGCTCCTGGCCTTCGCCGGCCTGGCCGGAGGCGCCCTCATCGGCTGGGGCCTGTCGGAGATGCTGGTCAAGGTCCTCACCGGTGTCTTCGACCCGCCGCCCGCCGTCCTGGCCGTGCCCGGCTCCTACCTGGCGCTCACCGCACTGGCCGCCCTGATCGCCATACTGGCGGCGTCCCTCAACGGCATCCGCCGGGCCCGGCGCCCGGCCATCGAGGAACTGCGTGACCTGTGAACCGGCGGACGGGGAGGGAGTCTTCTACCCTGTCCGCCATGGGCACGCTCACCGCACCGGACAGCAGCCGTTTCCGTGTCCTCGTGGTGGAGGACGACGACGTCATCGGCCACCACCTGGAGACGGGCCTGCGCGGAAACGGCTACACCACCGCCTGGAGACGCACCGGCGCCGCCGCCCTGACCGAGGCCACCCGGGCCGCCCCCTACGACGCCCTGCTCCTGGACCTCGGTCTGCCCGACATGGACGGCCTCGATGTCGCCCGGAGCCTGCGCGGCCGTTTCCGGGACCTCCTGATCGTGGTCCTCACGGCCCGCACCGACGACATCGACATCATCGCGGGCCTGGACGCCGGCGCCGACGACTACCTGGTCAAGCCCTTCAGTCTCACGGTCCTGCTGGCCCGCCTGCGCGCCCATCTGCGCCGCCGGACCCTCGGCGCGCCCGCCCAGAAGCAGCCGATCCCCCTCGGCGACCTCGTCCTCGACCCGGTGGCACGCCGGTGCCACCTGCACGACGAGGAGGTGCCGCTGCGCCCGAAGGAGTTCGAGCTCCTCGCCCTGCTCGCGCGGCACGCGGGCGAGGCCGTCTCCCGGGAGACCCTGATGGCCGAGGTCTGGGACGAGAACTGGTTCGGGTCCACCAAGACCCTCGACGTCACCATGGCGGGCCTGCGCCGCCGCCTCGCCGAGGCCGCCGAGACGGGTCCCGGCCCCAGCCGTCTGCCCCGCATCACCACGCTGCGGGGGCACGGCTACCGCCTGGAGACGTGACCTCGTGCCGTGCGGTGGATCTCTTATTCGCGCTGCCAAGGCCTGGCCTGGCTCGCCGGCTCAGCTCGCCTGCGGCCGGGCCAGGCCCTGGTCATAGGCGAAGATCACCGCCTGGATGCGGTCGCGTGCGCCGATCTTGGCGAGGACGCGGCCGACGTGGGTCTTCACCGTGGACTCCGACACGACGAAGCGGGTGGCGATCTCGCCGTTGGTCCAGCCCTTGCCGATGGCGACGAGGATCTCCCGTTCGCGGTCGGTGAGCCTGCTCAGTCTGGGGTCCTCCTCGGAGCCGCCGGGGCGGGGCGGTACCAGCCGGGCGAACTCGTGGAGCAGTCGGCGGGTGAGTGCGGGCGCGATCACGGCGTCCCCGACGGCCACGGCGCGGATGCCCGCGAGGAGTTCCTCGGGGCGGGCGTCCTTGAGGAGGAAGCCGCTGGCTCCGGCGCGCAGGGCCGCGTGGACGTACTCGTCGAGGTCGAAGGTGGTCAGGACGAGGACGCGGGAGCGGTCGCCGGCGGCGACGATACGACGCGTGGCCTCGATGCCGTCCATGCCCGGCATGCGTACGTCCATGAGGACGACGTCAGGGCGGAGTTCGGCGGTCTTGCGCACCGCTTCGGCCCCGTGCGCGGCCTCGCCGACCACCTCCGTCTCGGGCACGGAGTCGAGGAGCATGCGGAAGCCGTAGCGCTGGAGCGGCTGGTCATCCACGACGAGGACGGTGGTCATCGGGCACCGCCCTGGGGAGTCAGGTCGAGCGCGGCCCGCACCGCCCATCCCGCACCGGCGGGACCGGCGCTGACGTGTCCGCCGTACAGGGCCGCTCGTTCACGCATACCCACCAGACCGTGTCCTTCCTCGTTGGCCGGTCCGCGCGGGCCGGCCGGGGCGGGCGGGCCGGAGTCCTGGACGGTGATGGTCAGCCGCGTGTCCGCCACGACGACCGCCAGGTTCGCACGAGTGCCGGCGCCCGCGTGCTTCAGGGTGTTCGTCAGAGCCTCCTGCACGATGCGGTAGACGGCCAGTTGCACCCCGTCGTCGAGGGCTTCGACGTCACCGGCGGTGCGGTAGACGACCTCCAGGCCGGCGGCGCGCACCCCCTCGCACAGCGCCTCGATGTCCGCGAGACCGGGCTGCGGGCTCAGCTCGGGCTCGGTGCGCGGGCCGTCCGCCTCGCGGAGCACGCCGAGGACGCGCCGCAGCTCGCTCAGTGCCTGGCGGCCCGTGTCGCCGATGAGGTGCAGGGCCTCCCTGCCCCGTTCCGGAGCGACGGCCGTGGCATACGCGCCGGCGTCGGCGAGCGTGATGATGACGGACAGGTTGTGGCCGACGATGTCGTGCATCTCGCGGGCGACCCGTACCCGTTCGGCCGCGACGGCGAGCCTGCCGCGCTGGTCGCGCTCTGTCTCCAGCCGGGCCGCGCGATCCCGCAGCCCGGCCAGCTGAGCCCGCCGGATGCGGATCATCAGGCCGAGCGCGAGGGCCGCGGTCGCCGTGCTGAGGAGGAAGAAGAGCGCGTCCCAGATCGACACCGCCGCCGAGACGCGTACCGCGACCAGGCCCAGCGCGCCCGCCATGGCGGCGCAGGCCCACGGCAGCTGCCGTAGCCGCCCGTGCAGCGCCAGGCTGTACAGGGCCACGAAGAGGGCGACGTCCGCGCGGAGTGCGGCGCCGAGAGACCACTGCAGGACGAACACTGCCGTGACGGCGCCGAAGGCCACCGCTGGCGCCCTCCGCCGCCACAGCAGCGGCAGCACCAGCCCGGCCTGCAGGGCCAGCATGCCGGCCGGGGGCAGCTGGGTGAACGCCAGGCGGAAGTGGCGTGGGCCCTCGCCGTCCCCTTCTGCGCCGCTCCCGTGCAGCAGGTCCGGCAGGCAGAACATCAGGAAGACCAGGACCACCACCGCGGTGTCCAGCACCCACGGACGGGCCTGGTCGGCATGGCGGAGCCGCTGGCCGGCCCGGCTGAGCCGGGCGACCAGCGGCGCCATCCCGCCGAGGTCTTCGGTAGTCACGGAGTTCACCAGCCCATGATGCGGGTCCGGCCCATGAGGCGGGCGCAGGGGCTCAGACGTCGCTGCGCCGCAGCCGGTACGCCGCCCCGGCCAGCGCCAGTGCCGTCCAGCCGGCGAAGACCAGGAGCCCGGCGGCGGGCGACAGGCTGGTGGAGTCGTGCGTCAGGGCGAACATCGACTCGCCCGCGTTGCTCGGGAGGTAGGGGTTGATGTCACCCTGCCAGGAGCTGGGCAGCAGGGAGATCAGTCCGGGTACGAGCATGAGGGCGGCGACCAGGACCGAGATGCCGCCGGCCACGGACCGCAGCACCGCGCCCAGGGCGGTGCCGATCACGCCGACGAGGCCGAGGTAGAGCCCGGCGCCCAGCAGGCTGCGTACGACACCGGCGTGGCCGAGGCCCATGGCGGCGGGCGTGCCCGAGACGATCTGGCTGCCGATGAGGAATGCGACGAACGCGCCGACGGTGGCGACCACCAGTGCGACCAGCCCGTACACCGCCGCCTTGGACCACAGCACGGGGAGCCGGCGCGGCACCGCGGCCAGGGTGGAGCGGATCATGCCGGTGGAGTACTCGCCCGCCATGACCAGCACGCCCAGTACGCCCAGGGCCAGCTGGGCGAAGTTCGTGCCGAACAGGGACAGGCTCACGGCCGTCGCGGTGGCGAAGTCGCGGTCCTGGTGGCCGGAGTTGATCCCGGACTTGTAGTGGCTCGCGGCGATGACACCGAAGGCCACGAGGAACAGCAGGCCCAGGCCCAGGGTGATCCAGGTCGAGCGCAGGGACCAGAGCTTGGCCCACTCCGAGGACAGCACGCGCCGTCCTGTCACCCGGTAGACGGGCCGGGCCGCGACGGTCCGGGCGGTCTCGGGGGTCTCGGGGGTCGCAGTGAGGGTGCTCATGCCGCGCTCCCGGTGGTCTCGGTGGTGCCGGTGCCGGTCGTGGAGCCGTGGTACTCCACGGCGTCCCTGGTCAGTTCCATGAATGCCTCCTCGAGCGACACCGCCTTCGTGGTCAGCTCGAACAGCGGGATCCCGTGTTCGGCCGCCTTCAGCCCGATCTCGCGGGCGGGAATCCCGGTGACCTGCAGCTCCTCCGAGCCGACGCGGCCGGTGACCTCCACACCCGGACCGGCCAGCACGTCCCGCAGCCGGGCGGGGTCCTGGGTCGCGACCTTCACGGCGTCGCCGCCCGCCTCGCGGACCAGGTCCCGTACGGTCGTGTCGGCCAGCAGCCGTCCCCGGCCGACGATGATCAGGTGGTCCGCCACCAGCGCGACCTCGCTCATCAGGTGCGAGGAGACGAACACCGTCCGCCCCTCGGCCGCGAGCGACGTCAGCAGATTGCGGATCCAGAGCACGCCCTCCGGGTCCAGTCCGTTGACCGGCTCGTCCAGCATCACCGTCTGGGGGTCGCCCAGCAGCGCGGCCGCGATGCCGAGCCGCTGCCCCATGCCGAGCGAGAAGGCACCGGCGCGCTTCTTCGCGACACTGCCGAGACCGGCGAGTTCGATCACCTCGTCGACGCGGCGACGAGGTATGCCGTGGGTCAGCGCGAGCGCCCGGAGGTGGTTGTAGGCCGAGCGGCCCGGGTGGATCGACTTCGCCTCCAGGAGCGCTCCGACCTCCTGCAGCGGCGCCTGGTGACGGGCGTAGTGATCGCCGTTCACCGTGACGGAGCCGCTCGTCGGCGCGTCCAGCCCGACGATCATGCGCATCGTCGTGGACTTCCCCGCCCCGTTGGGCCCGAGGAAGCCGGTCACCGTGCCCGGCTTCACGGTGAAGTCCAGACCGTCGACCGCCGTCTTCTCCCCGTACCTCTTGGTGAGCTGCTGTGCGTCGATCATTCGCGTTCTCTCTCTCGGACCACGGCGTCCGGCATGCCTGACGCCTCTTGATCAACGCTAGGCCCGCGACCCCCCGGATCCGGTGGTACCGGGGGCTGAACAGTGCCGGACGGCTGGTACCGGGGTACTACCGCAAGCCGTCAGCACGTCGCCCACCGCGCGGTCAGCCCGCGAACAGGCTGCCCAGCAAGGTCACGTTGAGAGCCACCACGACCGCGCTCACCATCCAGGCGGCGTAGGTGGTCCTGCGCCGGTTGACCCAGCGGCCCATGAGGGACCGGTCACTGGTGAGCAGGACCAGCGGGATCAGGGCGAAGGAGATACCGAAGGACAGGATGATCTGGCTCAGCACCAGGCTCTGGGTGGGGCCCGCGCCGGCGGCGAGGACCGCGACCGCGGGCGCGATGGTGATGATCCTGCGCAGCAGTACGGGGATCCTGCGGTCGAGGAAGCCGCCCATCACCACTTCGCCCGCGTACATGCCGACGCTGCTGCCGGCCAGGCCCGACACGAGCAGGGCCAGCGCGAAGGCCAGGGCGGCGGCCTGGCCGACGAGGCTGCCGTACGCGTCGTGGGCCGCGGCGAGCGATGCGCCGGCCTGGGGGGCGCCCGGGTGGAACAGCGTCGCCGCCGACACCAGAAGAGCCACGTTCACTGCGCCCGCCAGGCCCATGGCGATCAGTACGTCCGCGCGCACATGGCGCAGGAGGCGGTGGCGCAGCGGCCGGTCGGGGTCGTCGGGCGGTCCGCCGGCGCCGGGAGTCAGAGACAGGCTGTAGCGGTCGCCGGTGAGCGCCGAGTGCAGATAGATGACGTGGGGCATGACCGTGGCACCGACGATGCCGCCGGCCAGCATCAGACTGTCGGCGCCGGAAAGCCGTGGCGTCAGCCCGTCGGCGGCGGTGGCGAGCGGGGCGCCGGCACCGAGCACCTGGCCGAGGAAGAGCGCGAGCAGACAGACCAGGCCTGCGGCCATCAGCACCTCGAAGCGGCGACGCCCGCGACCCCTCATCGGCATGAGCAGCAGCGACGCCGTGCCGACGACCACGCCGCCGAGCCACAGCGGGAGGCCGAACAGCAGTTGGACGGCGATCGCGCCGCCGACCACCTCGGCGAGGTCGGTCATCACGACGACCGCCTCGGCCTGCGCCCACAGCCCCCACACCACCGGTCGCCGATAGCGCGCGCGGCACAGTTGCGGCAGGCTCATCCCCGTGGCGACGCCCAGCTTGGCGGAGAGGTACTGCAGCAGCATCGCCACGACGTTCGCGGTGAGCAGCACCCACAGCAGCATGGGCCCGAAGGTGGCGCCGGCCTGCACGTTGGTGGCGAAGTTCCCCGGATCGACGTAGGCCACGGCGGCGACGAAGGCGGGTCCGAGCAGGGTGTACGACAGCCCCGAGCGCAGCGGGGGCCGCCGCTCGCCGGGAGTGCGGCCGACGGAGCCCGCTGTGAGGCGGGGGGTGAGCCGTCCCGACCGGGCTGCGGACTCTTCGGTCGTCATGATGCGCTGCTCTCCTTCTCGCTGGAGGGGGTACGCGCCCCTTCAGAGGCGCGTACAGGGCAGACGCGAAGGGGCCACCCCATTACGGAAGGGATGCGGTCACCCCCTAGGGAATGTTGGAGGGCCGCGGCAGGCCCTCAGCGAGATCTCCGATCTCAGGGGAGTGGATCGAGCCGGGGTGCCCGATGACCTCCTCGACGACCAACGTCTCCGTCGTCAGCAGCAGAGCCGCGATCGACGCCGCGCTCAGCAGCGCGCTCCGCGTGACCTTGACCGGGTCGATGATCCCGCGCCGATGCAGGTCGGCGTAGTCGCCGCGTAGGGCGTCCAGTCCGCTGCCGACCGGCAGGGCGGCGGTCTGCACCTCCGCCTCCTCGGGATCGAGCCCCGCGTTGATGGCGATCCAGCGCAGGGGTTCGGCCAGCGCCTTGGCGACGATGGCGCGGCCGGTCGCCGCGTCGCCGTCGGCCGGCGGGAGCGCATCGATGTCGGCGCGCGCGTGCAGCAGCGCCGAGCCCCCTCCCGCGACGACACCCTCCTCGGCGGCCGCCCGGGTCGCCGCGAGGGAGTCCTCCAGCCGCATCTGCTTCTCCTTGAGTTCGACGCCGCTGGCGGCGCCGACGCGGATGACGGCGACTCCGCCGGACAGCTTGGCGATGCGCTCGCCGAGCTTGTCGCGGTCGTGGTCGTTGGTGGTGCGCTCCAGCTCGGTCTTGAGGTTCTCGATGCGTTCGGCCACGCGCTGGTCGCCGCCCGCTCCGCCGAGGACGGTGGTGGAGCGCTCGGTGGCGATGACCTTCTCGGCCCGGCCGAGGTCGCCGAGCGTGACGCCCTCCAGGGTCCGGCCGGCGGTGCCCGTGATGACCCGGCCGCCGGTGAGCGCGGCCATGTCCTCCAGTTCGGCGATGCGCCGGAAGCCGAAGCCGGGAGCCCGCACGGCCAGCGAACGGAACGTGCCGTGCGCCGCGTTGGTGACGAGCATGCCGAGAGCCGGCCCATCGACGTTCTCGGCGACGACGACCAGCGGGGACCCGGTGCGGGTGACCTGCTCCAGGACCGGCATCAGCTCCTGCACCTTGGTGATCTTCGTGTCGCAGTAGAGCAGGTACGGGTTCTCCAGCACGGCCTCCATGCGCCCCTGGTCGGTGACCATGTACGGGGAGATCCAGCCGTTGTCGAACTCCAGCCCCTCCGCGTACTCGACGCTCAGCCCGTACGCCGACGACTCCTCCACGGTGACCACTCCGGTGCGGCCGACCCGGGCCACGGCCTCGGCGATGGCCTCCCCGATCGCGGGGTCGTTGTTGGCGGACAGCGCGGCCACCCGGACGAGTTCGTCGTCGCCGGCCACCGGACGGGCCTGGGCCCCGAGCGACTCGACGGCCGCCGCCACGGCGGTCTCGATGCCGTTCTTCAACAGCACGGGATTCGCGCCGTCGTTGACCGCCTTGAGCCCCTCGCGGACGATCGCCTGGGCGAGCACGGTCGCGGTGGTCGTGCCGTCGCCCACGTCGCCGTTCGTCCGGGTGGCCACCTCTTTGACGAGCTGCGCGCCCATGTTGGCGAAGGGGTCCTTGAGCTGGATCTCGCGGGCGATGGTGACGCCGTCGTTGGTGATGGTGGGCGGCCCGGTCAGCTTCTCCAGGACCGCGTTGCGGCCCTTCGGTCCGAGGGTGACGCGCACCGCGTCCGCCAGCGCGTTCACCCCGCTCTCCAGGAGTGCGCGCGCTTCGGCGTTGAAGCGCAGTTCCTTCGCCATGGCTTTGTCGTCCCTTCGAGACTACGGCTGTGCTGGAGGGGGTGGCGGCGGCCGGGGTACGGTCTCCGCGGTGCGCCGACCCCCGTGCTGGGGGTCCACGGATGAATCGGCCGCCGCCACCGGCTTGGGAGGTACGGCTCAGGGCACGAGCACGGCGCGCCCCCGTACCCGGCCCTGGTCGAGGTCTGCCAGGGCCCGGTCGAAGTCGGTCAGCGGATAGGTGACGGTGTGCAGCGTGACCAGGCCGCGCGCCGCGAGGTCCATCAGTTCCACGAGGTCGGTGTACGAACCGACGAGGTTGCCCACGAAGTTGATCTCGGCGGAGATGATGTCGATGGTGGGCACGGACAGGGTGCCGCCGTAGCCGATGACGTAGTAGTCGCCGGCCCTGCGCAGCATCCGTGTCCCGTCCTCCAGGGCGCCGCCCTCCCCGACGAAGTCGAGGACTGCCTCGGCGCCCTGGCCGCCGGTGAGGTCGGCGACCTGCTCGACCTGGCTGCCGTCGGCGACGACGGTGTGGTGGGCGCCGAGCGTCTCGGCGAGCTTCAGCGCCTGCGGCGACCGGTCCACGACGATCAGTTCGGCCGGGGTCAGGGCCCGCAGCACCTGGACGCCGATGTGTCCTAGGCCGCCCGCGCCGATCACCACGGCCTTCGTTCCTGGCGCGAGCCTGTGGGCGGCCTTCTTCGCCGCGTGGTAGGCGGTCAGGCCCGCGTCCGCGAGCGCGGCCACGTCGGCCGGGGCGAGCCCCGCATCGAGCGGGACGACGGCACGGGCGTTGGTCCGCAGGTACTCGGCGAACCCGCCGTCCGTGTCGATCCCGGGGAAGGCACTCGCCGCGCAGTGCACGTCGTCGCCGCGCCGGCAGGCCGCGCACAGTCCGCAGGTGACGAGTGGGTGCAGGATCACGGGGTCGCCGGGCTGGAGCCCGGTGACGGCCGAGCCGACCTCGGCTATCCAGCCCGCGTTCTCGTGTCCCTGCACGTACGGCAGGTCCACTCCGCTCTTCTCCTGCCACTGGCCCTCGATGATGTGCAGGTCGGTGCGGCACACTCCGGCGCCTCCGATCTTCACGATCACGTCGAGCGGTCCCTTGACGACCGGGTCCGGCACCTCGTCGAGTTCGGGTGTGCGGTCGTACTGGTGCAGTCGTACGGCCTTCATGACGCTTCCTCCTCTCCGGGGCCGGGTCCGTAGCGGGTGGCCAGCAGCCCTTCGCAGAACTCGGTGTTGGTCTCGATGCCGACGCCGGCGGTACGGCCCCGCAGCAGGTGCCGCTCCATGGCCATGGGCGGTACGGCGCGGCCCTCGTCATCGGTGAACAGCGGTGCCGTCGCGTCCGCGGGCAGGCCGAGCAGGGCGCGCCGGCGCCGAACCGTCACCGTGAGGTGGTCCGGCAGGTCGCCCAGCACGGCGTCGGCCAGCTGCCGCACGGTCCAGCCGTGTTCGAGGAGCCGTTTGCCGAGCCGCGACTGTGCCGCGAGGTGCCCCTTGCGCAGGAACTGGGCACGCAGCTCCGCCATGCGGTCGGCATCGGCGAGGCCGGGAAAGGCCTCGTCGAACGACTTCCCGCAGCCGACGCCGTGGTTGATCTCGTCGGAGGCGAAGTGGTCCTCCAGGACCACCGTGCACACCCCCGTCCAGGACAGTCCGGCGAGGGCGCGCCGGGCGTCCTCCACCATCAGCCAGGCGAAGTTGGGGGCGCAGAAGTACGTCGGCAGCCGGAGCCGGGCCTCCACCGAGCCGTCGGGGCCGACGCTGACGGACCGGACGAAACCGAGGTCGGTGATGGGCCGGTCGAGTTCCGGGTCGAGCACCTGGGCCAGGGCCTCGTTGACCGCGGTGACCCGGTCGACCGCCTCGGCGACGGTGGTCATGCCGCCACCCCGAGCGTGGGGATCTGCGCGCTCTCGGGGACCTTCAGACCGTACAGCCGGGCGTGGTTGAGGCCGAGGATCTTCCGTTTGGCGTCGGTGGTGAGGGTGCCGTACTCGCTCTGCAGGTCCTCGGGGATCTGGAAGTCGACGAACTTCTCGATGAGCCACTTGGGGCTCCAGATCGCGTAGTCGCTGCCGAACACGATCCGGTCCTCGTCCAGCCAGTACAGCAGCTCGCCGATGACCTTGGCGAAGTAGCGGGGCCTGGTGTGGATGAAGGGCATGACCACCGACAGGCCCGCGTACACGTTGGGCTCCTGTGTGGCGATCCAGCAGAAGTCCTCCAGGCGGGGCAGCCCCGAGTGCTCCACGATGAACTTCAGGCCCGGGAAGGCGCTGGCCGCGTCGTCGACATCGGCGACGTCGAAGGCGTCCCGGTTCAGCGGCCAGATGGTGGGGCCCTTGTGGACGTGGATGTTGCGGATGCCGAGTTCCTCGCACAGCGCCAGGTACTCGTACGCCTCGGGGTCGGACAGCTTCCAGCCCTTGGAGGAGCCGCGCCACTCGGCGGTGTAGAGCTTGACGCCGCGCAGGTCCCACTCGGCGTGCAGCTGCCGCAGCCGTTCCAGGCCGGCCTCGCCCTCGCGCGGGTCGAAGGCGCCGTTGGCGATGAGGCGGTCGGGGTACTTGCGGGACAGCACCCCGTTGGTCTCGGTGGTGTTGAAGCCGCGGTGGTAGAACTCGTTGAGGTAGGTCGGCTGGAAGATGCCCCAGTCGACGTACCCCGTCTCGAACAGGTCGTGGACCAGGTCCTGTTCGGTGTACTTCCGGAACTTCTCCAGCGGCCACACCCACTCCTGGGGGCTGAGGTTGCGCTGGTAGTCGTAGAAGCAGCGGATGAAGCCCTCGCCGTACTTGTTGGCGGTGTTCTCCTCGCTCGCGTCCCAGAAGTGGATGTGCCCGTCGACGATGAAGTAGTCGACGCCGTCCTTGCGGTACATGGGTCTCCTCCTCGGGGACGTCAGTCGACCGGGGTGAGGTCGAAGTCGATGTATTCGGCGGCGTCCTCGGGGTTGGCGAAGAGGACGGTGCGGTCGTCGAGGTGGACCATGCGCCCGTAGTGGGTGGACATGATCTCCTCGAAGTCGGACTGGTCGAAGTCGAAGCCGAGGGCCTTGGAGATCTCGTCGAAGTCGAAGGTCAGCACCCGCTCACCGTCGACGCGGATCATCGACGGGTAGTCGGTGACCGTCACGTTCTCCTTGGCGCGCATGACGTCGGCGACGACATGGCCGTTCTGGTTGTTCATCAGCGTCACGCCACACCGGTTGGAGGAGGTGTGGTCCGCGCTGAAGGACTGGGGAAGGGTGCTCACTGGGCGCTCCTCTCGCTCGTCTGGTCCTCGGGGGTCCGCAGGCCCAGGTCCTCGGCAAGGCGGGCGAAGCGCTCCTTGGCGCGGTCGAGGCTGTCCTCGAAGCGGACGGGCTTCTCCGTGGGCTGTGACCACAGCGGCTGCAGCCGGCGCGCCGCGTCGAGGCTCACCGGCACCCAGCGCTCCAGCCACTCCTGTGCGAGGGCCTGATTGAAGGCGCCGTAGGTGCCGTCGGCCAGCAGCAGGGTGAACAGGGCGCGGGTGTAGCGCAGGTCCCGGTCGTAGTCGTTCTCGCCGGCGCCCATCACGGTGGGCGTGGTGTAGTCGCCGTTGCGGGCGGCGATCTGCTGGACGAGATGGCTGCGGAACAGTTCGCCCACGAGAGGTTCGAAGACGACGTTCGCGGCGAACACCGCCTCGGCCCAGTCCGCCACGGCGGTGAGCCGCTCGACGTTCTCGCGTACGCCCTGCCAGGCCGGGTCGTTGTGCCACACGTCCTTGTGGACGGAACCGTCGAAGCCGTCGAGCTGCTCCTCGATGTCTAGGTTGTACAGCGCGAGGTCCTGGGCGAAGCGGAGCTTGTGGGCGCCGTTCACCGCGAGCGCATTGTTGATCATGTTGGTGGGAGCGGAACGCTGGACAGCGACGAACACATGCATGCCGAGGCCCTGTTCGGCGTGCATCCACGCGCCGACGTGCCGTTCGACGAAGGAGGTCCAGGACCGGGTCCACAGGTCGTAGGCACGCGCCTTGCGGGCGCCCGCGAGGTTCTGCTGCACCTGCCGTACGACGTTGGCGTTGTTGCGGTAGATCGTCTGCTCCCACTCCTCGTTGGGGTCGAGGAAGCGGTGCCAGTCGGAGGACTTGACGGCGGTCCAGTCCTGCGGGTAGCCGGAGGTGCCGTCGGCGAAGCCGTAGATCCAGCCCTGGAGGAGGTGGCGTTCGGGGTCCGGCTGGACGTCGAAGGTGACGTCCTCGTACATCGTCGCCCGCATCTTCTGCGGCTTGTAGTACGAGAAGGCGCGGCTGGTGGAGCTGGGGAAGGTGAGCGCTCCCGCCTCGGCGTCGGTGAACTGCGGCTTGGGGAAGCTGCGTTCGGTCCCGGCGGGCTTGTCGGCTTGGGTGGTCATCGCGTACGGCTCCTCGCGTCGGATCGGGTTCGGGTAGGGCTCAGGTGTCGATGGACGTGGTGAACTTGTCGAGGAAGATCCGCTCCTCGGGCATTCCCTTGCCGGTGAGCAGTTCCAGGGCGGCGTCGCACATCGGCGGCGGGCCGCAGAGGTAGGCGTCGGCGTGTGAGAGGTCGCCCTCGTGGCGGTCGACGACGTCGGTGATCAGGCCCTGCTCGTGCGTGCCCGAGGGGTCCTCGGACAGGGCCGGTACGAAGGCGAAGTCGTCGAGTTTGCCGCCGAGTTCGCCGATCTCTTTCAGGGCGAACAGGTCCCGTGCGGTGCGGGCACCGTAGTAGAAGCGGGTGCGGCGGGAGCTGCCGGTGGCCGCGAGGCCGCGCAGCTGGGCCAGGATCGGCGCCATGCCGGCACCGCCCGCGAGGAGGATCAGGTCACGGTCGGGCGCGTCGCGCATCACGCAGGTGCCGTACGGGCCCTTGACGGTGAGCGGGTCGCCGGGGGCAAGGGTGCCGTCGAGCAGTCCGGAGAACGCTCCGCCGGGATAACGCTTGATCAGGAACTCCAGACCGCCGCCGTCGGGCAGGCCGGCCATGGAGAAGGAGCGCCACTGCTCGGCGGCGCCGGGGACTTCGATGTCGACGTACTGGCCGGTGCGGTACGGGAGTTCGTCGGCGGGATCGAGGGCGAGCGCCAGCCGGACGATGTCGTGTGTGACGTGCTCGACGGCGGATACGGTGGTACGGACCTCGCGTGGCGGGATGCCGTTGAGGAGCATCTCCTCGTCGTAGTTGATGAGTTCGACGCTGAGGTCGCCGTAGGCGTGCACCCGGCACAGCAGGACGTAGCCCTCCTCGCTCTCGTAGTCGGCGAGCGCGAAGGTGGAGTAACGCTCCATCTGCTGGTCGCCGTCGAGCAGGAAGGACTTGCAGGAGGAACACTGGCCCTCCTTGCAGCCGTGCATGAGCATCAGGCCCTGGCGGAACGCGGCGTCCAGGACGGTCTCGTCCTCGTCGGCCTCGATCTCGATGCCGACCGGTTCGAATCGGATGCGGTGTTTGTCGCCCATAGGGACCGGTCCTTCCGGGGCGGCGACCCCGCGACGGTACGTCGCCGCCCCTGCCTGGGATGCGTCAGAGCATCGACGGAGTGATGTTGCTGCGGCCGCGGTAGTCCGCGACGTGCGCCTCGCGCTCCTCGTCGGACATCTCGTTGAGCGACACGTTGGGGCTGATGAAGGTGTTGCCCCGGACGTCGTCCAGGGTCCACAGCTTCTTCGGGTCGTCCAGGTCGAGGTGCGGCTGCGGGACGAGCGTCTTTCCGTCGTCGCGGACGTAGCCGAGGTCCTGGACGATGTCGGCGAGGTCCTGGCCGTGGTAGACGGTCTCCCACTCGCGCTTGCCGGTCAGGCGGCCCATCGACGGCGTGGCGCGGCCCTCGTACTCGGGCCGGAACGCGGTGGTGTCGGTCCACGCGCACGTCTCGGAGCAGTAGGTGCGCCACTGCCCGTCGACCTTGTCGACCACCATGTCCTGCCGGATCAGGCAGGGCACCATGCAGGTCCAGCAGCGGTGCGGGTACTGGTAGCCGACGTCCTCGAAGGCGATCGGCTTGTTCGCGCCCGGGTGCCGCAGCCTGTTGTACGCCTCCCACCAGGCGCCGTACTCCGCGTACCAGCCGGGGTACTTGGACTCGAACCACTCGAAGTCCTCGTCCGTCATCCCGTCGATCCGCCAGAAGTTGACGGGCCAGCCGGTGGCGAAGAACTGGGCGACCTTGTGGACGTAGCCCTGGTCCCAGATCCGCTTCCACGCCTCCTCGACGAGGTCGTGCGGGATCTTCAGGCCGTACTTCTCCAGCGGGATCAGGTACGACCGGTAGTAGTCGTCGTAGATCCAGCGGCGCCACATCTCCGCGTACGACTCGCGGTCCTTGCGGCGGTCCTTGGAGCCGTACTCGATGAACGTGCCGATGGCCGCGTCCACCACGCAGTGGTTGTTCCACCAGGCGTAGCGCAGGTCGCGCTCCAGGAGCTGGCGGTTGTCCTCGTCGGCCAGGGCCATCAGCAGGATCGAGTAGCCGTTGGAGATGTGCCGGGACTCGTCCGACTGCACCGAGTGGAAGACGGTGGGCAGCAGGTGGTCGCCGTTGGCGGCGGCCTCCGCGGGCATCGCCACGAACAGGGTGTTGGTGAAGGCGGTCTCGGCGACCAGCGTCAGGTAGACGTTGGCGGCGGTGATCGCGTCACCGGTGATGAACCCCTCGCCGAACTGGCGGCCGATGGTGCCGGCGTAGCAGTTGGCGAACGCCTTCTCGGAGATGTCGAACCCGGCGGGGTCGATGTAGTGGTTCATGTAGAGGCGCTTGAGGTTCATCTGGATCGTCGAGTGCCTCACCTCGTCGATCATCTGGACCGCGAGCCCGTTGTGCAGCTGCGGGTTCGGGACCGCGCCGATCGCCATCGGCATCGCGCGGGCGGCGCTGATCTCGGGGAACGGGATGATCGACAGGAACAGCTTCTGCCACTCCATCCAGCGCTGCTGGACCTGGCGGAACATGTTGCCGCGGATCGCGCCGTCCATCGCGCCGTAGACCCGGTTGTCCTTCTCCTCCTCCATCGGGAAGTAGGAGCGCAGGACCTGCTTGAGCGGGTCCTTCTTGGGGGCCTTGTCGAAGCGGTAGTCGGTCGCGAAGCGCGTGGCCGGGGTGGCGAACGTCGGCTCCCACGACAACTCGGTGATCTTCTTGTGCGCCTTGCTCAGGCTCTGTCGGCTCACGGGTGATACTCCTCCGGCAGACTCGGCGGCGAGGGAAAACGCCTGGTCGGCCCGGTGAGTGCGGCGGCGCACTGCCGTCTGTCACCGGGGTGTCGCCCATCGTGGGGGCGCCCGGGCCGGCCGGTCGTCTCATGTTGAGACAGGCGTCCCGACACAGGGCTGGCCACTGCCCGTCAGCCGGACGTAACGTTCGAGTAAACGTGAATGCTTGCTTCTCGCGCACGACGACAGAACAGGCACGGCAGCAGAAGGCGTCGCACGGCAGAAGGCACTGAGCCGATGGAACCTGTGGAATCCGTGGAACCCCCGAGGGGGACGAAGCAGTCCCCTGGCGTGTCCGCACCCACTCGGGACCGCCCCCTTGCGCACCTCAACCCCGTCCATGCCCGGGTGCGGTTCCTGGAGGGCGGGACGATCTCGGCCTCCGACGTACGCGCGCCGATTCTGGACTCGTGGCAGCGCTCGCGCTTCTGGGGGGTGGACGCCGACCGCATCCAGGCCCCCTACAACGCCGACTTCGACCCGCACTCCCGGCTCGCCACAGCGGCCGGTCCGGTCCTCGACCGGCTGTCGGACGCCCTCCAGGGCACCCCGATGTGCCTGATCCTGACCGACTCGAAGGGGCGGGTGCGCGAGCGCAGGACCGGCGACCGGACCCTGCACCGGCACCTTGACGACATCTGCCTCGCCCCGGGCTTCAGCTACGCCGAGGAGTACGTCGGCACGAACGGCATCGGCACCGCGGCGGAGGACGGCCGTACGGCCCAGGTCTTCGGCTCGGAGCACTTCTCCGAGCGGCTCCAGCGGGTGTCCTGCGCGGCCGCGCCGATCCGCAACCCCGCCAGTGGCCGGCTGATCGGGCTGATCGATCTCACGTCCTGGCGGCACACGGCCTCTCCCCTGATGATGGCGCTGGTGCGGGAGGCTGCCGCGGACATCGAGGAACGGTTGCTCGACATCGGCTCGGCGCGCGAACGAGCGGCCCTGCGCGCCTTTCTGACGTCACGGCAGAACTCGCGGCGGGCGCTGGTCACGCTGACCGACGGGCTGCTGCTCGCGGACGCGGCCGCTACGGAGATGCTCGGCCCGGACGACCATCGCAGGCTGCGGGAGCTGGCCGCCGACCCGGCGGGGCTGCCCGAGCAGCGGCTGCTGCTGAGCGACGGACGGACGGTCCAGGTCCGCGGTCGTCAGGTGGAGGGCGATGCCGACGGCGCGGGTCCGGCGGCGTTCCTGGTCGAGCTGAGACTGGTCGCCGAGCGGGAGGAGCCCGTGCCGCGGACGGCGCCGGCCCCGGTGCCGCGACTGCAGGGCATCGCCGGTTCGAGTCCCGCGTACCGCGGGGTTGTGCGCCAGCTGATCCGGAACTGCGAGCACGGCCGCTGGACACTGGTGGAGGGTGAGGCGGGAACGGGTAAGTTCGCGCTGGTCAGGGCCGTGCACCGGCACGTTGCGCCCGCGCAGCCGTTCGCCGTGCACGACGGGGCCGAAGCGCGGACCGGCGCCGCGAAGTGGCTGCAGGCCGTGTTCCAGGATCTCGCGGAG
Organism: Streptomyces sp. NPDC005866; assembly: GCF_040629895.1. Classification (NCBI taxonomy): domain Bacteria; kingdom Bacillati; phylum Actinomycetota; class Actinomycetes; order Kitasatosporales; family Streptomycetaceae; genus Streptomyces; species Streptomyces sp. NPDC005866. The sequence goes on from NZ_JBEXWP010000010.1 coordinate 39,482, forward strand.
GACCGGGGCACGGTCGTGTTGCGGCATCTGGAACTGCTGCCCGCGCAGCTGCTGAGGCAGCTCGACGGAGTGCTGCGGAGCACGGCGGGGCGGTCGGGATGGGTGGCCGCACTGCTCGTGCATGACCGGCCGACGCTGATCGCCGCCGACGACAGCTCGGGCACCGGGCGGCCCACCGCCGTGTGGGGCCGGTTCAAGGCCGAGGTCATGGTGCCGCCGCTCCGGCATCGCACGGCCGACATTCCGGCGCTCGTGACCTGCCTGCTGGCCCGTCACGGCACAGACATGCAGTGCTCCGACGGCGCGTTGTGGGCCCTGTCCCGGGCGCCGTGGCCGGGAAACGTCCGCCAGCTCGACGGCTCGCTCCGCTATGCCGAGGCCCACCGTTCGGGTCCGCAGATCGAGGCGGCCGACCTTCCACCGTCCCTGCTCGGCCAGGCCCAGCACCCCCTGTCCGCCTGGGAGTCCACGGAACGGGACCTCATCGTCCAGGCGCTCCTCGATCACGGCGGCGACAAGGCGAAGGCCGCGAAGTCCCTCGGGATCTCCCGGGCGACGATCTACCGCAAGATCACGGCGTACGGGATCCGGCTGGGCCCGGACAGCGGGTGACATCCGGCCGGTCGGGGAGCGGTCCGCGCCGATCGCTACTCATGGCATCCCCTGCGGTACGCGCTTTTGACCCACAGGCCGATCCCCTCCCAGCAGCCCAGCACCGCGCCCGTGAGGGCGACACCGGGGCCGGCCGCCGCGCCGGCCGCCGTGGCGACGGCGCCGCACAACGCGATCAGAGCCCCGAGCCCGCACAGCGCCAGCAGCCGCTCCCGGTGCCCCCATGACCGTGTCGCCATCGTGACCTCCGTTGTCTCCGGGCGTGGCTGCGATGGTGCCGGACAGCGGCCCCGGCCGGAGTCTCACTGTGAGACACGCGACATGGGCGCACGAACGATGGCGCGAACTCCCCCTTGACCGGCGTCTCGGGCGTGCCCGGTCGCCTCACCCAGCGGTGCGCGAGTGTCGATGAAACGATGCGCCACTCTATTGACGCCACTCGTCAACTTTCATATGTTACCACCGCATTAGCAGTTTGAAACGATTCAATCACGTGGCCGCCACGGCGCTCTGCCCGTCACCGGCCACGAACACCGACGATCGTCCGACCCGCCACAGACGGCGACCGGACGGGTGCCCCCGTCCGCGTCCGCCGCTCACCGAGCCGTCCTGCTTCGCCCGTCGCGCGTCAAGGAGTACTCCGTTGGCCAGTCAGACCACGCCCCCCGCCCCCGGCTCACCCGGTTCGCCCGACTCCGGCTCGCGCACGCCCCACGAGGAATCCCCGGTCAGCAGACGCGGTTTCCTCGGCACGGCGTCGGCGCTGGCGGCGGGAGCTCTCGCCGCGGGAACCGTCGGCACGTTCGCCGGCCACGCGCAGGCGGCCGCCGCGACACCCCCGGCCGGGCCCGTCGGGCTGTCCCCGGCCCACTGGATCTGGTACCCGGAAGGAGATCCGGGCTCCGACGCCCCCGCCGGACACCGCTACTTCCGCACGAGTTTCACCGTCGCCGAGGGCGAGGTGACCGACGCGCAGCTCGTCGTCACCGGGGACGACTCCGTCGACGTATGGCTCAACGGGAAACCCCTGGCCGGCTCCCCCAGAGTCGCCCAGTCCTGGCGCGAGGCCCTGTACGTGGACCTGCGGCCCGCCGTGACCGCGGGGACCAACACCATCGCGCTGGCGAGCCGGAACGAGGGCGGCCGGGCCGGTGTCATCGGACGGATCCGCGTGCTGACCACCGGTGGCACGACCGATGTCGTCACCGACGGCCGCTGGTCGGCGGGCAAGGACGCGGCCGCCGGATGGGTACAGCCCGGTTTCGCCGACGACGGCTGGTCGGCCGCCCGGGATCTCGGCGCCTACGGAACGGCCCCCTGGTACTCCCGGGTCGCCGCTCCCGACCTCTCGTCACCGTCCCCGTTGAGCGTGGCCGCCTGCACCGTGGAGCATCGCGCCCTACCCCTGGGCGTGGACGCGGCACACCCGCGCTTCGGCTGGATCCTCGACTCAAAGGAGCCTCAGCAGCGCCAGGGCGGCTACCGGATCCAGGTCTCGTCCACGGCCGGCGGCTCTGGTGATCTGTGGGACAGCGGGCGTGTCGCGTCCGACCGGCAGATCGACATCGCCTACGCCGGCGGGCCCCTGAAGAGCCTGACCCGCTACTTCTGGCGGGTGCGCGTCTGGGACACGCAGGGCCGGGCGGCCGCCTGGAGCAAGCCGGAGTGGTTCGAGACCGGGCTGCTCGCGCCCGCCAAGGAGTGGTCCGCCGCGTTCATCGGGCGGCCGCCGGGCCCGGATCTCTCGGGGGCCACCTGGATCTGGTACCCGGAAGGCGATCCGGCGTCCGGGGCGCCCGTCGCGACCCGCTGTTTCCGGCGCACCTTCACGCTGGCGGACGCACCCGCCGCCGCCGGCCTGATCGTCACCGGGGACGACACCGCGGACGTCTGGGTCAACGGAACCCCGGTGAGCACCTCACGACGCGTGACCGACTCGTGGAAGAGCGCGGCGACGGTCGATGTCACCGCGCATCTCAAGAGTGGCGCCAACACCCTCGCGGTCGCGAGCCAGAACACGAGCCTCTCCCCGGCCGGGCTCATCGCCAAACTCACGGTGACGGGCGGCCCGACGGTGGTCACCGACGGTGCGTGGAGGGCGCACCAGGATCCGCCCACGGACTGGCAGAGCCCCGGATACGACGACAGCGCCTGGCCCGCCGCACGCGCGCTCGCGTCGTACGGCAGCGGCCCGTGGGGATCGAACGTGCAGGTCGTGACACCGGCGCCGATGCTGCGCAAGAGCTTCAGCGTGCGGGGGCGAGTCGCCTCGGCACGGCTGCTGACCACCGCGCTGGGTCTTCACGAGACTCGGCTCAACGGCTCGAAGGTCGGCGAGGACGTGCTGGCCCCCGGGTGGACCGACTACGCGAAGCGCCTTCAGTACAAGGTGTTCGACGTCACCGCGCACATCCGGCGGGGGGCCAACGTGCTCGGCGCCTGGCTCGGCAACGGCTGGTACTCCGGCAACCTGGGCTTCGCCGGCAGCCGGCACTACGGCACGCAGCCGTTCTACGGCGCACAACTGCTCATCACCTACACTGACGGATCCACCCAGCTGGTGACGACGGACCGCAGTTGGAAGACGGCCACCGGGGCGATCACCGCGGACGATCTGTACCAGGGCGAGGCCTACGACGCGCGCCTGCACGCCGAGGGCTGGGACACGCCGGGCTTCGACGACAGCGGCTGGACCACCGTCGCCGTCCACGACGGGGCCGTCCCTCGGCTGGTGGCGCAGGTCGACAACGGTGTCACCGTGCAGGGGGAACTCCGTCCGGTGTCGGTGACCGAGCCGCGGCCGGGGGTGTGGATCTTCGACATGGGGCAGAATTTCGCCGGCTGGAACCGCATCGCGGTCCGGGGCGACGCCGGCACCACGGTCACCGTCCGGCACGGCGAGGTTCTCAACCCCGACGGCACGCTCTACACCACCAACCTGCGCGCCGCCCAGGCCACCGACTCCTTCGTCCTCGCCGGCACCGGGAGTGTGGAGACGTACGAGCCCCGGTTCACCGTCCACGGCTACCGTTACGTCGAACTCAGCGGACTGCCGTCCGGTTCGCGGCCCGACGACGGCACCGTCACCGGTCGCGCCGTGTGGACGGACGCCCGGCAGCCGGGCACGTTCAGCGCATCCGACGCGCTGCTCAACAAGCTCCAGCACAACATCGTGTGGGGCGAGCGCAGCAACATGCTCTCGATCCCGACCGACTGCCCCCAACGGGACGAGCGTCTGGGCTGGACGGGCGACATCGCCGCCTTCTGCGCGACCTCCACCTTCAACCTGGACACGCACACCCTCCTCACCAAGTTCGTCGACGACCTGGCGGACGCCCAGCAGGCGAACGGCGCCTTCACGGATGTCGCGCCCGCGGTGATCGGCGGCTCCGGCACGGCCGGCTGGGGAGACGCGGGAGTGGTCGTTCCCTACACGTTGTGGCAGCGCTTCGGCGATCTCAGCGTCGTGGACAGGCATTTCACGGCTATGGCCCAGTGGGTCGACTATCTGCGCGCCACGTCCGGCAGCGACCTGATACGCGATCAGCAGACCTTCGGCGACTGGCTCAACGTCAACGACAACACGGCCCAGGACCTCATCTGCACGGCCTACTTCGCGTGGTCGGCCCGCCTGGTGTCGCGCATGGCCGCCGCCACCGGCCGGAGCACCGAGTCCACCGTCTACGGGCAGCTCGCCGACCAGATCACCGGCGCCTTCCGTGCCCGTTTCGTCTCGGACGACGGCACGGTCCGCGGCAACACCCAGACCGGCTATGTGCTGGCCCTGGCCTTCGAGTTGCTGCCCGCGTCCCTGGTCCGGGCGGCAGCGGACAAGCTGGCCGCCAAGGTCGCGGCTACGGACGGACACCTCAGCGTCGGCTTCCTCGGCGTGGAGAACCTCCTGCCCGTGCTGGCGGACCACGGTCATGTCGAGACGGCGTACCGGATTCTGCTCCAACGCGGCTTCCCCGGCTGGGGCTACATGATCGACCACGGGGCCACCACGATCTGGGAGCGCTGGGACGGCATCCGCACCGACGGCTCGTTCAACGACCCTGGCATGAACTCGTTCAACCACTACGGCCTCGGCTCGGTCGGCGACTTCCTCTACCGCCAGGTCGGCGGCCTCGGCCCCGCGAGCCCTGGTTACGCCTCCCTGCGTATCGCGCCGCGGCCGGGCGGCGGCCTGACCTCCGCCGTCAGCACGTACGACACCCCGTACGGCAGCGCGGCGAGCAACTGGGCCATCTCCGGCGGCCGGTTGAGGCTCCACGTCACCGTGCCCGTCAACACCTTCGCCGCCGTCACCGTGCCCACCTCACGGCCGGAGTCGGTCGTCGCCCCGGCACAGGCCGTCCCGACAGGCCCGGCCACCTACCATCTGCCGGCCGGGCACTACACCTTCACGGCGGCCGTCTGACCAACCGGAACGTACGCGGGGACGGTGCGCAGGCGCCGTCCCCGTACAGCCGCCACGGTCGCCGCGGCCGTCGCAGAGGTCGGGCAGGCTGTCAGTCTCGTCGCGGTCGGGCCGCACGGCCCGACCGATCAAGGGCACGGCACGCCGCCTGTCGGCGACGGTCGTCAGGCAGTTGCTGCGCCATCCGGTGTGCCGGGCTTGTAGCGGGCCCTCATGGCGTGGCCGGCGGCGGGGCCGGCCGTGAACACGTAGGTGTGGCTGTCGTCGAGACGGCGGCCGGTCCTGGCGTCGACGACCACGGGTTCCACTTCTTCACCGCTGTCGGCGTCGACCAGGACCATGCTGCGCTGCTCGGGGGCGAGGCGGGAGTTGCCCCATGCGGCGAGCGTGATGATCACCGGGCGCAGGGAGCGGCCAAGGTCGGTCAGGACGTACTCGTGGCGGACCGGGTTGGTCTGGTACGGGCGGCGTTCCAGCAGCCCGTCGGCGACGAGCCTCTTCAGGCGTGCGGTGAGCATGCTGGTGGAGATGCCGAGGTTCTCCTGGAACTGGTCGAAACGGGTGTACCCGTCGAAGGCGTCGTGGAGGAGCAGGAGCGTCCACCATTCGCCGACGTGCTGCGCGGTCGTGGACAGCGGGCATTCGAGGTCCTCTGCCCTGATGCGGCTTGTCAAGGTCGACCATCCCCACAGAGTTACTGCTAAAGTCGAAGTTACTAGCTTCTATTTTAGCAGTAACGAGGGGCGAGGTGCTCCTGCCTGCCCGCGCCCGAGAACGGGACTCACCATGACCACCACCACCGCAGCAGTCAGCGAATCCCTGCAGGGCCGACGCGCCCTGGTCACCGGCGGCACCAAAGGAGTCGGCGCAGCCGTCGCCCGGCGCCTGGCCCAGGCCGGCGCGACCGTGCTGGTGACCGCGCGCAGCCGACCGGACGACGTCGCGGCCCCGGACATGATCGCCGCGGACCTGGCCACCCCCGAGGGGGCCGCCACCGTCGTCGAGGAAGCCCTTCGCCGCCTCGGCGGCATCGACATCCTGATCAACAACCTGGGCGGCTCGGACGCGCCCTCGGGCGGATACGCGGCGCTCGACGAGGACGACTGGGCCAGAGAGCTGAACGTCAACCTCCTGGCCGCCGTGCGCCTGGATCGCGGCCTGCTGCCCGGCATGATCGACTCCGGGCGTGGCGTCATCATCCACGTGTCCTCGATCCAGCGCCGCATGCCGCTGTGGAACGGCACCCTCGCCTACGCGGCCGCCAAGGCCGCCCTGACCACCTACAGCAAGGGGCTGGCCAACGAAGTCGCCCCGCACGGCGTCCGCGTCAACACGGTCGCCCCCGGTTTCGTCCGGACCACCGCCGCCGACCACCTTGTCGCCCGTATCGCCGAGAACGCGGGCACCAGCCAGGAGGCGGCCCTGAAACAGCTCATGAACTCCCTCGGAGGTATCCCCCTGGGCCGCCCCAACCGCCCCGGGGAAGTCGCCGAACTCGTCGCCTTCCTCGCCTCCGACCGCGCCTCCGCCATCGTCGGCGCCGAGCACGTCATCGACGGCGGCACCATCCCCACCGTGTGACCCCTCCCCCTAAGGAAGCCACCATGCACACCGACCGGCCCCAGGACATCGACCCCGACGCCCTCCCCGAAGTGATCACCCGCTACCTCGACGCCCACCGCGTCCGCGACACTGCCACCGCCCGCAGCGCCTTCCATCCAGGCGCCAGCGTGACCGACGACGGCAAGACCCACCGGGGAGCCCCTGCGATCGAGACCTGGCTGACGCGTGCCGCCGGCGAGTACACGTACACGACGGAACTCACCGGCGCGCAGAAGGTCGACACCGACCACTACGTCGCCACCCAGCACCTCGAAGGCAACTTCCCGGGCGGAGTGGTGGACCTGCACTACCGCTTCACCCTCGGCGACGGCCTCATCGAGAACCTCGTCATCGAACCCTGACACGCGGCTCTCTTTGAGAAGTGACAACGATAAATCCGATGTGCGTGAGCTGTTGGACTCGGGAATCGAGCCGGGGCACAGTAGGCACGTTCGCCCCCCCGAACGGCATCAAACCCACTGTCACCTGCGGAGACCCCCATGAACCACGTCGCGGACCCCGAGCGGTACAACGGCACCATGCGCTACCGGCGCACCGGGCGTTCGGGCCTCGACCTGCCCGTGCTGTCGCTGGGCTACTGGCACAACTTCGGTGACGACCGGTCGTTCGAGAGCCAGCGTGACATCGCGTTGCGCGCCTTCGACCTCGGAATCACCCACCACGACCTGGCCAACAACTACGGGCCGCCCTACGGCTCAGCGGAACTCAACTTCGGGCGGCTGCTGAAGCAGGACCTCGCACCGTACCGGGACGAGCTGGTCGTCTCCACGAAGGCCGGCTGGGACATGTGGCCGGGCCCCTACGGCCAGGGCGGTGGCTCCCGCAAGTATCTGCTGGCCTCCCTCGACCAGTCCCTGCAGCGCATGGGCCTCGACTACGTCGACATCTTCTACTCCCACCGCCTCGACACGAGCACGCCCCTGGAAGAGACGATGAGCGCGCTGGACACCGCCGTCCGCCAGGGCAAGGCCCTGTACGTCGGGATTTCCTCCTACGACGCCGAGCGCACCCGGCAGGCCGCCGCGATCCTGCGGGAACTGGGGACGCCCCTGCTCATTCACCAGCCGTCGTACAGCATGGTCAACCGCTGGATCGAGACGGACGGGCTGCTCGACGTGGCGCAGGAAGAGGGCTTCGGCGTCATCGGGTTCACGGCGCTCGCGCAGGGCCTGCTCACCGGGCGCTACCTCGACGGCATCCCGGCGGACTCGCGGGCCGCGGCCGGCACGTCGTTCGACGCGGACTGGCTGTCGGACGACATGGTGAACCGGCTCCGCGCACTCAACGCCATCGCCCAGCGCCGTGGCCAGACCCTCGCACAGATGGCACTCGCCTGGGCACTGCGTGACAAGCGGGTCACCTCGCTGGTCATCGGCGCGTCCCGTACCGAACAGCTGGAGCAGAACGTCGCCGCGCTGGAGAACCTGGAGTTCACCGCGGAGGAGCTGGCCGAGATCGACACGTACGCCGTCGACGGCGGCGTCGACCTGTGGCAGGACGCCCGGACCGGAAAGATGAACTGAGGCCATACCTGTGTCGGCCGGTGGCGGCCGTGCCGAACGCTCTCCCCGTGGCGGTGCTGGGCCCCGCCGGCCCTCGGTCAGGCGAAGGCCAGCGAGCGGAACGTGTCGCGGACGTGGATGAGGGATCCGTAATCCCTGGTGTAGTAACGCGCGTTGGTCAGCAGGACCGCCCATCGGCCCTGTCTGGGGGACACCCATGCGCCTGCCGCGCCGGAGCCGCAGTGCTCCCAGATGTCGTCGGTCCCGGAGACCGTTCCCGGGGCCGGGCGCCAGAACAGGCCGCCGCCAGGGGCGAGTTCGCCTGTCTGGAGCCGCAGCGACTCCTTGATCCAGGCGATGCCGAGGCCCGGTCGGCCGGCGTCCTGTCCCGGCTGGAGCAGGTGTCGGAGGAAGACCGCGAGGTCGGGGAGGACGGAGAACACTCCGGAGTTGCCGCAGACCCCGCCGAGCAGGCGCGCTGACGAGGCATAGGCGGTACCCCTCAGGCGGGACCCCGTGGTGTCGTCGACCTCGGTCGGCGCGCAGCGGGCGGCTGCTTCGCCCGGCAAGGGGCCGTAGCGAGTGCGGGTCATGCCCAGGGGCTGCCACACTTCGGTGGCCGCGAGGGCGTCGAGGCTCTGCCCGGAGAGTTCTTCGGCGAGGTAGCCGAGGACGAGGGCGGCCCGGGCGGTGTACTCCACGGCCTCTCCGGGCAGGCGGCGCACGCCTTCGTGGAGGACGCCGTCGCGAATGTCCTGGGGGTCGGTGCCGTACAGGTCCATCAGGTCGGTTCGGAGCGGGATGCCGGCCGTATGGGTGAGCAGGTGGCGGGTGCTCACCCGGCCCAGCGGATGGCCGCGCACCTCGGACCAGAAGTCACCCAGTTGCTCGTCGAGGCGCAGCTTGCCGCCTTCGACGAGGGATCCGATGGTCGACCACACCGCGAGGACCTCCGTGAGGCCCTCGACGTCGAAGACGGTGTCGTGCCGCATCGGTTCGTCGCGCTGGTCGGGATCCGGGACCCCCGGGGTGCCGAGGGCCATGTTTCCGGAGCGGTCACCGACGGCCCAGACGGCGCCGGGGTAGACCTTGTCGCGGACACCTTCGCCGACGCACTGGCGGATGCGGTCGATGTCGAGCTCGAGGGCCATGGTCTCCCGATCTGTCCTGGTCCGTGCGGTCTCCGTCGCTCAGCGTAGTGAGACGAGTCGGGAGGTCCCGGCTGCGCCACGGCGGGCGGGTGCGCTGTTCGCCGAGGTTGAGCGCCTGCCGCCGGGGCGGTGAGCGGGCGCCGCCCGCCGACCGGCTGAGGTCGCGCCGCCAACCGGCGGGTTCTGTGCGCCGGCCGCCGGAGGGCAGGCTCCCCCGGGGGTACGCATCGACCGGGGCACGTGAGGAGCGGAGCGCACATGATCCGGGTACTGGTGGTCGATGACGAGGCTTTGATCCGCACGGGTTTCACGCACATCCTCGAGACGGCGGGCGACATCGAGGTGGTCGCGGCGGTACCCGGTGGCGAGGCCGTGCACACGGTGCGGGAACTGCGCCCCGACGTCGTCCTGCTCGACATCCGGATGCCGGACGTGGACGGGCTCACGATCCTGGCCGACCTCCGCCGCATGCCGGAGCCCCCGGTGGTCGCCATGCTCACCACGTTCGACACCGACGAGTACGTGGCGACCGCTCTGCGTTCGGGCGCCGCCGGATTCCTGCTCAAGGACACCGATCCCGAACAGCTTCCCTACCTGGTGCGCACCCTCGCCGAAGAGGGGACCGTACTGTCGTCCAAGGTCACTCGCCTGGTGGTGGGCGGCTACCTCGACAACACCGTTCGTGAGCCCACCGCCGTCCGTCTCACGGCCCGGCTCACCGAGCGCGAGCGTGCCGTGCTCGTCCTCATGGCGGAGGGACTGGCCAACAACGAGATCGGCGAGCGGCTGCACCTGAGTACCGGCACCATCAAGGGCCACGTGACCAGCGTGCTCGGCAAACTGCGGGTGAGCAGCCGCGTCCAGGCGGCCCTGATCGCCGAGCGCGCGGGCCTGCTCGCTCCCGCGCAGGACGAGGGCGCCCGGTGAGCCGCCGGCAGTCGCGGGCCGCGCTCGTGGACATCGCTCTGGTCGGGATCGCGCTGGCGGACGCATGGGCGCACGTCGACCTCAGGGACCGGCCGACTACTGCCTGTGCGGTGCTCGGCGCCCTTGCCCTGGCGCTGCGTCACCGGCTGCCCCTGACGACCTTCGTCCTCACGCTCCCCACCGGCCTGGTCACCGACGCGGTGGTCGCCCCCATGACCGCGCTGTACACGCTGTCCTCCCTCAACCGGCACCGTCTCCTGCTGGCCGGCTGCGCGCTGCTCTACGCCGTCATCGACTTCCTGCCCTGGCCGTGGTCGTCCCTCGACGCCACCGAGCTGTCCCAGACGAACAGCCTGTTCCACCTCAGCTACACCCTGGCCACCGCTGCCGCTCCCGTCTTCCTGGGCCAGCTCGTCCAGGCCCGACGCGAGCTGTCGCTGCGGCTCGTCGACATCTCCGAGGCCCGCAAGCAGGAACGGCTGCTGACCGAGCAGAGCGTGCTGGCGAAGGAGCGCGCCCAGCTGGCCCGGGAGATGCACGACGTGGTCTCCCACCAGGTCAGTCTCATCGCCGTACAGGCCGGAGCGCTCCAGGTGGGCGGCCGGGACGCCGAGACGCGACACGCCGCGGCCACCATCCGCCGGCTGAGTGTGCAGACCCTGGACGAACTGCGGCACATGGTCGGCGTCCTGCGGGCATCGGGCAGCAGGCCCACGGAGCTCACCCCGCAGCCTTCGCTCGCCGACCTGGAGCATCTGCTGGAGGCCGGCGGCATCGAAGCGAAGCTGGAGATCGATCTGCCCGAGGAACCTCCGCCCACGGTTCAGCGCGCCGTCTACCGAACCGTGCAGGAAGCACTGACCAACGTCCGCAAACACGCCCCCGGCGCCAGCGTGACCGTCCGCATCGGGGTCAGGGACGGCGCGCTGCGCGCCTCGGTCACCAACACCGCCCCCACCCGAAGCCCGCTCGCCCTGCCGAGCGCCCACCACGGCCTGGCGGGACTGGCCCAGCGCGCGGAGCTGCTCGGCGGCACCGTCACATCCGGCCCCACGGCTGAGGGTGGCTACGAGCTCCGGCTCCAATTGCCCCATGATCGCAACCGGTGAACGCCGCCGCCGAGACGACCACCCACGCGTTCGCGGGCCGCGGGCCGTCCCTGCCTCGTCCCCGCACGCTTCCCGCCCTCCCGGTGCTCCTGCCGACGCTGTCGCCGGCACTCCGGCTGTCAGCGGCCCGTGGTCCGCTACGGCAGCCGGCCGGGCGAAGCGCAACCGGTGGCGGGTAGGTCGGCCGGTCGGCGGGGTGGTTTCGGACACCTGGCGGATGGCGCCGCTGGGGGGCCTGCACCGACTGTGGAGCACGTGAAGCACGGCGGGCCGGCAGCGGTCCACACCCTCTGAAGCCACGCCCGGCCAGGAAAGAGGTAGACCCATGTCGATTCACCTGACGCTTCTGTGCGCGCCCGGCGGCGACCCCACTCTGGACCCGCTCCTCGGCGACGCCCATCTGAGCGAGGACGGCATGCATATGGCCAGCGCCGCGAGAGCAGTGCTCTCTCCCTGCCAGCCGGCCTTCCGGGCGCCTTCGATCCGTTGCTCGGAGACTGCTGACGCCATCGGTCTCGCGGCATCGCCCGAGCCCATGCTGCGCGATCTCAACGTGGGCAGGTGGTGCGGTCGCACTGTCAGCGAAGTCGCCGCAACCGACCCCGCCGGGTTCACCGCCTGGCTCACGGATCCGGATGCCACGCCACACGACGGAGAGTCCGTACGACAGCTCTGCCGCCGGTCGGCGGACTGGCTGAGCAGCGTGGCGCCGCCCACCGGCCACGCGGTGGCCATCACTGAAGCAGCCGTCGTCCGGGCCGTGCTCATTGATGCGCTGGCCATACCGGCAAGAGCTTTCTGGCACCTCGCCGTGCCACCCCTGTGCGCGGTCTCCCTCACCCGGCGAAACGGCTGCTGGGACGTCCAGTTCGGCGGCGTCTCGCCCCAGGAGCCCCGGCGTCGACTTCTCTCTCAACGTGCGACGCTCGCGACGAGTAGGGCCTGACCAGGGCATTCGAGGCCAGGGGGCGATGTTCGCCGGGCGGCCGCGTAGCAGTGCGTTCCCATGTGTCCCGGCCGGCCGTTCTGGACCCACGGGAACGCACCACACCGAGGCATGCCAGCGGGGCTGTCAACTCCCCCGCCGACGGCTCGGCTCGGCAGGCTCCCGCTTGGTGAGTGTCACCGGCCCCTGTCCGTCAGGCGCAGTGGGGTTGTCACCGGCTGTCGGGGTTCCCGCGGAATCCACCGCCGCGGTGTCGGCGCTGGTCACGGGCGGAGAACTCGGCGCTTGGACGTCGGCAAGAGCCTGACCTGGCAGGGCCAGCGTGGCGAGCAGGCCTGCCGCGACCCGTGATCTGTCATGCACAGATCGGTAGGCATCGTATCGCTCGCCACGGACACCGCGTGAACGGCCTGACCGCGCGCCGGTGGCCGACCCCGATGCCCATGTCCGCCGGTCGCCCGGATCTATGACGGGAAGAATCCCTTCCGTGTCGTCGGGACGGAGAAGCTCCCGACTCACATCCGGTAGTAGGCGAGGCATCCGTTGGCGCTCGACGTGGGTGTTTGCCAGGGCCTCGGTCAGGGGCCGGTGGTGCCAGGCGTCTTCAGGGCCGCCCTGGGGCACGTCATCCGCTGACGGCGTCCTCGGCCTCCCAGCGCAGCAGGTCGCCCGGCTGGCACTTGAGCACCTCGCAGAGCGCGGCGAGCGTCGCGAAGCGTACCGCCTTGGCGCGGCCGTTCTTGAGTACCGCCAGGTTGGCGGGCGTGATCCCCACCCGGTCCGCGAGCTCGCCCACGGACATCTTCCGCCTGGCCAGCATCACATCGATGTCGACGACGATCGGCATCAGATCACCTCGTCCAACTCGGCCCGCATCCGCGCCGCTTCGACGTCGCGCGCGACGGCCTGGGCGAGCAGCATCCGCAGCACGAGCACGATGAGCGCGACCCCGAGGATGGCCACGCCAACCCCGCCCATGATGACGGTTACGCCCGGGTCGTCCCGCTGGCCCGGCGCATTGAGCACCGTGACCGCGAACCACAACAGAGCAGCCGCCACGATCGCGCCGATCACGAAGTCCACGTACCGAAAGGCGACGTGGGAGAACACGGTTCCGCGTCGCACCATCGTCACCAGCCGCCATACGCAGACCAGGGCTACCTGGGCCGACACCATGCCCAGGATCGTGATCACGCGCAGCGGATTCAGCGGGAGTGACCCGTCCTCCGGGTCGCTCCCGCTGACCAACGCCCAAACCATCCCTGCCTGTACGAACACGGTGCCGGTGAGCACCACCGCGAGCACGGCGCGCAGCGCACGCACTGTCAGCTTTCCCACGACCCATCCTTCCATCGAGTTACGATTGGAATCTATCGACTCTCGATAGGTTCAGCAAGGGCTGGGGTGGATGACGGGGCAGCGGCTTGGCACCGTGGCGTCTTGACCTTGTGGAAGTCGGCCTCCTTGAGCACAAATCGGACGCCACCTGACTACGCCGAAGCCCTGACCTCGTGAGGAACAGGGCGGCCGTGGGAATCACGCGGCCGCCCTGCGCAGCCGCCGGACAGGTCACGCACCCCAAGCTCCAGTCCAACGGCACCCAGTCGGTGACGGCCTGCACCTTTGAAGCTTCCCCTTGGCGCGGCGGACGGTTCTGTTGCTCAGGGCGGGCATCACCTGAGCTCGACGGAGTACGAGGCACCGGTGAATTCCCATCCGTCGGTGCCGTCGGGCAGTGACAGCGGGCACGGGGTCCGGACGCCACGCCGTGGGAAGCCACGCCCGACGAGGAGCGACCGACCGCGTCACACTGACAGCAGGTGTACCCACGAGACGAGGTAGTCGCGGATGAAGTTCGGAGTATCGACATTTGTCACCGACGAGGGCATTGGCCCCAAGGCGTTGGGACCCGCCCTGGAGGAGCGCGGGTTCGACTCCCTGCTGCTGGCAGAGCACTCGCACATTCCGGTCAAACGGGAGTCCCCGTACCCGGCAGGCGGTGAGCTGCCGCGGATCTACTACCGGACGCTCGACCCGTTCGTGGCGCTCGCCGCTGCCGCCTCGGTGACCCGTGACCTGCTCCTGGGCACTGGCATCGCTCTGGTGGTCCAGCGCGATCCCATCCACACCGCGAAGGAGGTCGCCTCCCTCGATCTGATCTCCGGCGGCCGGGCCGTGTTCGGGGTGGGCGCGGGCTGGAACCGCGAGGAGATGCGCAACCACGGGACGGATCCGGCCGTCCGCGGACGGCTCATGGACGAACGCATCCGCGCCATGATCGAGCTGTGGACCAAGGAGGAGGCCGAGTTCCACGGCGACTTCGTCGACTTCGACCCCGTCTATGCCTGGCCCAAGCCGGTCCAGAAGCCGTATCCGCCCATCTGGGTCGGCGGCGACAGCGAGCGCGCCTTCGAACGCGTCGCCGCGTACGGTGCGGCGTGGATGCCGAGCGATGTGCCGCTCGAGAAGCTGGGTGAACGCATCGCGCGTATGCGGCGGACGGCCGGTGACCGCCCGTCCGTCGTGGTGTACGCGGGCCGGCACGACCAGGAGGCGCTCGACACCTACGCCGAACTCGGCGTCGAACGTGTTCTGTTGTATCTGCCGACCCTGCCGGAGGACCAGACGCTGCGTACCCTGGACGAACTGGCCGAGGCCACGTCGGGCCACCGGTGACGTCTCGCGGCTGCCGCTGAATCGGAGCTGACTGTGCCGGACATGACCGAGGACGAGGCGCGCCGCCGGTTCACGACCGCGCGGGTGGCGCGGCTGGCGTCGGTGGACGCGGGCCTGCGCCCGCATCTGGTTCCGGTCGTCTTCGCGGCCCACGGCGAGGAGATCGTCACCGCCGTCGACTGGAAGCCGAAGAGGTCACAGCGGCTGAAACGGCTGGACAACGTCGCGGCCCACCCGGCTGTCTGCCTGCTCGTCGACGCGTACGACGAGGACTGGGAGCGGCTCTGGTGGGTCCGCGCGGACGGTGAGGCCCGCGTGCTGCCGCCCGGCACCCAGGGCGAGTACCCGGCGGCCGTCGCCCTGTTGCGGGAGAAGTACGCGCCGTACCGGCAGCGACCGCCGACCGGTCCGGCGCTCGTGATCGCCGTCCGCCGGTGGCACGGCTGGCGTGCCGCGTCGGGGGGATGACCGTACCGACAGCGGACACGCCGCCCTCGGCATCACCAGTACCGGCACCATCACGGCTCGTGGTCGCCGTCATGCGCTCGGCCAGGAGTCACCGAGGGCAGCGGCCCGGTGTCCGGTGGAAGGCGGGCGAGGCGTTACGGAGTGGGTGGATGTCGTCGCCGGGAGAGTTTCGCGGTCCGCCAGCAGCAGCTCCCCCGTTTCAATGCCCGACAGCTCGGTGTGGTCACCGGGGACGACCCGCGCCTCGTCCAGGATTCCGCATCGCCGCTCCGGCCCGTCGGGCCTGTGGAAAACTCTCGGACCGGCGGCTGCCCGGCCCGTCAGTGGGCCGTCCAGCCGCCGTCGAGCACCAGCGAGGTGCCTGTGACGAAAGAGGCCTGAGGACCGCAGAGATAGGCCACGGCCTCGGCGACCTCCTCCGGTTCGAGAAGCCGTTTCACGGCTGAGTCCGTCAGCAGCACCTCGGACAGCACCTGTTCCTCGGGGATGCCGTGCGCCCGGGCCTGGTCGGCGAGCTGCTTCTCGACCAGTGGGGTGCGCACATAGCCGGGGTTCACACAGTTGGAGGTCACACCATGGGGTGCGCCCTCCAGGGCGGCCGTCTTGGACAGTCCCTCCAGACCGTGTTTGGCGGCCACATAAGCGGACTTGAAGGCTGAGGCGCGCAGTCCATGCACGGAGGACACATTCACGATCCGCCCCCAGCCCTGCCCGTACATGTGCGGCAGCGCGCCCCGGATGAGCCGGAACGGGGCCTCCAGCATGACCGTCAGCACGGTGTGGAAGACGTCCGGCGGGAACTCCTCGATGGGCCGCACCAGTTGGATGCCGGCGTTGTTGACGAGGACGTCGGTGCCGGCGGCGGCGCGTTCGGCCGCGTCCAGGTCAGTGAGGTCCAGGACGTACGGCTCGACGGGACCGCCCGCAGGGCCCGCGACCCGCTTGGCCGCCTCGGTCAGTTCGGCCAGTCCCGCCGCGTCCCGGTCCACGGCTCTCACCTCGGCTCCGGCGGCCGAGAGGCGCAGTGCGCAGGCGCGGCCGATGCCACTGGCGGCACCGGTGACGAGGGCGGTGCGGCCGCGCAGGTCGAGGGCGGGAGTGTGGGGGCCGGGGAGGGCACTGGGCGAGCTCATGATCCGACCCTAGGCGGCTCTCCCCCGGCACCACATAGGGTCAGCGCCCATACTTCAGCTGAAAGCCGTGGCGTCGAACCATGTGGGTGCATCCGACATGGCCTGCTTGATCCGGAGCACACCGAACGCGTTCAGCTCCGGCAGGGCGTCCACGTCGAACCAGGCCACCTCCAGCGACTCGTCGTCGTTGACGCGGGCCTCGCCGCCGACGGCCCGGCAGCGGAAGGTGATGTCCATGAACTGGCAGATGTCGCCGTTCGGGTAGGTGACGGGGTTCACCGCCTGGACCAGGACCACCCGCTCGGCGACACAGCGCACCGCCGTCTCCTCGAAGACCTCCCGCACCGCGCAGGCCGCGGGCTGCTCCCCGGGCTCCGGAATGCCACCGATGACCGACCACTTGCGGGTGTCGCTACGACGGCCCAGCAGCACCCTGCCGTCGTCGTCGAAGACGATGGCAGTGATCCCGGGCAGCCACAGCAACTGTTGGCCCGCCGAGGCCCGGACCGTGCGGATGAAGTCAGGAGTAGCCATGCGCCGACCCTAGCCGTCCGTTCCTCCCGCACCGGCCGAAGCCACGGGGCGTACGGCGGGTGTACGGCTACGCGTCACCGGCGCGCCGGGAGCGCAGGCCCGACCCGATGGCCCAGCCGACCCCACCCGCCGCGACCAGCACCAACGCGATCTCGGGCAGGACGCCCAGCGTGGTCGCGGGCGTCTCGGAGGTGCGCAGCGGCACCTTCTGGACCAGGTAGGCGGGCACGAACATGCCGGTCCTCTGGGTGATCTTCCCGTCCGGCATGATGATCGCGCTGACGCCGCTGGTCACCGGCACGGTGACGGTCCGGCTGTGCTCGACCGCCCGGACGCGGGACATGGCGAGCTGCTGGTACGTCATCTCACTGCGGTCGAACGTGGCGTTGTTGCTCGGCACGGAGATCATCTCGGCGCCGTGTGTGACGGTGTCCCGCACGTCCCAGTCGAAGGCGGCCTCGTAGCAGGTGGCGAGGCCGACCCTGGTGCCGTCGATGTCGAACACACCGGGCTTGGAGCCCCGGCTGAAGTCCTGCCGGACCATGCTGGTCCAGTCCTTGTTGATCGCGCCGACCAGGCCGCGAAGCGGAAGGTACTCGCCGAAGGGCTGGATCTGCCGCTTGTCGTAGGTCGCCGTCGGGCCCTTGACCGGGTCCCACAGGATCTGCTCGTTGAGGAGCTTGCCGTCCCGTTCGACGACCCCGCCGACCGAGATGGGCACGCCCATCGCCGTGGCGGCCTGGTCGATCACGGCGGCCGCGTCGGCGTCGGCGAACGGGTCGACGTCGGAGGAGTTCTCCGGCCACAGCACGAAGTCCGGCTTGGCGGCCTTGCCCGCCTTGACGTCGGCGGCCAGCTTGAGCGTCTCCTTCACGTGGTGGTCGAGCACGGCCTGCCGCTGGGACGCGAAATCAAGGCCGGCGCGCGGCACATTGCCCTGGATGACCGCGACGGTGACCGAGCCGTCCTCCGCCTTGTCGCTCACCAGGGATCGCGCGGCCACCGCGCCGGCCACGGGGACGGCCACGCTCAGCAGAGCCGCGGCCGCGGCGCCGCGCCGGACCTCACGCGTGCGGCGTCCCTCGACGGCCAGGCGCACCACCTCGTACAGACCGAATCCGCACAGGACGACCGCAAAGCCGAGCACCGGGGTGCCGCCGACAGCGGCGAGCGGCAGGAAGACGCCGTCCGCCTGGCCGAAGGCGATCTTGCCCCAGGGGAAGCCGCTGAAGGGCACACGCGCGCGCGCCGCCTCACCGGCGATCCACACGGCGGCCGCCCACACCGGCCAGGCCGGCAGCCTGGACACGGCGGCGACGCCCACACCGACCAGGGCGACGAAGATCGCCTCGATGGCCACCAGCGCGAGCCACGGCCCGGGGCCGACCTCGACGCCGGTCCACACCAGCAGGGGCAGCAGGAAGCCGAGTCCGAAGACATAGCCGAGGCCGAGGGCCGACTTCCAGGTGCGGCCGCGCAGCACCCACCCGAACCCGGCGAAGGCGGGCAGGGCCAGCCACCACAGGGTGCGCGGCGGAAAGCTGATGTACAGCAGCACTCCGCTGAGCGCGGAGGCGGCCGCCGGGACCAGGCGACGGAGCAGCCGCAGACCGCGTGCGCGGGGCGCGGGGCGCGGCGTGAGCTGGTCCGACTGGTCGGCGGAAGTTGCGGTGACGGTCACCCGGGGAGTGTACGGCGGCCGGGCTTGCGGCCGACAGCACGGTCTCGGCATGCAGGAATCACACCGTTCCTGCTCAAGTCATCCACAAAGCGGGCATCACCGGTTACGGTGTGCCGAGGCGGGCGGCGGGGCCTGCCACAGGTCGGGGGACCGGGTACGGGGGGCGACGGTGGGGTCGACCGGGATGACGTCCGCTGCCGGCACGGAGGCGGGCAACGAAAGACGAAACGTTTCTGACGCGGTGGGCGTCGTGGTGCTCGGGGCCTGCGCCGTGTGGCCGCTGCTCTTGGCGGCCGGGCGTGACGGACGGCCCGAGGGCGTGCTGCTGGCGGTGCTCGCCGTGGCAGCGGGTTATGCCGCGGGCCGGATGTCGGGGTCGCTGTCGCCGGTGGCCGCGCCGTGTGTCGGGGCGCTGGCCGGGCTGGGACTGGCGGTGTCGATGCCCCAGGCGGCCGCCGGCCCTCAGTTCACGACACCGCTCGGGCACGCCGGGGCCGTGGCGGCGCTGTTGGTCCTCGCGGCGGGCGGCGTGTGCTGCGCCGCTTGGGCGACACCGGTTCCGGCACTGCGGTTCGGGCTGCGGACGCTGGCCGCCGGGTTCGCGGTGACCGCGGCGGCCATGGGCTCGGCGACCGGATGCGCGGCCAGTGCCGCCGTGCTGTTGTGCTCCCTGGCCGCCGGCCGGCTGCGCCGTCGGGGGGCCGGCATCGCGGGGCTGGGGCTGGCGGCCGCGCTGGTGACCGGCACGGTCTGGGCGGTCGCCGCGAACGTCCTGCCCGCCGGCCTCACCACCGCCCTGGCGGGGCCCCTCACCGAGCACCGCGTCCAGCTGTGGCGGGACGCCGTGCATCTCGCGCGCCAGAACAGTGCCCTGGGTGTCGGCCCCGGGCGGTTCGGTGGGCTGGGCGGCACCGCGTCCGAGGCCCTGCTGCCCGACGGCAAGCCGCACTCCGCGCCGCTCCAGCAGGCTGCCGAACAGGGCCTGGTCGGTGTCCTTCTGCTGGCCGCCGCGTTCTGCTGGATCCTCTACGCCCTGTGGCGCTCGCCCCGCCCCACACCGGTCACACTGACCGCGGGCGCGGCGCTCACGGCACTGGCCTCGATCGCCGCGATCGGCAACGCTCTGAGTTTCACGACGGTGTCGGCGGGCGCGGGCCTGCTGGCGGGTCTGGCGACGGCCCGGCCGTGGGTGGCGGGTGTTCCACAGAGCTGAAGCGGACGTCCATGTGCCGCGGACACATGTGGCCTAGCCATACAGCCTCGAGGGCTACCTCAGTGCGCGGTGCGGGGTGTGGTCGTCCGCAGGCGTTCCCTGATGGCACGCACCGCCGACTCGGCGTCGTCCACGGTGATCGTGAAGGTGTGGCCGTCCCACAGGCTCAGGACGATGCCCTCGCCGCGGCGGACCACGACGGCCGTGCCCTTCTCGGGCCGCCAGCGGTAGCCCCAGCCGCCCCAGTGACGTGGGGTGATCTGCGGGGTGAAGTCGGCGCCGACCACATGGGAGAGCGGAATACGACGGCGCGGTACCCCTATATGGCCGCATCGCACTTCGAGGCACTCCTTGTCGAGCTTCAGATCGACATGCACAAAAGCGAGAGTGCCGAAGAGGACCAGCAGCCCGGCGGCGATGCAGCCCACGACCGCCATCACCAGAGGGGCGATCCCCGAGGTCCAGGCGGAGTCCACGGCCAGTTCGATGCCGAGCGCCATACAGGCCGCGCCGACCAGCGCCAGCAGCCACTGGACCCGGTTGGTGGCGCGCCCCGTCCAGACATCCGCGTGGGGGGCGTCCTTGTCCAGGGAGCGGTCGTGGGGGTGGTCCCTCATATCTACGAGATTACTCAGGTTTCGCTGCGCGGGTACCGCGTCGCGGAGGGTGACTGCTCACATCGGCGGTATCCGCGGCCCGCGAGGGTTCACTGGGACGCGGCGGGGCTGGCCGTCCGCAGCAGACGGGCCTCGGCGTAGCTGAGCGCGGCCTCCGGGAGTTCGGCCTCGTGGCCGTTGAGCAGCACCGTCACCGTACCGGTGCCGGGTGCGTCGGGGGCGGGTCGCGCACCGATCCGGCGCAGCGCCTGGGCGGCCACCGCTCCGGCGGAGCCGTGCAGGACGACGGGCGCGGCGCCGGGGCGCTGCACGGCGGCGCGGATACGTTCCGCCAGGAGTTCGTAATGGGTGCAGCCCAGGACGACGGTCCTTACATCGTCCGGCGTGAGCTCGGCCGCCGCGCTGACGGCGGCGTCGACGGCCGCCTGGTCGGCGTACTCCACGGCCTCGGCGAGACCCCAGCAGGGCACCTCGGTGACCGGCACACCGTCGGCGAAGTCCTCGATGAGGCCCCGCTGGTACGCGCTGCCGGTGGTCGCGGGCGTCGCCCAGATCGCGACGGGGCCGCCGCCGGCCGCGGCCGGCTTGATCGCCGGGACCGTGCCGATGACGGGGATGCCGGGTTCCAGGCGGGCGCGCAGTGCGGGCAGGGAGTGCACGGTCGCCGTGTTGCAGCCGACGATCAGCGCGTCGGGGCGGCGGGCGGCCGCGGCCTCGGCGACGGCCAGAGCGCGCTCGGTGACGCCCTCGGGGGTGCGTGGCCCCCAGGGCATGCCCTGGGGGTCGAAGGAGAGGACGAGATCCGCGTCGGGGCGCAGCCGCCGTACCGCTGCGGTGGCCGCCAGCAGGCCGATGCCGGAGTCGATGAGCGCGATCTTCACTCGGCCACGATAGACGATGGGCCGTTGGGGTCAGGTCCCGTGGGGCAGACTGCGCGGGTGAGCGCCTTCGTGTGGATCGCCGCCGTATCCCTCGCCGCCTGGCTGTGGCTGCTGCTCTGCCAGGGCTTCTTCTGGCGCACCGACCTCCGGCTGCCGCCCCGGCACGATCCCGGGGAGTGGCCTGATGTCTGCGTGGTCGTGCCGGCCCGGGACGAGGCCGCCGTACTGCCCCTGAGTCTGCCGTCGCTGCTGACGCAGGACTACCCGGGGCGGGCGGAGGTGTTCCTGGTCGACGACGGCAGTAGGGACGGCACCGGTGAGCTGGCCCGGGAGCTGGCCGCACGGCACGGCGGGCTGCCGCTGACCGTGGCCTCGCCCGGCGAGCCGCCGGCGGGCTGGACGGGCAAGCTGTGGGCGGTACGGCACGGCGTATCGCTGGCACGCGCGCGTGGCCCCGAGTATCTGCTGCTGACGGACGCGGACATCGCACACGAGCGGGACAGCCTGCGGCTGCTGGTGGCGGCCGCGCGCACCGGGGGCTTCGACGTGGTCTCGCAGATGGCCCGGCTGCGGGTGGCGAGCCTGTGGGAGCGGCTCGTGGTCCCCGCCTTCGTCTACTTCTTCGCCCAGCTGTACCCGTTCCGCCGGATCGGCCGGAAGGGGTCGCGTACGGCGGCAGCGGCGGGCGGCTGTGTGCTGCTGCGCGCCGACACGGCGGAGAAGGCGCGCATCCCGGACGCGATCCGGCACGCCGTGATCGACGACGTGGCGCTCGCCCGCGCGGTGAAGGGGTCCGGAGGACACATCTGGCTGGGGCTCGCGGACCGGGTGGACAGCGTGCGGCCCTATCCCCGGCTGCACGACCTGTGGCGGATGGTCTCCCGCAGCGCGTACGCGCAGCTGCGGCACAACCCGCTGCTGCTCCTCGGTACGGTCGCCGGTCTCGCGCTGGTGTACCTGGTGCCCCCGGCGGCGGTCCTGGCGGGGGCGGTCGCCGGGAGCGCGGCGGCGGCACTCCTCGGGGCCGCGGCCTGGCTGGTGATGACCGCGACGTATGTGCCGATGCTCCGCTACTACCGGCAGCCGCTGTGGCTCGCCCCCCTGCTGCCGTTCACCGCGTTTCTGTATCTCCTGATGACGGTCGACTCGGCGGTGCAGCACTACCGTGGGCGCGGGGCGGCCTGGAAGGGCCGTACGTACGCGCGTCCCGGCACCGTGACCGACGAGGGCTGATCTCCTCCCTCGCTGTCACTTGCGGCCGGGCGTCCAGTTCATGCCCCAGCCGTAGGCGCGGTCCACGGTCCGCTGCGGGCTCACCCCGCGGTCCGGGACCAGGTAGCGCGCCTCGCGCTGCACGACGAGGTCGCCGCCGGTGTTCGTGAGCAGGGCGAGCGCGCACACGGTCGAGGGGACCGTGCACTCGTCCAGGGAGAAGTCGATCGGGGCGCCGTGCTGGGGCTGGAGGGTGACGGTGGCGTGCAGGTCGGCGAAGGACCTGGCGCCCTGGTAGATAGTCACGAAGACCAGGATGCGGCGGAAGTCCTGTTTGTGGTCGAGGTTGACGGTGAGGTTCTCCCCGCCGGCCACGGCACCGGTGCGGTCGTCGCCGTCGAGGTGGATGTACGGCGGCCGGCTGAGCGAGCCGAAGGCGTTGCCCAGGGCCTGGACGACGCCCTTGCGGCCGTCGGCGAGTTCGTAGAGGGCGCACAGGTCGAGATCGAGGTCGGCCCCGCCGTCCCGGCCTCCCCAGCCCGGGGCCTGCTTGCGGACCTGCCAGTTGAGGTTGACTCGCAGCGAGCCAGAGGTGCCGCCCTGTTTCGCCAGGGAGACGGAGGGCGCCGCCTTGGTCAGCGTCACCTTGGACAGGCGCACGGGCGCGGCCGACGGGGGCGGCGGCAGGGGCAGGCCGCCGCTGGTCGGCGCCGTGTGCTGCGGGAAGGGCAGACCGCCGGCCGGCGGGGGCACCGGGGCCGGCGTCCGCGGGGTGGCGGGGGGCACGGTCAGCGCGGGCGAGACCGGTGGGGCGGCCTGGGGGCCGGACGGCGGTGCCTGGTGCTGCGGCTCGTCCACCGTGATCCCGAAGTCGGTGGCGAGTCCTTCGAGCCCGCTGCTGTAGCCCTGCCCCACGGCACGGAATTTCCAGCCGCCCTGGCGTCGGTACAACTCACCGAGGACGAAAGCGGTTTCCACCGTGGCGCCCGTACTGTCGAACCGGGCGACCTGATTCCCGTTCGCCGCGTCCCGGACCTCGATGTAGAGACCGGGGACCTGGCCGAACGCTCCACCGTCGGCGGAGGCCGCCAGCACGATCTGCTCGATGGGGGCCTCCACGCGCGCGAGGTCGACGAAAAGGGTGTCGGTGACCTGGTCGCCGGAGCGCTGTTTGCCCTCGTGGCGGACGGCGCCGGAGGCGTGCGCCGGCTGGTTGTAGAAGACGAAGTCACCGTCGGAGCGCACTCTTCCGGCGACCAGCAGCAGCGCCGAGGCGTCCGTGTCGGGGGCACCCGGACCGGAGCGCCAGCCCAATTCAACACGCAGCGCCGTCGTCGGTACCGGCGTATTGGATCCTTTCGGCATTGACATGCCCGCCCCCATCACGTGTCGGCATGCCGGGCGCGCCCGGCGGTCCCAGATCATCCCTACCCGCACAACCTATTCCCGGGGACGGAGAAGTCCCATGAGAGGGCAGGAAGATCCCTGTCCAACTGCCGGTAACCAGCGCGGAACTCGGCCTTTACACGATCAGAAGGTTGATTGCCGTCCTTTTTTGCCGAGTTCGCTCGTATTGGGGATGCGGCGTCACTGCCGACACGGAAAACAACCCTCTTATCGGTCTCCCCAACCAGCACATCGTGGGCTTAACTTATGTGCCATGACCTCCCCCCGCTCCACCTATGGCGGCGGCTACTACTCCGCCTCCTTCCCGGACACTCCGATCTACGACTCGCTCGTGGCCGAACGGGGCACCCCGCAGATCGCCCCGATCCGGGTCCCTCCCGCCTACGACGCGCCGAGCAGCCTGAACCTGCCCGCGCTGCCGTCGGCACTGCCCGCCCTCCCGGCGGGCCCCTCCCACCCGGCCCCCGGCTACGGATACCCGCAGATGCAGCAGCCCGCTCCGCTGCAGCAGGCGCCCACGGCGTACATCCCCCAGCAGGCGACGGCACCGCGCGGCTACCCCGGCCAGCAGCAGGCGCCGGCACAGCGCGGCTACCCCGGCCAGCAGCAGCCGCAGCCGCAGCGCCCGATGATGGGCGGCACCGGGTACGAGGCGATGCGCCCGGCGGCTCCGCGCCCCGCGCCGGCGGCTCCGTACCAGGACCCGTACAACCAGCAACAGCAGCAGTACCGCGGCTACTGATCGGCACCCCCTGATGTCAGTGCCACCTGGCACGATGGCGTCATGGGGATCGCCGAACTGCAGTCGATACACGTTCACCCGGTCAAGGCGCTCCGGGGCTTCTCGCCCCGGCAGGCCGTCGTGGAGCCCTGGGGGCTGGCCGGTGACCGGCGCTGGGCTCTGATCGACGACGGGGGAAAGGTCGTCACCCAGCGCGAACAGCCGCGCCTCGCGCTCGCCGCCGCCGAGCTGCTGTCCGGCGGCGGCATCCGCCTGGCCGCGCCCGGGCGAGCCTCCCTGGAGGTGCCGGTCCCGCAGCCGGCGGCCACGGTGCCGGTGGACATCTTCGGCACGAAGGTGGAGGCACTCTTCGCGGCCGAGGCCGCGCACGCCTGGTGCGGCGACTATCTGGGGGCCGATGTCCGCCTCGTCCACATGGACGATCCCGCCACCCGCCGCCCGATCGACCCGGACTACGCGCTGCCCGGCGAGACCGTGAGCTTCGCCGACGGCTATCCCCTGCTGCTCACCACAGAGGCCTCGCTGGACGCCCTCAACTCCCTCATAGCGCACGGCGACCACGCCGACGAGGGCCCCCTCCCCATGAACCGCTTCCGGCCGAACGTCGTCGTGCGGGGCACGGAGCCCTGGGCGGAGGACGACTGGACACGGATCGCCATCGGCGAGGTCGAGTTCCGGCTGTCGAAGATGTGCGGGCGGTGCGTCGTGACCACGACCGACCAGGCCACCGCCGAGCGCGGCAGGGAACCGCTGCGGACGCTGGCGCGGCATCGCAGGGTCGGCAACCAGCTCGTCTTCGGCCAGAACCTGGTGCCGTGCTTCGCCGGCCCGATCCGGGTCGGGGACCCGGTCCGCGTCCTCGGCTGAGGTCGCCACAGCCGAGCCGAACCCTGGGCCGAGCGACCCGCGCCCCCACCGGCTCCGCCCTGACGGTCGTCGACCACGCGCCGCCCGCCCCCAGCGCCCTACGCTCAAGCCGCCGCCCAGCGGCCGCACCACCGTCGCACGACCCGCCGCCACCCGCGCCCGTCGCCCGACCCGCTGCCACCCGGCGCCTCGCTCGACCCGCCACCACCCGCGCCGCCCTCGCCCAACCCGCCCACCACCCGTCCCCCCTCACCCGAGCCAGCGGCGTCGGCTGGGCGTCGAGTGATCTCCGCCTCGGCGGGAACCCAAGTTCGCGGCCCGGTCGTTGAGGGTCGTGAGAAGTTCGTGAAAGCCAGGCCGGGGGTGATTTCGCTCTCTCTCGGCCGGGCTCACGAGTGAACGGCTCGGGCGGGGGTTATCACGGAGCGGGAAGGGGGTGGTGGACGGTGCGAGCGATCCGCGGCCTGTGGCGCTGGCGGCGCAATCCGCTGCGCCGCGCGACCGACCTGGTCGAGGCCTGGGTGGCCCTGGTGGCGCTGCTGCTGATCATGGTGGCCGCGCCCCTGCTCGGCTCGCTGGTCGGCGTCGCCGCCCAGGACACCCTCCAGCGGTCCGTCCGGCAGCAGCAGCACGACCGGCATCTCGTCACGGCCACCGTCGTACGGAAGCTGGGCGGCTCCCTGATGGAGCCCGACCCCGACGCCACCAGCGCCCACGACACCCGCAGCCGCGTCCTCGCCGACTGGACCGCACCCGACGGCACCCGGCAGCACGGCCTGGCCCTGACGGCCCTCAAGTCCCCGCACCAGGGCGACCACTTCGGCATCTGGACGGACCGGCACGGCCTGCTGACGGCCCGCCCGCTGGACCCCGCCACCGCGACGACCCACGCCGTGCTGGCCGGGTTCGGCGCAACCCTC
Organism: Streptomyces sp. NPDC005866; assembly: GCF_040629895.1. Lineage (NCBI taxonomy): Bacteria > Bacillati > Actinomycetota > Actinomycetes > Kitasatosporales > Streptomycetaceae > Streptomyces > Streptomyces sp. NPDC005866. The sequence goes on from NZ_JBEXWP010000010.1 coordinate 66,123, forward strand.
CTCACCGCGGGCCTGATCGAGGGCGGCAGACGGATGATCGTCTGGCGTATGGTCCGTCGCAGATACGCGCGTTGGGACCAGGCCTGGGACCGGGCGGGCCCGGACTGGGGCAAGGCCGGCACCGGCAGCTGAGGGCCTTTCCTTCTCTGGTCAATGCACCACCTCGGCGCACGCTACGGTGGACCGGCCGAAGCGCATTCGGTATCGACCCGCGCGTGAGCGGACCGCAGGGGCCGGACACCCTCCGAGGTGGCCCGCACCGAAGGCGAGCGAGCGATCTGTACGACGAGGTGGGGGCTCAGCAACGCCATGGCACAGGGCACGGTCCAGGTGACGCACACCGGCACATCGAGGTGGCGGCGCCGCACGGGTGAGTACGCGTCGCTCGCCGCCGCCCTGGAGGCCGCCGCCGACGGCGACGTCCTGACGGTCGCGCCCGGCACCTACCGGGAGAACCTCGTCGTCCAGCGCGCGGTGACCTTGCGCGGGCCGGAGGGCTCGCCCGGCTCGGTGCGCATCGCGCCCGCGGACGGGGTGCCGCTGACGGTGCGGGCCTCGGCCGTCGTGCAGGACCTGCACGTCGAGGGCCAGGACGCGGCCGCGCCCGCGCTGCTCGTCGAGGAGGGCGCGCCCGAGCTGCTGGACGTGCGGATCGTCACCCGCTCCGCCGCCGGCATCGAGGTGCGCGGCGGGGCGCGGCCGACCGTGCGGCGGTGCACGGTGGACAACCCGGCCGGCATCGGTATCGCCGTACTCGACGGCGGCGGCGGGGTGTTCGAGGAGTGCGAGGTCGTGGCGGCCGGTCAGGCGGGCGTGGCGGTGCGCGGCGGCGGCCACCCACGGCTGGAGCGCTGCCGGGTGCACCACGCCTCCGGCACGGGTGTGACGGCGACCGGGGAGAACTCCGCGCTGGAGGCCGTAGGTTGCGAGATCTACGAGGTGCGCGGCTCCGGCGTGCAGGTCACCGCGCGGGCCACGGCCCATCTCACCGACTGCGATGTGCACCGCACCACCGCCGACGGCGTGACGCTCGACACCGACGCGGTGCTCACCCTCGCCGACTGCCGTATCCACGACATCCCGGAGAACGCGGTCGACCTGCGCTCGCGCTCGGTGCTGACGCTGACACGGACGACCGTGCGTCAGTTCGGGCGCAACGGGTTGTCGGTGTGGGACCCGGGCACCCGCGTGGACGCCAACCAGTGCGAGATCTTCGACAGCACGGGCGACTATCCGGCGGTGTGGGTGAGCGACGGCGCCACCGCCGTCCTGGACTCCTGCAGGGTGCACGACGTGCCGGACGCGCTGTTCGTGCTGGACCGCGGCTCCCGCGCGGACGTCGTCGACAGCGACCTCTCCCAGGTGCGCAACACTGCGGTGTCGGTCAGCGACGGGGCGACCGCGCAGCTGGACGACTGCCGGATCCGGGACGCGGCCACCGGCGCCTGGTTCCGCGACCACGGCAGCGGCGGCACCCTCAACAACTGCACGGTGGACGGCACCCAGACCGGAGTGATCGTCACCAAGGGTGCCGACCCCACCATCGAGCGCTGCACGGTGGACTCCCCTGCCGAGGCGGGCTTCTATGTGTCGGCGGGCGGCCGCGGCACCTTCCAGAACTGCCGGGTCACCGGCAGCGGCGGCTACGGGTTCCATGTCATCGACGGCTGTCGTACGACCCTGCGCAAGTGCCGCACGGAGCGGTGCGCGCGCGGAGGTTACGAGTTCGCGGACGGCGGTCCGGACGCGGGCTCGGGCACCGGCCCGGTGGTCGAGGACTGCACCACCGACGAGAGCGGCAGCCTGCGGCCGCCCGCGGCGCGTGAGCCGGCCGTACAGACCGCTCACCAGGCCCACGGCCTGCTGGGCGCGATCCCCGGCCAGCGCAGCACCGAGCAGGAGCCGCTGCTCACCCCCGCCGCACCCCAGGAGCCGGCCCGCACCTCCAAGGCCGTGCTCGGTGAACTCGACGCGCTGGTCGGCCTGGAGAGCGTCAAGCGCGAGGTCCGTGCGCTGACCGACATGATCGAGGTCGGCCGGCGCCGCCAGCAGGCCGGTCTGAAGGCCGCCTCGGTCAAGCGGCACCTGGTGTTCACGGGCTCTCCCGGCACCGGCAAGACGACGGTCGCCCGGCTCTACGGCGAGATCCTCGCCTCCCTCGGAGTGCTGGAGAAGGGCCATCTGGTCGAGGTTTCCCGGGTCGACCTGGTCGGCGAGCACATCGGCTCCACGGCGATCCGCACCCAGGAGGCCTTCCAGCGGGCGCACGGCGGTGTGCTGTTCATCGACGAGGCGTACGCGCTGTCGCCGCAGGACGCCGGGCGGGACTTCGGCAAGGAGGCCATCGACACGCTGGTGAAGCTGATGGAGGACCACCGGGACGCCGTGGTGGTGATCGTCGCGGGCTACACGGAGGAGATGGAGCGCTTCCTCTCGGTCAACCCCGGGGTGGCGTCCCGGTTCTCCCGAACCATCACCTTCAGCGACTACGGCCCGGACGAACTGCTGCGGATCGTGGAGCAGCAGGCCGATGAGCACGAGTACCGGCTGGCACCGGGCGCCTCCGAGGCACTGCGGGAGTACTTCACAGCGCTCCCCAAGGGCCCCGCGTTCGGCAACGGCCGTACCGCCCGGCAGACTTTCGAGGCGATGGTCGAGCGGCACGCGAGCCGGGTCGCCCAGCTCGCCGACCCGAGCACCGACGATCTCACCTTGCTGTACGCGGAGGACCTCCCCGAACTCGCCTGATCAGCCCGCCGGTTGCCGGCGCTGCCCGGGCAGTTCGGGGCGCAGCCGCGCCAGCAGCCGTTCCCGCTCCTCGGCGAAGACCGGGTCAGCCTGGTAGTCGGAGTGGCCCAGGATCGGGGCGGGCAGCGGGTGCCCCGGGGTGCGCCCGTAGGCGAGGGGGTCCTTCAGGGGTGGGTGGTCGACCTCCGGGCCGTCGCCGTCGGGGATCCGCACGGGGCCGCCGATGGGGTCGGTGAGGCGGTAGAGGTTGCGCCAACAGGCGATCTCGCGGTGCAGGGAGCCTAGTTCGGCCGGACCGAAGTGGGCGGGGAACCAGCGGCCGTACAGGCGCTCCAGCGGGGAGCCGTACGTCAGCAGAGCGACCCGCTTGCGGACCGACGGGGTCAGCTGCCAGGCCGCCGCTGCCGCGAGGACGCTGCCCTGGGAGTGACCGGAGATGACCAGCCGGCCACCGGTGCGGCGGGTCCAGGTGACCATGCGCCAGGTCAGGTCGGGCACCGCGCGCTCGGCGTAGCAGGGCGGCGCGAAGGGGTGGGCGGCGCGCGGCCAGAAGGTGCCGACGTCCCAGAGGATGCCGATGGTGCGCCGGGCGGAGGCGTCCTTGTAGGCACGCCGGCCCCAAGTGACGAAGAGTATGAAGCCGAGCCCGACCAGCCAGGAGCCGAGCGCCTGGGAGGTCTGGGCCGCGCCGTGCACCAGGGCGTGTGTCCGGTCGGCGGCCGCGTCGGGCGTCTTCCCGGTGGCCAGCGCACCCACCAGCGCCCCGGCGCCCAGCACCAGCGTGGCGGCGCACAGCACGGTGACGACGAGCGGGGTCCGGTCCGTGAGAGCGGCCATGGCACGGACCCGGGCGATACGGCGGGTGCGTGCCGGGTCCTCCGGCTCGCCGGCGTGGTCGAGGTCGACGGCGGCGCGTTCGGCGTGGCTGAGCCGCGAGGTGCGCCAGGAGAGCCAGGCGACCGCGGCCAGCAGCACCACGAGAACGGCCGGGATCACCGAGGCCTGCCAGGTCAGCAGTACCGGCGGCCCGGCGATGGAGGTTCCGGTGCCGTCCAGCCAGTCGGAGACCCGCTGGGCGACTCCGCCCGAGATCACGCCGCCCAGCGCACAGGCGAGCAGCGCGACCGCGGGTCCGCCGAGACCGCGCATCGCGGCACGCGGATCGGGGAGCCGGCGGTGCAGGTCGTGGGCGACGGCCCCGAGGACGATCACCAGCACGCCCTGGGCCAGGGCCAGGCCGCCGAAGGCCGTGTCCCCGGCGAGCCGCCCCACGGAGTGCCACCCCGGCCGCGACCAGCCGGCGTACAGCACGGCGAGCACCAGCACAGCGAGTGCGCCGAGCGGCAGGCGTCGTACCAGATGCCGGTCGAGCTCCTGGTCGAGGAGGTTCTCGCTGCGGCCCCGGCGGCAGACCACCCACACCACGGCGACCGCCATGGCGGCCAGCGCAGCGAACAGAAGCCACCCGGCCGCGTCGAGTACGGCGGGTCCGCCGGTCCGGCGGTCGAAGGAAGCCGCCGGGGCGAGGACCGCGGCGGCGACGGTGAGCAGCCCCGCCGCGGTGTGGGCGGCGCGCAGCCGGGCCACCAGCCGGCGCCCGTACCAGAAGCCGGGGCTGCCGAGGGAGGTGTGCCCGGGCTCGGCGTCGTGGGCCATGGGCCGGGTGGACTCGTAGGCGCTCCAGGTGCGGTGCGAGAGGTACGAGAGCAGGCCGGTCAGGGCGGTGGGCACCAGGGCGGCCAGGGCGAGCCGGCGACCGGGGGCGCTCCACCAGCCGCCGTCGGAGCCGGAGGGTGACAGGAAAGCGAGCCAGGAGTGCCGGCGGGCGCAGGCGGTGACGCCCGCGCACTGCCAGGCGGTCAGGTCCAGGGCGACCTCGCAGGCGGCCGCGACCAGCAACACCGTCAGGGTGAGCCCGGCGAGCCGGACCAGCAGGCCGTAGAGACGCACGGTGCGCGGCCGGTCCTGGGCGGCGGGGCGCATCCAGTGGGCGAGGTTGACCACCATGAACGGCAGGAGCAGCAGCCACAGAGCGCGGGAGGCGTCGCCGGAGGTGAGTTTGCACCAGACGTAGGCCTCGGGCACCGGACGGTCGCGGTAGTCGCCGGGCCGCGACTCGGCGTCGACGTCCTCGGCGCGCCGGAAGACGGCGGCCGTGTCGTCGCCGGTGATCCGTACCGTGCGCGGATCGTCGAGCATCTTCTCGGGCGTGGAGCCGCCGACGCCGTGCACCAGCAGTTCCAGGTCGATCTCCGGTAGGGCGGACCGCTCGGCGGAGTCGGTCTTCCCACCGGGGAGCCGCTGGGCGGACCCGCTCTTCTCGGCTGTCGGCCGCTCAGGCGGGCCGTTCGTCTCGACCGCGAGCCGTTCGGCCGGGCCGGTCGTCCCGACTGCGAGCCGTTCGGCCGGGTCGGGCCGCGTGGCACCGGGCTGCTGGCCGGGTGCGGTCCCGGTCGCCGTCGGCCGCTCCGCGAGGTCGCCGGTGGTGTGTTCCTGCGCGCGTTCCACTCTTCTCGCACTTCCCCGTGACGCGCCGATGGTCTGTGTCCGTGCGGGGTTCAGGATCTCCGATTCCGGTGTGACACACACCACTCGTCACGGAATCTCCCCGTTGTGTGTGACACCTGGTGGAACACGTGGTGACCGAATGACATGTGCGCACCGACACAGGGAGTGGCGCAACCGCCTTGGTCCCGTGAAAGGATGGGGCGCCCACGCACCGGAGCCGGGCGGAATGTCCTGGTCGGAGCCGGTACGCAGGGCGTGTCGGACGGCTTGAGGCGAGAGGACCGGAGCGTACGTGAGCGAGAACCAGAACCTCCTCGCGGAGCAGCGCCGCGCCCTGATCCTGGACGAGGTCCGGCGCCGGGGTGGCGTACGGGTCAACGAACTGACCCGCAAGCTCGGTGTGTCGGACATGACCGTACGGCGGGACCTGGACGCGCTGGCCCGGCAGGGCGTACTGGAGAAGGTGCACGGCGGTGCGGTGCCGGTGGTGGAGGCGAGCACGCACGAACCGGGGTTCGAGGCCAAGTCGGGGCTGGAGCTGACCGCCAAGGAGGACATCGCCCGGGCCGCCGCCGAACTGGTCGTACCGGGTACGGCGATCGCCCTGTCCGGCGGAACGACGACGTACGCGCTGGCCCATCAACTGCTGGAGGTACCCGACCTGACCGTGGTGACGAACTCGGTGCGGGTCGCGGACGTCTTCCACGCGGCGCAGCGCGTCTCCGGGCAGCGGCAGGGCGCGGCGACCGTCGTCCTGACCGGCGGAGTGCGCACCCCGTCCGACTCGCTCGTCGGCCCGGTGGCCGACCAGGCGATCGCGGCGCTCCACTTCGACCTGCTGTTCCTCGGTGTGCACGGCATATCGGTCGAGGCAGGGCTCTCCACGCCGAACCTCGCGGAGGCGGAGACCAACCGCCGCCTGGTGCAGTCGGCACGGCGGGTCGTGGTGGTCGCCGACCACACCAAGTGGGGCACGGTGGGCCTGAGTTCGTTCGCCAAGCTGGAGCAGGTCGACACGCTGGTCACGGACGCCGGGCTGCCCGCGGCGGCACGGGCGGAGATCTCCGAGCACCTGCGCCGTCTGGTGGTGGCGGGCGAAACCGACTGAGGGTGCAGACAGTTGACGGATCCGGCTCCGCCGAGCGAGCGCCACGAGCAACAGGCAACCGCGCCCCCGGGAACGGCCCGCAGACCCACGCGCCGCCTCCGAACTGCCCGCAGACCCCCCGCGCCTATCCCGGCCAGACCCCAGTGTCCAGCAGAGCCTCGATCGCCGCTGAGTACGGCGCGATGTCCAGCCCCTGCTCCTCCAGCCAGGAATCCGAGTAGTACTTGTCGAGATACCGGTCCCCCGGATCGCAGAGCAGCGTCACCACGCTCCCCGTGCGCCCCGCCGCCACCATCTCGGCGACGATCTTCAGCGCGCTCCACAGCCCGGTCCCGGTGGAACCGCCCGCCTTCCGCCCGATCGCCCGCTCCAGCGCCCGTACCGCCGCCACGCTCGCCGCATCCGGCACCTTCATCATCCGGTCGATGGCGCCGGGCACGAAGCTGGGTTCCATCCGCGGCCGCCCGATGCCCTCGATCCGGGACCCGCAGTCGCAGGTGACGTCCGGATCGCCGGTGGTCCAGCCCTCGAAGAAGCAGGAGTTCTCGGGGTCGGCGACACAGATCCGCGTGTCGCGCTGGGTGTAGTGGACATAGCGCGCGAGGGTCGCGGACGTACCGCCGGTCCCCGCCGTGGCGACGATCCACGCCGGTTCCGGGAACCGCTCCAACTCCAGCTGACGGAAGATGGATTCGGCGATGTTGTTGTTGCCGCGCCAGTCCGTGGCCCGTTCGGCGTAGGTGAACTGGTCCATGTAGTGGCCGCCCGTCTCCACCGCGAGGCGCGCGGACTCCTCGTACATTTTCCGGGAGTCGTCCACGAAGTGGCACTGCCCGCCGTGGAATTCGATGAGCCGGCACTTCTCCGAGCTGGTCGTACGCGGCATGACGGCGATGAAGGGCACGCCGATCAGCTTGGCGAAGTACGCCTCGGAGACGGCCGTCGAGCCGCTGGACGCCTCGATCACGGGACGGCCGGGCCGGATCCAGCCATTGCACAGGCCGTAGAGGAAGAGCGAGCGGGCCAGCCGGTGCTTGAGGCTTCCTGTGGGGTGGGTCGACTCGTCCTTGAGGTAGAGGTCGATGCCCCAGGCCTCGGGCAGGGGGAAACGCAGCAGATGGGTGTCCGCCGAGCGGTTCGCGTCCGCCTGGACCTTGCGGACGGCTTCTTTGAGCCAGCCGCGGTACTCGGTGTCGCTGTGGTCGACGTCGAGGGTGGCGCCGGTTCGGATCTGCGGGGTGGTGCTCACGGCGGGACTCCTTAGGCTTCGCGCCGACGGCGTCCGAGCGCGGCCGACGCATCGATCATAAGCACCTTCCGCATAGCTTCTCACCTGCATAAACGCATCTTTGAGCGCCTCAAAGGCCCCCTGGGGAACAGTGGCGCGAACCCTTCGGGGGCGCATCGCGGCGAGTGCTCCGAGCGCCCCCTGCCCAGCGGCCTGTGCGCACTGGTGCTCCTCGCCGAGGGCGGGCAGACTGCCACCGGACGGGACGAACGTCCCGAACGGGGACGCACACTGGATCAAGAGACGAGCTGGAGCGCGCCGGCGGGGGCCACAAGCTTCCGGGCCGGCGACCGACACACTCGAAGGGGCGGGGCAGGATGGCGGAGCCGGAGTTCACGGCGAAGGGCGTGCGGATCGACAAGCGGCTGCGTTCGCTCACCCGGGCCGGGCAGGTCCGGATAAGCGACGGCAGGCTGCAGCTGCTGACCAGCTACGGCAGCGAGATCGACAGCGCGCCCGTGCAGGCGGTGCGAGCCTCCAAGCCATGGTTCGCGTCGGAGGACCGGGCCAAGGCCGACCTCAACGGCCAGCGTTACTCACTCACCCTGGGCGACCACGATCCGGCACCGGGCGAGCCCGGGCCGCCCGCGGCGCGCCGCTTCATCGAGGCGGTACGGCGAGCCGCTGGGCGTGACCGCTGAACCACGGCGAGTTGCGGGACCGTACGCGCTGGGTCACGCTTGTCTCACGTCACTCTGGGTTTACCGGCGATAACGCTGCGAACCAGCCCGCCGGCCACGACAGCAGGCGGCCCCATGGACGGCGGCACCCTGCTGGATCCGTTCTCCGTGTTCTTCCGGACCTCACGTCGGGGAGTCGCAGTCGTGATCGAACACCCAAGCAGACACTGCTCGGTGGAGCTCCAAGCCCTGCCCTCGCGGATCGGCCAGGTCCGCAGAATCGTATCTGCACAGTTGCGCTACTGGCGTCTGGACCCGCTCATAGACCGGGCCGCGCTCGGCGTGACGGAGTTGCTGACCAACGTCCACCGGCACGCCCAGCCCAACAAGAACTGCACCGTGGAGATCGAGCTCCAGCTCGACCGCCTCACAGTGTCGGTCCGTGACCATGATCCGCGCCTCCCGGTGGTCGAGGACGGGACCGACATCGCGTCGATGGCCACCTGCGGACGAGGCCTGGCGATGGTGGCCGCCGTCAGCGAGAGCTGGGGGGTACGGCCGCACGACGACGGCAAGGTCGTGTGGTTCACCCTGCCCGCGCCGACCGCCACACCGAAGGCGGCCCGCCCGCAGCGCCGTACCGCCGAGGCGGCACCCCGCCGGGTCGTCGCGGCGGGACCGGCGGCCGCCAGTGCGCCCGCTGCCGGTCATGCGACCGTCGGCGCCTCCGCCGCACATGTCAACGCCAGTGCCTCCACCGGCGTACCCGCGACCGCCGGCGCCCCTGACACCGCACATGCTCCCGCCCGCTCGACTGTCGCCAGTTGAGCGGGCGGTGAGTCTCCTCCTCGGGCGCTACCGAACACTTGCCCAGTGCTCCACCCTTCAGGGTGGAGGTGTAGGGCATCCTCGCCCCGGCGGCCCGGAGGGCCGCAGATTCATGGCAGGATCGCCTTGTCCGACAACGTAGTTGTCGGACCTACCGCCGGACGGGCGGGATGTCAGGCCTGCGGAGGCCGTGTAAGACCGACCCTCACCGGTCGGCAGTGGCCTGTGAAACTCATCAACCAGATGACTGCGCTGGAGACCGGGCCGGTCAGCGGCTGGTGGATCAGACACGAGCTCCACGGCCAGGACGCCACCCTGGAGCAGCTCCGCGTCGACCGTCAGCTCGAAGAAGCCCTTGTCCACGGCCCGGACCCGCTCCACCTCGCCGAGGTCTTCGGTTTGGACGAGAAGACCGCGATCCGCTACGCGAACTCCGCCCGCGCTCTCCTGGAGCGACCTTTGGAGACCGACCCCGCGACTTCACCACGAGCCCACGGGTCCACCCCCTGACATCAGGGCACCGGACCCTCGGGTTCCCGCCGAGAACCCTTCAGTTTTCGCGAACTCGCGGGGGTCATGGGGTCCCAGCAGTTCTCGCGGGAAAAACAACGCTAAGCGGCTGCGGCCCAGCTCAGGGGCCGGTTTACAGCGGAGGACCCCAGTGATTGCATCGCCGGGGTCCTCCGCTGTAGTGCGCTGCTCGGTCAGTGACGGGGCGCCAGCGGGTGAACATGCACTGGTCGTCGCCGGCGCCGAGCCTGAAGGGGAGGGCGACGCGGTCGAGGGCGAAGCGCTCGCCGGGGACGTGGACGGTGTAGCCGCACCGGGTGTAGAAGGCGCCGTGATCGCGGTCGGCTTCGTAGGAGCCGTACAGCCCAGCTGCTCGTAGACCTGCCAGGTCCGCTTGAGCAGTGCGGCGGCGATGCCCTGGCCGCGGGCGTGCTCGGCGACGGCCAGGCCGTGGACCTTGGCGATGAACAGGCTCATGGCCATGGCCCTTTCCGGGTCGTAGCCGCACTGTGCCGTCGCGCGTTCGCCGTGGACGGCAAATGCCTGCGCGGAGCAGTCCGGCAAGACGGCACCCGGGTGTTCGTCATCACCGCCGCCCGCCGCAACGACGCCCTGACCGCAGCACTGCGCGAGATCGGCATTCGAGTTGGTCGCCGTGGTCCGCCGGGATTTCGGAACTCGCGTGAGCCGCCTACTGGCCGACGCCGCCGACATCGGCCGAACGACGAGACTCCCGGCGCTTCTCGACGGCGAACACCCGATTCTTCTCTACCTGTTCGCGAACGGCCTCAGGGAGGTCGTTCATCGACAGCAGTTCGTCGCAGGCGACGATGGACCGGCCGTAGTCCCCCACCCAGTAGGCGGTGATCGAGTACTCGAAGAGGAGCCCCCACCGGTACACCCAGGGCTGGGTGAACAGGATGTCCGCCGAGGGCAGGGGTTTGCGGATCCCGCTGCCGAGCAGCGCGTGTGCAGTGTGGTAGCGCTCCATCTTCCGTAGCCGCGAGGCAAGTTGGTAGCAGGCCTCGAGCCGTTGCGGCCGGGTCTCCCACGCCTTGGTGAAGGCCTCCGCTGCGTGCGGCCAGTCCGAGACAGCGGCCTTGAGGAGGCCGATCTGATACAGGGAGTAATACAACTCCTCCTCCCAACCACCCATGGCGACGCGGCGCTCGTAGAGGTCGATCGCCTCGGCCGTGTGGCCCAGGTCCCGCATGGTCTGCGCCAGGTAGAACACAGTGCGCGGATTGTCCGGGTCGCGCTGGAGTTCCAGGTTCAGCAGACGTGCGTCGCGCTCGAACTTGTCGTGCCTGGAGCCGCCGTCGCCGTGGTCGCGGATGACCAGGGCATCCAGGTTCTCCCGGCGTACAGGTTGGTCACAGGTGAGGTATTCGTGGGTAACGCCTTCGTACCGCCACGGCAGGTCGCCGCGGACGAGCCGCGGCATACGGAACGAAGTGTCGCCGTCATGGCACAGCATGTACTCGTCGGCGGTCAGCGGGGGAATCTCGCCCTCACGCAGCACTTCGAGATCCGCGTCCAGCAGTAGGAGATAGTCGGCCTTGCCGCGGGCGTACCGGATGTTCAGGGTGCGGTTGTATCCGAAGTTCACCCAGGGCACTTCGTGCAGTTCGCCCGGGATTCCGTCGAGCGCCAGGCGGATCATGTCCTGGGTACCGTCGGTGGAGCCGGTGTCGGTGATGACCCATGTGTCGATCACCTCTTTCGCCGCGGTCAGGCAGCGGTCGATGATCTTCGATTCGTTTTTTACGATCATGCCCAGGCAGATGGTTGGGTTCATGGGGTCCTCTTATGGGTGCTGTCGCTTGCGGCGGATCACTGCCGAACGGTCACCGATTCGATGATCACGGGCTTCTTGGGCCTGCCGTCGGAGGGCCGTTCCGAGTTCGGTTCTTTCCGATCCACTTCAGGACGTCGAGGCCGCTCAGAACGGTCCCGAAAGGTGTCCAAGCCTCCGGCTTACGGGCCTGGGGGTCGGCGTAACTGATGAAGAACTGGCTGCCGTTGCGGCCTGAAATCGCTCTTCGCCCGGGATCAGACCGGCTGGCAGACCGACGTGACGTTGACGGTCGCGGCGTCGACGCCAGGGTTGTGGACAGAGATGGTCCAGGAGTTACCCGGAGAGCTCGTCAGCGTCTGCACCTCACCCGATCCCCCCACCTGGTTCTCGCCGCCGCTGACGGCCACGAACGACCCGAGGGTGGTGCAGTCCCCTCCCTGCAACGTCACCGTGCTGCCGGCGGGGATCGTCTGGGGGTTCAAGGGCGAGTCCAGCAACTGCGTTTGTGTGGTGCCTGCCGCGCCGGTCGGGCCGGTCGGACCGGTCGCACCTGTGGCGCCGTCCACTCCTGCCGCGCCGGTCGGGCCGGTCGGGCCGGTCGCGCCGTCCACTCCTGCCGCACCCGTCGCACCCGTCGGGCCGGTCGCACCGTCTACTCCTGCCGCGCCGGTCGGGCCGGTCGGGCCGGTCGCACCGTCCACTCCTGCCGCACCCGTCGGGCCGGTCGCGCCGTCCACTCCTGCCGCGCCGGTCGGGCCGGTCGGGCCGGTCGCGCCGTCCACTCCTGCCGCACCCGTCGCACCCGTCGGGCCGGTCGCACCGTCTACTCCTGCCGCGCCGGTCGGGCCGGTCGGGCCGGTCGCACCGTCCACTCCTGCCGCACCCGTCGCACCCGTCGGGCCGGTCGCACCGTCCACTCCTGCCGCACCCGTCGGGCCGGTCGCACCGTCCACTCCTGCCGCGCCGGTCGGGCCGGTCGGGCCGGTCGCACCGTCCACTCCTGCCGCGCCG